>JAHKLT010000064.1 GCA_020854915.1 Methanobacteriaceae archaeon | reverse complement strand
GAAAAATACACAGAACCAGAACAATACCAAAACATAGAAGAAAAATACACAGAACCAGAACAATACCAAAACATAGAAGAAAAATACACAGAACCAGAACAATACCAAAACATAGAAGAAAAATACACAGAACCAGAACAAACAAGAGATATTCCAACATTAAAACCAAAAATAGAACCATTTGATATTGACGACTTCCAAAAAAAATTAGACAATGAAGATTATTCTGAAGAAAGTTATTACCCAAAAATGGAAAAAGATTTTAGTAACAAATCAAAAGAACAAAAACCTGAAAATATTGAAACATTTAAAGAAAAAGGTTTTGATGATAATGAAGATGATTATATCTATCCAGATCATAGCTATCAACCAGAACCAATTTCACAAAATAAAAATTTAGAAGAAAAATATGAACAATATCTAGATGAAATCTATGAAGAGCCAAATATTCCATTACAAGAACAATTAGCAAGAGACGAAGAACTTTATGGTCCATTAACAAATGAACCATACCAACCAAAATTAGAAGAAAAAAATTATGTAGATAATACTTACTATGATAGAACATCGTATCAAGAATCTCCGGAAATAGAGAAACAAAAAAAAGAAAATAAGCCAATACATGAGAATATTCACTATAAAGAAGAAAAAGAATCAATGAAAATAATAGACATAATATTAACTATTATTTTAATAATTCTAATAATATTTGTTATTCTATATATTGTATACTTATTTTCATGGAGTAATACTTATCCTACATTTACTGATGCATTATTTGGTTTAATAAATTAATATTGGTTAAAAATAATCAATATTTTTATTAACTATTTTTTCTTGAAATAAATTTAAAACTTCTTTATTTTTATAATCCAATACTCTAATAACTGATGGATATCTATCGATATATGTAGAAACCTCTTTTCCATTAATATTAGTTTCTAATATACTCAATACTCTATTTTGAAAATGTGTTGAAAATCCTCTAACAATAGCTTTTTTTACATCTTCAATATCATTAAATGATTTATCTTCCCTAATTTTAATGATTTTTTCTGCAAACTTATCATTGAATAAGTTTAATTCTTTTAATTCATTAAAAGACAAATTATTTGCATTATTAATTATTTCTTCATCATATCTTGAATTATGTAAAGGACAATGATTCTTTTTTATTTCCCTTTTCAAAACATTAATAGTTTCTTTAGGCATCATATTTTGAACATCATCAAAATTATCATTCGCAATAGCTTCTCTGATTAAAGTTCCGCTTACACCTGTAATTCTTTCAACAAAAATGAACTTATTTTTAAAATCAAAATTTATTTTTTTTAAAGATTTAGATAGAGAAACAATAACATAATTATCTTCCTCTAATTTACCTTTTAGAACTATTTCACCATTTTCCAAGTCAACAATTTTATAAGGTTTTGGAGCAATACCATGTCCATTATTAATTCTTTTTAGAATTTCATCAAATCCATCAACTTTTTTATATCCACGAGGTATAAAATCTGTATTTAAAGATTTAAACATTTGAGCAAGACATAATGAATACTGACCAGAACCCATTATACCCATTGGTGGACCTTCAACAACTATGTCTGCTCCAAGAGAAATAGCTATTTCACTCCTATATTCACGAGGCAATATATATGGTAATCCCCTACCACTACGTTCAAAAAGACCTGGAACAATAGCTACAAAAATCGATTCAGGAACTTCATCTTTTGCCCGTTTCATACAATGAAAATGACCATTATGTAAAGGAGAATATTCTGTAAAATCAGCTATCAAATTAATATTATTATTTTCATTAATTTCATTGGAGTTAGATAATTCTAAATCATTATAGAAAGTTTTTCTATCTCGTAGAATAATATTTTTAACAAAATTTTTAGAAATCATGATAACATATATTATGTACAATAAACTAAATAAATATTAGTAAGAAAGAGATATAAAAATGAATGAATTATTATTAAAAAACTGTAAACTTCTTGATAAAAAAGGAGAATTTTACATAGGAATAGAAAATAAAAAAATATCCTATATTTCTAAACAAAAAGCAAAAACTGAAGAAGAAATAGATATAAAAGGAAATATAGTTTTACCTGGTTTAATAGACCCTCATGTTCATTTTAGAGACCCTGGATTAACACAAAAAGAAGATTTTAAAAGTGGAAGTTTAAGTGCAGCTAATGGTGGTCTTACAACAATAATAGATATGCCTAATACAAAACCACAAACAAACACCTATAAGAACTACAAAGAAAAATTAAAAATCGCAAAAGATAAAAGTGTAGTAAACTTTAAGCTACATGCTGGTTTTAACAAATTAAAAGAAATGAAAAAGATAGCTAAATTTAATCCTCCTTCATTTAAAGTATTTCTTGATTTAGAAACTGATGATTCATTAGAAGAAATATTTAAAAATTTAGGAATTTTAAAAAGAGAAACACAATATAATGGTCTTGTAACAGTTCATTGTGAAAAGAAGAAAATTGTAGATGATTATAGTAGTAAATTAAAAGAAAAAGACGAAATTAGACCAATAGATTATAGCTATGGGAGACCTAAAATAGCTGAAGATGAATCAGTAAAACAAGTGATAAAATTAGGATCAGATAATGATCTTAAACTACATATATGTCACTTAAGTTCAAAAAAGAGCTTAGCTATTCTTAAAGAAAAGTCAAAAACACAAAAAATAACTTGGGAATTTACACCACACCATTTACTTTTAGATAATACTGCATATAATGAATATGGAACTATTGCAAAAACAAACCCCCCACTTAGAGAAAAAAAAGATAAAATAGCTATTAGTGATATTTTTGAAGATTCAGTAATAGGAACAGATCATGCACCCCATACAATAGATGAAAAAAACAAAGGAGTTTGGGATTCAGCACCAGGAATTCCAAATTTAGAAACAGTACTACCTCTATTATTAACAGAAGTAAATAAAGGAAATTTAGATTTAAAATTAATTCCTAAAATTTTATCAGAAAATCCAAGTAAAATTTTTGGTTTTGAAAATAAAGGAAAAATAGCTATTGGAAAAGATGCTGATATAACTGTAATAGACATTAAAAAAGAAGGTAAATTTGATATAGATTCTTTTTATACTAAAGCAAAATACACCCCATTTAAGGATTACACCTATAAAGGAAAATCTATTCTTACAATAGTAAATGGAAAAGTAGTTATAGATAATTTATAATATAATTAATTAAAAAAAAAGAAAAATAAAAAGATAAACTTTTTATTTAAAGTACAATGCGTCTTCAGGACATGCATTAATACATTGACCACATAATGTACAGAAACCAACTACAGGTAATTTACCTTCGTCTTTTAGTTTAAGCATATGATAAGGACATACATCAACACATTTTCCACATTGATCACATTTTGTTGGATTAAACTTAATCCTATCCCTAAATACTTGTTCTCCATTAATATTTTTTATAATAGGACTTACAGTTAATGCATCATTTGGACATACAGATGCACAAGCACCACATCTAATACAATTTACAAATGAAGGATCATCATTTGTTTGAATTTCTTCAGGTAATTGCATACCAGTATTAGTGACTACACGAATAGCCTCAAATGGACATTTAATAGCACATGCTCCAATATGTTCACATTTATCCATATCCCATCCTAAACCACTTTCGTTTGCAGGAGTAACTTCTCCCCATTTAACATCTAAGCTAATTGCATCAGTAGGACAAAGCTTTTCACATAATCCACAAGCAGCACAAATTTCAGGAAGCTTGACTGTTAAGTTTGAATGTTTTGATTTAATAAAATCTCCAGGACAAGCCTGAATACAAGTATTACAACCAATACATGCATCTTCATCTACAGTAAATGATTGAATTTCTTTAGGACGTTTAACAGGTTCTTTAGCAGATATAAATACTGCATTCCATGGGCAAGTTTGAGAACAAACACCACATTTAATACATTTATGTTCATCAATTTCAATAGATCCCCCAATCTTATCTAAAGTAATAGCATCAACTGGACAGAAATCTACACAAGTTCCACAACCAACACAATTATTAATATAAATAGGTCCTTTAATAGGTATTTTACATTCTTTTGGTTCTTTAATATTATCTGAAATACCTATAACATCAACAGGACAAATATTTACACATTTTTGACACATAACACAAAAACCTTCAACAGGTTTTTTATCATCATGTGTAAGTTTAAGTATATCTGGAGGGCAAATATCTATACATTTTCCACATTCAGTACAAGCTATTGGGTTAAAAACTAATCTAGGTTGAGGATCAGCATTTTCATCAACAATTATATCTTCTACTTTGTAAGCACCTTCAGGGCAAACTTCAGCACATTTAGGCTCATTATTACACAAATCACAATGAATGATTTGTTTTTGAGTTACATCAATAGCAGATGTAGGACATGTACCTTCACATGCCCCACATTTTATACAACCTTCCTCATTAAATATTATCATCTTAATCCCCATTTATCCCTTTTAAAATTTTTTAATAATATTTCCTTGATTGTCAACAATTTCAATAGTAGCTAATCTCATTTGACTATCCATAGTATGAGTAGCACAAGATAAACATGGATCGTAAGCTCTAATAACCATTTCCATCAAGTTGAAAATTTTATCATCAACTTCAACACCTGGTTTAATATAATCTTTAGCTACTTTATTAATACCCATTTCCATAGCTGGATTATTTTGAATTGTTGCAACAACAATATTAGCTTCAGTAACTAATCCATCATCATCAGTTTTATAATTATGTATTAAAGTACCACGAGGAGCTTCAACAATACCTGCACCTTCACCGGAAACCCGTTCTATAGAATCAGGGAATTTTTCACCAGATAAATCTTGTTCTAAAGTATCAGCAGCACATTCAGCAGATGCTAATATTTCAATTAATCTAGCCCAATGGAAAAGTAAAGGAGCCTGTGCATAACCAAATTTCTCATGGAATGCTTCAAAAGCGCCTTGAGCAAGAGGTGCTGCATCAGGCATTTTATCAGCAACATTAAGCCTTGATAAAGGAGCTACTCTATAAATACCATCCGGATAACCTAATTCTTTAATATAAGGGAATTTTAACCAAGAGTAAGGTTTTACATGTTCAGCTACTATATCTTTGTATTCTAAATTATTATATTCAGTGTAAATAGAACCATCTTTATCTTTGATTCTTACATCACCATTATAAACATCCCAAACACCATCTTTGACAATACCACAGTGTCTAGTGTCGCCAAAATTACCTAATGACTCAACTAAATCCATTTTTTCTTCTAAAATAGGAACAGCTAAATCAATAGTAGCTTGTGCTAACTCAATATTCTTTTTAGCTTTAGTCAATAAATCTTTTTGTGTTTCATCGTCTAATTCAGTAGAAATTCCACCAGGAGTAGATGAAGTAGGATGGATTGGACGACCTCCAACAGCTTTAACAATATCTAAACCATTTCTTCTAAGTTCAATAGCTTGAAGTGCAACTTCAGGCATGTCCTTGATAATTTGGAATACATTTCTAGTTTTTCTTGTTCCATCAGGAATGACTAAATCTGGTGCAGCCAAGAAATAAAAATGAAGTGCATGTGAATGCATAAATGAACCCCAGTTCATAAGTTCCCTCATTTTATATGCAGTTGGTAATATTTTATCATCTTCGAAACCAAATGCTTGATCTGCAGCTTTTGCAGCTGCTAAGTGGTGTTGTACATCACAAATACCACAAATTCTTGGTACAATCCTAGGAACTTCTTCAATAGGACGACCTTGTAAGAATTTTTCAAAACCTCTGAATTCCATAACATGTAATTTAGTATTAACAACTTCACCACCATCATCTAGTTCAACAGTGATTTTTGCGTGACCTTCAATACGTGTTACAGGTTCCATAACTAATTTTGACATATTATTTTCCTCCTTTCTGCATTTTTGCAGGAACTAAAGCAGCAGGTAATGTATAAGTATAAAATGTACCCACAATATCATCTAATTGATTTGCTACTTCTTCAGGGTCAACAGTTTTATCTTCATCGATACCATAATCAGATGCAATAGCACTAACCATTTTTGCGCCTTGATCTAAAACTTTTGCAGTAGGACCATAACATCCACGACATTGAATAGCTATTGATGGGCACTCAGCACCACAAAGGGATACTGTTGCAGGACCCATACATACTAAACCTTGAGAAATTAAACATAAATCTTTTTCTGGAGCTCCAACTTCAAATTGTCTTTTAATGAAGTCCATAGCTAAACCTTCAGGTGGTTTTTCTCTAGGGCATACTTCACAAAGATTTGTTGTAGGTAATTCAATAGTTTCCCCTTTGAGTAAAGCCACTACAGCCTGAGCAACAACATCAGAACGTGGTGGACAACCAGGAACCATTAAATCAATATCCATAACATCTTCTAAAGGTCTAACCCTACTTTCAAGATGAGGAACTTCCTCATTAGGTATAATTTTATCTGGATTAACAGTAGAAAGTGAATTAATATAAGCTTCTTCCTCTAATTCATCTACAGTGAATAAATTTCCAAGACCCGGAATTCCACCATAACATGCACAAGTACCATAACATATGATAAATTTAGCTTTTTCATTTAACATTTCAGCTAATTCTCTATTTTCATCATTCCTAATTCCACCTTCAACGATGAGAACATCCAATTCAGGAACTTCATCATATTTAGTATCCATAAGAACTGGAGAAAATTCAAATTCAGCTAATTCTAAAACATCTAATAAAGATTCATGAAAATCTGCAATAGACAAATGGCAACCAGAGCATCCTCCTAACCACATTGTCCCTATTTTTGCTTTATCTGCCATAAACATTCCTCCAATTATCCTTCAACCTCAAGTTGATCTTTCAAATGAGCAGGGCCTAATTCTTTAATTCTATTTACCATCATTTTAACAGATTCTGAAAATTTTTCACCTTCAGATGCTGAAATCCAATCATGGTATAATCTTTCTTTACCAATTCCCATATCTTCAACTAATTTATAAAGTAATCTCATTCTACGATCTAACTTATAATTTCCAGCATCATAGTGACAATCACCCATGTGACATCCAGCTACGAATACACCATCAGCTCCTTCTTTAAATGCTTTTAAAACAAATTGTGGGTCAATTCTTCCAGAACACATCACACGAATAACTCTTATATTCGGTGGATATTGCATCCTCGCTGTACCAGCAGTATCTGCTCCTCCATAGGAACACCAGTTGCAACAAAACATTACAATTTTAATATCTTCTGCCATAGAGTTTTTCCTCCTCGTTTATTAAATTTATATATCCATTTGAAAAATATTTTTAATTTCTCAAATTTCACAACTCTTTTTTAAGAATTAAATCTTTAAGGTAATTTAGGCTTACCTTAAAACTAGATTTATTGTACTTAATGAGCTAGCTCAGCATACATTAATGTACTGATTGTATATATTAAAAATAATTAATATAAAGATTACTTAGAAATAAAATCCAAAAGGTTTATATATAATATTACAACTTGAAAAACTTGTATTAAAAAATATTAGAAAATCCATGTTAAAAAGAAGAAAAGTGAAAATAAAGATTAATAGCTATTTTTTTTAATAAGAATAAAATATAAAGAGAAAAATTAAAAAATAAAGAAAGAAAAATAGAAATAAAAAGTTAGGAAGACCAAAAAATAAAATAATATTTACATACCATCTAAACTTAAATCTATCATCCTTTGTGTTTCATTTGCAAGTTCATCAGGAAGCCCTGTAATGTCCATACTTAAGAAACCTCTAACAATCATAGAAGTAGCTTCTTCTTCTGAAAGACCTCTTGATGTAAGGTAATAAATTTCCTCCTCATCAATTTTACCAACAGCAGCTTCATGTGACATTTCAAGATTAGCTGCACTAGCCTCTAATTCTGGTACTGCATAAATTCTTGAATCATCAGCTAAAACTAAACCATGACATTCTAAATGACCTTTAACATCAGGTACAAGACCTGCTAAATGACCTCTAGAGAAAATTTGAGATTCATCATTAGAAACTGCTCTTGAAATAACTTCAGCAGCAGAACCTTTACCGTTTAAAAGAGCTCTAGAACCTACATCAATTATTGAATCCTTTTGGCCACTCTGTATACTTTGAAAAACCGCTCTTGAATTTTTTCCATCACAAAAAGCAGTAGGATATGATTGAATAGATTTAACAGGACTAGTTAAAATGTAATTATTGATATAAGTTGAATCATCATATAGTTTAACACCAGTTCTAGGTCTAACCTCAACTTGTTCTGCCCAATTATGAACCATTGTAAAAGTTATTTTAGCACCTGGCTTTAAATAAAATTCTGAAACTCCAACATGCAAAGCTGATGCAACATCATCACCTGTTGCACAACCAGTAATTAAATGTAATTCTGAATTTTCTTCCGCAATAATAATATTATGAGCTGTTTGCATAACATTTTCATCAGCAATAAACATACATGTTTGAATTGGAAAGATTTCTTTAGTTCCAGGTAATGATCTTACAAAATATCCACTTTTTACATCTTCTTCTTGTTCTCGAAGAGCAGTTCTAGCAGTGTATTTATCAGCATCAGGTTTAACAACTTGCCATAGATAATCTTTTACCCAACTGTATTTATCAATTGCAGATTCTAAATTCATTAATTCTACAGAATCAGAAGAAGAACTTGAAAAAACATTACTTTGATCAAATTGTAAAAAAGAACCAGATCTTTCATTTTCTTCAGCATCAATACCTACTTTTAAAAGATCACCTTTAGTTTTTTTAGATACATCTCCAATCTCATCAATCAATTCATGTGCAGATTTATCTTCTTTTGTAAAATTCTCAATAGTAATATCTTGGCCAATAGCTGCTTTTTTATCTTTAGCCTTTTCAGCATCTCTAACTACATTTCGCACATTCAACACAACCTTTAAATCCTTCTTTTCTTACATCCTCTAATATTTCATTAGGATCTCCAGAACAAGCAATTTCCCCATCCATTAATATATGAGCTTTATCAGCATGAACAAAATTCAAAATATAACCTAAATGAGTAATCAATAATCCTCCTTTCTTACGCTTAGCTGGTTTCTTATCTTTATCTAATAAATCGTTTAATTGCCCAGCTAATAATTCAACATTTTCAATGTCAACTCCAGAATCAGGTTCATCAAACATTATAAACTCTGGCATCTGAGCTAATAATTGTAATATTTCAGATCTTTTAACTTCTCCTCCTGAAAAACCTAAGTTTACATCCCTATTTAAAAATTCATTATTAAATTTTAATTTTTCAGATAAATCAACCATTCTATTATTTAACGGCTTTTCAACATCTTGTCCTGATTCAAATTTTAAAAGATTTTGAACAGAAACACCTCTAATAGCGGGAGGATTTTGGAAACTAACACCTATACCTCTTTTAACTCTTTCAGTAGTAGATAAATTTGTAATATCTTCACCTTTAAAAATTATAGAACCATTTAAAACTTTATAATTAGGAAAACCTAATATAGTCAAAAATAAAGTACTTTTACCTGCCCCATTTGGACCCAAAAGCACATGAGTTTCGCCTTCTTTAATTGAAAGATCTATATCTTTTAAAACAAGTTTTCCTTCAACTTCAACAGCTAAATCTTTTATTTCAAGTAACATTTTTAACCCCCTAAATTAATAATAATGTGTTATATATTATAATAATATTAAAAAACAAGTATAAATAATTTAAGAAGTTTAGATAAAAAATATAAAATAATAAATTAAAAAAAAATTAAAAGTTTATAAATAAAAATATTATTCTGTTACGATAATAAATTCCCCTACTTTTTCAACTTTAGCAAAAGGAACTAATAAAAGGTCACCATTTCGTTTAGCACCTTTAACATGAACATTGCGATTATTTTCAACTTTTATAACGATATCAACAATCTTACCTGTTTTTTCGTTGACAATAAGTTCATCTAGAACACCAAGTATACGTGCATTATTTGTAGCAACTTGATAACTCTTTATTTCACTCCATAATTTTTCTTCTTTTTTTGGAACTTGTTTATTTTCCATGATTTCACCAGCAGAATATCAAATGTTAGATTATTATAATTATTATATTATAATTTTATTATATTTAAACTATTCTCAATAAAAATTAAATTTAAGAAAAAACTTGTTATTAATAATAAAATTAGTAAACTTTAAAGAAAATATAAAAGAGAAATAAAAATTTTTAAAACTAGAAAAAAAGATTTGCGACATCTACATCATCTAGTGAATTTATATTAATTGCAAACTCAAGCCTTGAAATAATTAGTTCTTCCTCTTCTTGAATTATATCTTTACTAACTAATATGTTTAATCCTGAAGGTACAAGTCCATTATATTCATACTCATATTTTACTCCTAAATCATCTAAAAATTTTGAAGGAATATATACAGATAAAGAATCACAATTTGTATCCTTATATTTTTTCAAAACATGATCAATACACTCAGAAGAAATAAATGGAAGATCTGCATTAATAAAAAGAAGAGTATCTAAAGGAGAACCTTGTTCAAAACGAGAAACTAAAAAAGAAAGATCATCAACATAACCATTACCCAGAGTATCAATGATATTAACTTTATTATAAGAACTTAAATATTCTTTAGTTCTAGAAGTATTAGGACTAACAGCAACAAAAATATCATCTATTAGAGAAGACTTTAGTAAATTATCAATAACATAATCAATTAAAGGTTTTTCTCTAAATAAATATAAAGGCTTTTCAACATCCATTTTTAAACGAGTTCCTAAACCTCCTGCCATAATAACTGCATAAATCATAATATCTAAAATTATTTTGCAAATTTACTTTTTTGTGCTTTCATTCTTTTTTTAAGAATACATTTTTCTCCTTGATTACCACCAATTGGAGTTTTTTGAGTACCCATAGAATTCATACATCTTGCCATAATAGCTGAACCTAATGCTAAACCATCTTCGACAAAAACAACATCATTAAATTTATCTCCAACATATTCTAAAATTAATTCTGGTTTTTTACCGGTAATTCCTGCCCTTCCAGTAATCCCTAAAACAGAATTTTCTAAAATAATTTTTTCCTCAAAAGCTATATCTAGAAGCCTATCAACTATCATTGCACTAACATGATCCATTGTTGCTAAAAGAGTAGGTAGACCATCTTTATCATAAAATTCTTTACCTAAATCCATCAAATCAGATAATTTATCACCATTTTCACCAACATCACAACCTATTAATGCGGTTCCTGATTTTTCAGCAGCTTTTGAATCTAATGGAACAGTTCCAAAACGGCTTACATCTAATGGAACTTTTCTAATATCAATTAATTCATGAGTCTTTTTAGCATTCTCTTTAGCTATTTTCTTATCTGCTTTTTTAAGAGCTTTATCAGAATACAAATCCAGTGCAGCACCATTTTTTTTATCAACTTCACCAGTCCCCTTAGCAAGAGAATCAGCAATAACTCCAGCTAACCCTAAAAAATTTCCAATTGTATTAGCATAAGGTTCATTATTATTAACAATACGACCAGCTAAAGTTGAACCAAAATCAATTGAAACACAAGGATTTCTAAAATCAACATCAGTCCATTTAGATCCTAATTTAATCCCTGCAGTAACAAGTTCACCTTCCATTTCATTAGCAACAGATTCTTTTCCCTTAGGAGGTATAACACTAACAACAGCACCATCAAACATAACATTTTCAAGTAAAGAAAAATTTTGAAGTCTATCTGGTAACTGAGATACAGACATTGCAGGTGACATCTTTCTTGGAGGAATATCTGCATCTAAACAGCCATCAGCTAAAGCAATAATTAATTGCCCTGCTTCTTCAGCAGTTGAAAAACCTGCAGTAACACCAGTTGACCTAACAACAAAATCCAAATCATCATTTTTATCAATATTGGCTTTTTTTAAAGATTTATTAACTGTTTCTTTAATCATTTCAGCTACTGCTTCTTTTGAGAGTTCAATACCCCACACAGTCTTTCCAAAAACTTCTTCATTACTTTTTGGTTTTCTTATATCCCTAGTCATTCGAACAGTTTTATTTAATAAATAAGACTGACTATTATTAAGATTTGTAGCAACTAAAATACATTTAGTTGTTGTATTACCAAGTTCAACAGAACCAGTAACATAAAAAACATCTGGTTTACTTACAACCCCAGGACCTTGATTATTTCTAGAATCAGCTAATAATTTATCTAAATTCTCAATATGACTTTTAGCTATTACAGGTTTTGGTCCTTTTTTAAAAATTTTATCTAAAAAAGACATAATATCTCCAAATTAATTTATCAAATGTAAAAATTACTCTAAAAAATTATTTAATTTTAAATAATATAAATTTTATTAAAGATATGAATTTATAAAAAAATTTTTAACTTAAAAAGATCTTTAATCTTTCATCTTTTTTAAAAGTTTATTTCTATTTTCTTGTATTTCTTTATCATAGGAACATAAACCAATGAAAGAAAAAATAACTAAAACAAAAATAAAAAAAGCTATATACATACCTAAATATAAGAAAATACTAAATTCTGAATAAAAAAAATTAGGGTTTAAATAATTTAATTCATCTAAACTAATCAAGATGGATGATAATGTTAATATCACTTCACTTATCAAAATAAAAATAAGATAAAACGGTAATAATTTTAATGAAAATATTCTATTTATCATAATATAGTTAAAAACCTAATTTTTAGCAATAAATTTTTCAAGTAAATTCTTGGTTAATGATATTTTATTCACATTATTTTTCGAATTCTTCTATAAAAATCATTCGTTAAACTTTCAATATTATTATTGGTTTACGATAGATGGAATTTTTAATAGTTTTCCATTAATTGTTCTATTGGATTTAAATGAGGAGAATATTTAGGAAGATAAATCAGCTGAATATTTAATAATTTACATATAATCTTTGATAAATAAGTTTTATGGACTGAATAATTATCTATTATGATAATAATTCTTTTTTTTCTGGCGTTAATAATGTTTTGAAAAGTTTATCGATTTTTTCTTGATCTTCAGAAAGTTCTTTTAATTTTATTCTGGTTTTAAGTATTTTTTTCATCTAAATCTATATTGAAATAGTTCAATAAGTTGGAAGTTAATGTTTGTGTTTTTATTTTACTTATTTTTTGTTTATCTTTTCTATTTTCTTTTTTTATTGTGTTTTTAACTTTTTTTTATTATTTGTTCTTTCGTGTTTTTGCTTATTTGTTAAATTTTTGGAAACTGCTTTTATAAATTCTTCATTAGTCCTTGTATACATATTTCTTTTGTGTATTTTTCATTTAAATTTTCAGTATTCAAAATTACAGATAGTTCTTCAATTATTTTAGGATTTTACATGTTTTTTATTTTTATTTTCATTAATACTGCTAAAATTGAATGTATTAATAATTTTATTTTTTGTATTATATGGATTTTCCATTTATTGATTGGAATCCTGCTACACTGATTTTGAATTTACCTGGATTAACTATGATTTTAGTTTGTAGTACTTTTTTTAATTATTTTAGATACATTATGTTTGTTTTGAAAAGCACTTTCATCAAAAAAAACCATAAATATCATTTTTTGGATCGATTTTAGAAACATTTTTTCTTAATGTTTCTTTAGTATCTTCTGGTGATTTAGAATATAAGAGATAAGGTTTAATTCATGAGTAATTTAGTTTATTAATTATTTTTCTTACTTGTTTTAATGAATAATCAACATTAAAATTATCTTTGATATATTTATGAACATCTTGTGTGGATAATGATTCAGTATTACTTATAAACTTATCTAATTCTTTAATTTGTTCTTCTGTTAAAAATGATGGTCTTCCAGCACCTTTTTTATGATTTAAACCATTAATTCCTTCTTTATTCCATTTTTCTAGCCAATTATAACCTGTTCTTGAAGGAAGTCCTAAAATATCACATGCTTCTTTTACAGAATAGTCTTTATATAATAATCTAATAAAATGCAAACGGTTTACCTTTTTAGCAACACGTTCTAATTCACGAATGTTCTCTTGAAGCTTATCTTCACTTATATGCCTTTCAACTATAGATTTGGAACTATCAATCATAATAATAAATTATATTTCATCACATATATAATTTGCTAAAAAATAGGTATTACTCTATATAAACAAATAATTATAATAAATATTTATTTATTAATACTATAGTAATCGACCTAACTTTTAAAAATGAATTTATTCATCCATTCTTTTGTGAATGATTTATGTGTTACATATTTTTTAAAATAGAATTTTAGTTTATTCGACAATTCTATAAGCGATTTGAAATCAATTGAAGATATTCTTTTTTTCATACTTCTCCAAACTTGTTCTATGGGATTTAATTTAGGTGAATATATTGGTAAAAAAATAAATTTTATATTTAAAAATTTAGCAATTCTTCTTGCTAATTTAGAGATATGTGCAGAATAATTATCTAATATCATTACAATTCTTCTTTCGTTAGATAATTCTTCTTTTAAATCATCATACTCATCTAAAAAATATTTTAATCGGTTTTCTTGAACAATTACAATTTGTTTATTTTTTATTTTAATTGAATCAAAAACACGATTCATTCTTTTTTCTAATGCAGTATTAGATTTAATAGGTTTTTCAGCAGCTTCATGTATTTGTTTTTTTAATTCATCTATTTTTGGAACTTTATTTTGTAATTCTTCTTTAATATGATCTTCTTTGAGATTAATTGAATTTGATATGATTTTTAATTTTTCACAGCAATCTGAATTTCTAATGTTATTCTCCCGAATATCAAATAAATGTAATCCAAATGTAACTCTATTCGTTCGTTCAGGAAATGATAAGACAGAATTACCATTTTCTGCTTGAAAACCTATTAAATTAATTGATTCACGATTTAAAGTTTTTATGATAATATTTTTAGTTCCTTTTTTATGCCAAGTTTTACCATTCGTATTCCTATTATCAAAGCGAGATTCATCATCAAAACCAATAATATCTTCTTCAATATCTATTTTTTTAGTTTTTTTTTAAGCTGATCCTCTGCATCCTCTGGTATTTTGGCATAAATCATATATGGTTTAGTATAAGTATATTTTAACCTTTTTAAAATTCTTTGAATATGTCGTTGTGAAAAATCAATATTAAAATTTGTTTTAACAATTTCATGAGCCAAATCTGTTGTTAAATTTTCAGTTTCATAAAATAATTTATCTAATTTTTTATAATCTTCTTTAGATAGCTTAGAAGGTTTGCCACCATCATATTTAGGAGTTAAACCATTTATACCTTCAGCATTCCATCTTTTCAACCATTCATATCCTGTTGAAGGAGCAACACCTACAACTTTCGATGCTTTTTGAACATCTTCATGTTCAAACATTGATTGAATGAAAATAAGCCGTTGCATAACAATAGCATCAACTTTTCTCTTTTTAATTTCTTTTTTAACACCATCTAAACCAATATGATCTTCAATTTCTTTTTTTATTACAGATACCATACTAATTAATATATCATTCATAGTTTTTAAATGTTACGTCGAATACTATATTTAAAATAAGCTTAACAAATAAAATAAAACTAAAAACTATAGTGTGTTACTAAACTTTTCATATAAATGCATGTTTTATTTATATATAGATATTAAATTAATTAAATATTAGGTAATCAACTATAATATAAAATAAATTAAAATAAAAAAAGTTGTAGAATTAGAAAAATCTAATCTACAATAAGTTATTAAATGGATGTGTTTCTATTGGTTCGGTTCCAATATCTTTAACTGCTTCAGCAATAAACATATCTGCTTGTGCACAAGCTGGAAATGCTATTTTTGAATTTTCAATAGGACCAAAGAGAACAAAGTCTCCACCAGCCATTATTTGAACGATATTTGAACTAATATCACAAACAGTAAAAGCTTCTTTATTGTCTTTTTTGTATTCCCTTAACCAATCCCATGCAGAAGGAACATTATGAATACCTGATCCAACAGGATAACCCCATTTAGATTTTTCTGCAAAAGTTGTCCTAACAGCAATACCTGCACCCTGACCTAAAGGAGTAATAGCAGTATCCATTAAAAATTTATCAATACCACATTCTAAAGATAAATCTATTAAACCTTTATCTATTGCACCATCACCATGTTCCCAAATTCCAATTTTACCATCGAGAGTAGCATTCATTGGATTAAAACCTAATACAATAGCAGCAGAAATATCAGAATCTTTAATTGCATCTAGTTCTTCCTGTTCTGCAGACATATTAATAGAATTGTAAATACCTCTATCAGAAAGTCCTACTTCATCCGCATATTTTGCACCAGCAACTTTTGCATCAGCAGAAGTAGAATCTATAAGGAAAGGATAATCACTAATATCCCCTACAAATTCTAAGTATTTAACCATAGCGTCTTCTGTTTGACCAAAAGTTTGAATCAAACATGGATTACCAGTTACATCAGCCATTTCTTCTAAATCTTTAATTAATTGTTCTGCTTTATCTTTATCAAAAGTTCCTTTCAATTCATCATCAATAATCTTGTGACCACCATAAAATATGGTTCCTGCTAAAACAGTTGGATATTCACCTGGTTGACCTCCAATTTTTACACCAGCAATATCCAATACTTCTTGTTCTTTATCAAACCTAAACATTTAAAAACCTCCTTTAGAGTAATGATGTTAATAATGCTGCAATATTAAATTTAATAAATACAACCAAAATTATTAACCCCAAAATAATACCATATAAAATACCAATATCACGTCCAGTCTGTTGACCTAAACGTTGATAATATTCCCCAACAGTAAATTCAACTTTTTCTTCAACATCATCTAATTTTTCAGAAATATTGTTGAATTCCTCATTAGAAACCATAACTTGAGGTATTGAATTATCTTCCTCACTCATATAAAACACCTCTTAAACTCCTAATAATTTAGCTAAATATGGAATAATAACCATAAAAAGAACAGCTATAAAGAGCCCTAAAGCAATGCCTGTAAATCTAGTAGAAATTAAACCAGCAAAAAGCCTTCCTTCTCTTCCAATGAGCTTTGATCTATATTCAAAATTTTCAGAGACTTTTTTAATACCATTAACATTTGGTTTATTAGAAAATTTTACCATAATAACACCTTCCTACAATATAATAAATAAAGTCCCTAAAACTAAAGTAAAAGCTAATCCTATCATTATTCCTTGAACTTTACCAGAATAATTTCCTGCCATATTTTTTTGAACAGCAGCAACCATTTTTACTTGAGTATCAATATTTCGCATTCTAGATTCAATTAAAGCTATTTCTGATGAAATAGGACGAACTTCTTCAGAATCTTCTTCATCATCCCCCTCATCATCAACAGTAATAGTCATAGCTTCTTCTTCAAAAGCACCAGGATCTTTTTCAACACACTCATTGATTTTTGATTGAATAGAAGAAATATCTTCAATATCTATCATATCAACAATTTCAACTTGTTGTTGGAATCTTTCAACACCTTCCATAGGTACATTTTCAACAAAAGGAATTGCCCCATCTGCACCAATAATACTTTTTTTATCAGGGTCACAACCATTTTCATGTAATGCTATTATACTTTGACCAGTAATATGTCCTTGTACCTCAGCACCACATAAAACTAAAAATCTAATATTAGGATTAGATATAATATTAGCAACAACTTTTTCAACACCAAGATTTTCAGTTTTACAAGGTCCAACAATTGAAGAACCAGAAATTTCAGCTTCTATATGGGAAGCAAGAGTTGCAGCTGCAACAGGACTTTCTGGATCTCCAATAATATAGTCTCCACTAATAGCTGGCCATCCTTCTGCTGGTGATTTTTTATCTACCATCTATAAAACCCCCAAACTTTGTAATAATGGAATAGCAGCAATCAATATAAACAAACCGATTAAAAATCCATATACCATATTGGTCAACATACCTGCAGTTTCATAGGCACCTTCACGTCCAGGATAAGAACCTACAGGACTTGTTTTTGGATCTAATGAATTGATTAATTCATCTGCCATTACCTCCATATTGGCTACTTCTTCATTTATTTCATCCATAGATAAAATAATCATGTCTTTTCCTAAAGAAGCTCCTAACATACCAGTAGCCGGATCAAGAGCAAGATTCATTTCAGGTACAACCTGAATAAAAGGCAACATTTCAGCCATAATCATTCCTCCACTTTAGGCCATAAACCAGCCCATTTAACTGATGCAGCATCAGCATAAGATGCTTTAACAAAACTCCTAAAGGATATAATCCATCCAATTAAACCAATTATTGTAATTGCAAAGCCTGGTAATCCCATAATAACCATTGCTAAAATACCAGTAATAGTCATGGATAAAAATCCAGTAGAAACAGCACATTTAAGAGTTCTCACTTGATCTTCATTAGGTCCTAAACAAGCATTGTATGGATGTTGAATAGCCATAGTATTCATTATGAAAAATAAGCCTATAAATCCAGGAGCAACAACTGTAGTTAAAATATCTGTATAAACAAAACTACCAGATAAAGCAACAGAAAAACCAAGAATTGATAAAGAAGCAGCACCAGAAATTTCTAAAGTACATCTTTCTAAAATAGGAATTTTCATACCTACTATTTTTTTAGCAATAACCGCTATTAATAATCCAATGATCATTGAAAAGATTAATGCCAATACAGGAGCTATCATTGAAAATCCCTTAAGTACAGGTAATGAAACAATACCCAGACCTGCTAAAGTACCAATAATAGCTATAGCTAAAACCATATAAGCAATAGAAGGTACACCAGTACCTAAACCATAGCTTGCAACTCTACGAATAGCATCTGCACCCCAAATAATAGCTAGTACAGCTCCTAATGCAGGAAATATTGGGCCTACAACAGGAACAAATGGAGTTAAATATATTCCAATTAAACCTCCAACTATACCAACAATTAATAAGTGTACAGAGTTTATTGCAGAACCTGCAGGTTCGCCACTAGGTCCATGAGACATTTAGATCACCCCAAGAATAAAAACAGCAAAAATTCCTAAAATCAATGAAGAAATACCACATGCAATAATTCCATTTCCAATTCTTTTGAATTTAGGATCATGTACTCCTTCAATAGTCCCTCCTATATTATAAGAAGCAACAACTGCATTAACGAAAAATACAGAAAGAGAGAAAATAGCAGCAACACCAACAGCAGTAGCAGGATCAAAAGGAATTGAACCATTAGTTGATATATCCACAGCATAATAAATTAATCCACCACCAGCACCACCAAGTAATCCTCCAATAATACCACTAACAAAACAAATAGTAGGAATACCATGTCCTTCAGTACCAGAAGTTTTATATTTTTCTTGATTACGACCAGTTATAGGGTCAACATCAATCTTTGAAGCTGCTGGGACAACACCGACACCAAAAACATAAATTAAATTAGAGACAAACATTGTAATTCCCATCATCATCATACCCCCTATAGCTCCGGCCAGCATTATAATATGTACTGGTTGACCAATCATTGATGCTGCAGTTACTAATCCAGTTAAACCAGCACCAGCTGCTAACATAGCAGTACCAGTACCAACACCAGTAGCTGTAGCCATAGCTGCAGGTGCTCCTCCAACAGGAATAAAATGTACACCAGCACCAATCATGATGCCACCAATAACAATAGATAAAATTAAAAATAAAGGATCCATAAGAAAACCTCCTAATCCTCCTCATAAGGTCCAAATCTATTTCTTGCAAAATTTTCAAGTCTTTCATTCATTATTATTAATAAAATAATAATAATAGCACCTGATATTAATCCACCAATTATACCAAATACTACAGTAATCCAGAAACTTAAAAATATAACCGCACCAAAACAAAAGCCAGTTAATGGTCCACCAAATTTAGTACAAAAGTTACCAACATCAATAGAATTTTTTGCACCAATAGGAGCTTTTGTAACGATATCTCCTTGAATAGCTACAGGAGTACCTCCACCAAATTTAAATGTTTGATATTCACTTTCTGCACCATAATGAACATCCCCAGTAGAAGAACCAATAGCTCCTAAAGTAATTCCCCAAATAACTCCAAGTAAAGGTAAAGGGAATATGTGTAATGGAGTTCCATTAAGTGGAATAATCATTAAATAAGACATTCCAACTATACAAAAAGTAGTAATAAATCCATGACCAGCAATAGGTCCTAAAGATTGAGTTAAAACATCCATAAATAATGGTTGCTCAAATTGAGATTGACCAACAATACGACCCATATGGGAAGTAATTGTATAAATTGAGTGAACAAATGTAGCAATAACTGATCCTATAGCAATAGCTATAATAGGCAATAAATTAATACCAAAATTTGGTGATATTAATACAAATGCAATAGAACCAGCAATTCCACACCAAGTACCATAAGCGACTGGTTCACCAGAAATCGCTTTATTAATCATACGGTGTAAATGTCCCATTTGAGGGGCAAGCTGTACTTGTGAGTTGGGGTTACTTTGAGAACCAATATTTGATTCTGCATCCTCAGCAGCACCCGCAATAGTAGCAGCAGCACCCATCAATGCGACAACACCTAATGTAACAGGGTCCATAATTTTTTTTCCTCCTTAAAATTATTATTAAATGTATCATTTAATAAACATGATGAATTAAATAACTAAACTTAATTACTTTAATCTAATTAAATTATATCCCTACAGATAGTTATAAAATATTTTTTTTATTTAATTTGAAATTAAGCATCAGTCTTAATTTGAAATTAAATAAGTTGTATATCTTATACACTAAAATATGGTTTTAATATATAAATTTTTTTTGATTTTATAATAAATAAAAAAAGATAATAAAAATAATTTATTATCTAATTAAATCTATTTTGCTGGAATAATAGGAGTTCTTTCACCAGATGGTTCAAACTCTCTTAAAGCACCTTTAGCAAATTCAGCACGTGGTTTACTGAAGTCAAATATTAAATTTTTATCAGCAAATGCGATTTTTACTAATGGATTAAATGCCCATGCATCTCCACGAGCTGCGTGAGGAGCTTGGGAAATACCAGCGTATTCACCTTGGTGTCCTACATTCATTGCATAGTTAGGATAGTTAGGACCTCTCATCTCAAGTGGTAAACCTTCATCGTTTCTTATAGAGAATACGTTAGCTGCACCACATTGATCTTGTAAATCGAAACCATAGAATCCTAATCTGGAATGTTGTTCTTTGTGTAAGTACATAGCTAAATACCATCCACTTAAACCAGTTTGTGCATTACCAGTAGCAAATGCAGTTGAACAACCAGCTGCTGCTGAAACAACAGACGCTCTCTGAGAACCACCAAATTGTGTTTCGAGTAAAGCTGGATATTCTTCATATTGTTCTAATGAGTAGAAAGTAACTTCTGTACCAACATCTAAAACAGTATCCATGTTATTAGGTGCAGAACATAATTCACCATATTTATCTTCTACATAATCTTTACCATAGTAAGTAAAGTCATCTAAAACATTATCAGTATATGCTGCAGTAGCATATTGGGTGAAACCAACACCACCAGACATGTAAGAACCTAACCAAATTTGATCGTAAAGTGCTGCAGATAAAGCTACAACATCTAATGATACACGTACAGGATCATCAGTATTTACTCTAGAAGATTGACAAATATCAGCCATGAAACCAAATGGAATACCACCTAATTCATTTTCTGCTCTTGCTCTTCTAACAGGCAAGTAAGTACCCATGTGAACAACTTCTGCGTGTTTTGATGCGTAAGCAAAGTCACCAGTAGCTCCTTCACCAGCACATTGATTATATGCAGAAATCATTGACATACCTATTTGCATAGCAGACCATCTTGAGGTAGTACCACCATCACAAACTCTTCCAACAATACCTGGAATTCTTACAGCTTGCCATACACTTCCACCAACTTCAGCTTTTAAAGCTTCAGCTTGTTCACTATTAAATTCTTTATTAATATCTAAAACAAATGCTTGATCGATTTCATCTGCTAATTCATCATCACCAGTGAAAACTTTAACATAACTATCTGATACTATTAAAGGATCAGTTTCTACCATATGTTCCTGTACAACAGCTGCTCCTGGCATAGCATGGTTTACAGTTTCTAAATATTCTGTAATAGTTTCAGGAGTAACTTCAATACCTAATCTTTTTTCAAGAACATTGTGTGCAGTATTTAAACCTACAATAACAGTTTTTCTAATATCATCCCAAGCTTGTTGAATAGCTGCATTGTTTACAAAGTGTAAATCATCACCTTCAACATAAGTGTCAGTAGTTGAGAGTTGGTAAGACATTAAAGCTCTTTGGCCTAAAGGACTTCCAACGTCTGGATTGTACATTGGAATGCCTCTTTTCTCAGCAATCTCTTTACCTTCATTTGCAAACTCGGTTTTTCTTTCAGATTGTTTCCAACCATTCATATTGTAAAAAGTAGTTCTGGATTCATCAGGATCTTCTTTGAACTTCTTTTTCATTGCATCTAAGAATTTTTTATCAGCCATATTATTCCCATCCTTTTTCTGGGTTATATGCACCAAATGATCTTGTAACGTGTATTTTTTGTAAAACTTCTACAGCGTCTTTATCATCTTTATATGCATCACCATCTACTCTATAAATAGTAGTTTTTGCTTTTAAAGTTTCTTCATCTAATGGTTCACCTAATATAACAGGCTCATCTAAATCACGACCGATTTGATCTTTAACCATTTCAACTATACCAGTATCTTTATTAAAGACTTGTCTTCTAAGCATATCAAACATTAAACCATTTTCATCAAGTCTTAAAGAATGTCCGTGTACACTTTTACCTCTAATACCTGTTCTTGCAGTATCAAAGTACTCAGATTCTAAAAGTTCTTTAGAAATACGTTCAACATCTCTTTCTCTTGCTTCAATAACTTGTCTTCCTGATAAGGTACCAGTATCTACACCTCTAAATCTATTTAAGTAAGATCTAGCTCTTAAAAATGGTTGAGCAGGAGCAAAATACATTGAATCAACGAATTGAATATATCTTACTCTGTCTCCTGCTTTAGCACCATCAATAGGTGTTACTAATTCTCTAACTACGTCATCAGGCTCATCCATTTCATCTAATGGAGGGTGAACACTTTTATATTCTTCACCTGGAGCTCTGTGACCTAATATCTTTACTACGTCTTCATCAGAGATTTCTCTTAATTTTTCTAACTTATAATCTGGGTCAGTAAAATTTCTTCTGTTTTGAGCAACCTGAGAAGTACCTGGATAAAATTGTGCCATAATCATGCATCTCCTAATGCTAACTTAACTTTTCTAATAATCTCATCTAATTTATCTTGAGGAGCTGTTTCTCCACGAATTACACCATTGATTGTATCAACAAGAATTCCTTGAGTCTTTACATCATCAGGCATAACCTTAGATGTTTTAACACCAATTCTCGCAAAATCTTCCCAATCAACAGGATATTCACATATAATAACAAAAGGTTTATTCACATTTCTTAAAATTAATCTTGCTTTATATATAATATGATTTTTCACGCCACCTAAATGGACAACAAGTAGTTTAAATTTTTTCATTTGGCCAATTTCCTTATCAGTCAAGCCAAATAGACTACCGCCACCTGCAGAAGGAGAATCATGAGGAACACCAGCACCAGAATTTAATACCATAGTACTAGTTAAAATATTAGCTTCACGTAATGCAAATGTAATTTCACAAACAGGTTTAGTAATGTGTCTTCGACCTGGAGACATTGCTACTGCTAATACATCAGTACCACACTCAGCAAAAGTACCTCGCTGAGCAATACCTCCTCCATCACCCATACCCATTGTTTCCCTACAATCAACAACGTGAGTTTTCCTTCCAATCATTTTAATCAAGATCGTCTTTTCTTAAAATTGAAACATTATCATCAAATTTTGAATATTGATCAGTCATACCAATCAATTCATCAGGTAAATCCATATCTCCATATTTAATATTATCAGAAACAGTTTTTTCTTTTCGGATATAACTTGTTTTACTTCGATTAATATCAAATCCAAATGGAATATATTTTTTGCAAATTTCTTCTATTTTATCAATAGTTGATTCCATAGTTAATTCAACAAAAATTCTACCTGTTTTAACTTTTAATGTGATATCATTCCCTTTAACCTGAATAACTCTACGTTCCCTATATTTCGGATCTAATGAATCTTCATTTGGGAATCTAGGTCCATGAATAACAGTTCTCTTAACATCATCAAAATCTTCTAATTCATTTAAGATTTTTTCTGTTGTATCAGAACCAAGAACCCTATATGGAAATATTTCAATATCCATTATATAAACCTCAAAGATAAATAAGAATATTAATTATAATTAAATGTCACCTTTAATTTCATCAGCTGCCAAAGCAACATATTTGAGAGGTTCCCTAAATTCATCTACTCTACTGTATACCTCTTTAATCAATCCAGATGTTTTTTCTGGAGAGAATAATTGTGTACCAGCATCTAAACACATAGCTGCAGCAACACAAGGAATACAGAATCCTTTACTGTGTCTTGTTACAACGTGATTACCATTAAAGAGGCCAGGGCCTCCGCCACCGTAAATTGAGTGACTAAAGAATGAAAATCCTACAGCAACCCCTTCAGCTCTACCAAAGTCAAGACTTGGTAAACCAGTTGCAAATTCAATATTATCATTAAAGTATAATAAAGTTGAAGGAACACCTTGAGCAGCACGAGCTGCACCAATATTTACCATTGTAGCAGCAGTAGCTCCAGCAGCAGCATATGCATTCCATTTTGCTGCATCATCAGTATCATACACAGTAAAACCATTTAAATCTTTTTGAGAAGATATAACATTATCTGCTTCAGCTTTAGAAATAGTATCCTGAACAATAGATCCTACTGTTCCATCGTTAGCATTATCTTTTACTAAGTTATAGACCATATTATCAGCATTCATTCCTTGATATGCAAGACCTAATAAATGCATTCTTTCAAATGCACCAACTGCGTCACCCATTTCAAACATAGCAGTTTGTTCGAAAATAGATGCTAAAGCAGTAGCTTGGAAACTATTTTTTAATGTAGCAGCTGCAAAGTGGTTAGCTCCGACATTTCTTAATGCATAACCTGCACCTTCAAGTTTTTGTGGAATATCTAACATAGTAGCAATATTAGAACCCATGTAATCAACAGATTGAGGATATCTTCCTAAAATTGCTGCTTTTACATAGTTTGCAGTATAAATATCTACTTCATCAAAAATATCAATAATAGCTTGTATTAAAGCAGTAGCTGTAGCTAATGTTGCAACAGAATATTCTGCAGCAGCATCAATTCTTTTTGATGGTACTTGAACTAATAATCTTTTACCACCAGATATTTGTTCTACTTTTGTATCATCATCTTCAGTAACTTGAATCATGGATTTTAAACATGCAGCAATATTTTCTGCATTACCAACAATATCAAGATCTAATTCTCTTCCTAAAATCTTAGATTTAGCCCCACCAACAGAACCGGTTTTAACAGCGTTTTCTATACCTTCCAAGTTCACAGCCACAGTTCTTTTAACACCAGTAATGATGTTTTGAATTGCAGAATTTCTAAGTGGACTTAAAGCTTCAATAGGTACATTAGAAGCAGCTAATGAACCTCTGTCGTCGTATAAATCGACCTTATCATCAAATTTTGCCATTTTTTCCCTCCTAAATAAATAGAATATTATAATATACCTCTCAAAGACGAATAAGAATTTTTAATCCATTTTGAGAAAGCTATAAAGCAAGTTTTTTGCAATATCCAGCTATATGGTATACAGATTTTATTTTAATAAAGATATAATATAAATATTATTCTTAGAAACAATTAGAAAGACTTATAAAGAATGAGAAAAACGGTTTTTTTTAAGAAAATGAAAGATAAAAGTAATACTAGAAAAATAAATTAATAAGAGACATTTATTGAAAATACTTATTAAAATAGCTAAAAATTATTAATCTAAAATTAATTTTTTAATACATTCTAAATAGCTATGAATAATTTAGTTTAATCAAAAAATATTAGAAATTAAAAAACTAAAAAATAAAAACAGTAAAAAATAAAAATAATATTACGAACAAAATGAAAACTTGTCTAATTATTTAATAAAAAAGTATTTATATAATCAAATTATAAAAAATGAAATCTTATTTATAAATTATTTAATTGTAATATTTATGCTTATAAAAATTAATAATATTGTTAAAATAAGAATATTTTTTTAATTATTTCTGAGAGTCGGCCAAAATTCAAAATCATTTTCTTAAAACGATAGATTAATCCTTTGTTTGAGATTTGAAGAAACATCTTTCTTGAAAAAGGTATTTTTATCCGACACTCTTTTTAATAAAAAAATAAGAATAAAATAAAAAATATGTTTTTATAGAATAAAAACAAAAATTGAAATCATGCAAATTGTAGCAGATATTGGAGGAACCCCTGGAAAAGATTGTGATGGTTTTTGTAAATATTGTTATTTTAGAAAAGTAAAGGATATGAAAACATTCGGTTGTTCTAATTGCTTACCTGGTAAAATAGGCTGTGAGCGTTGTACTAAAGGAGTTAGTGAACAGCAAGGAGAATTTAAAACTCCATTTGAAGTTATAACAGATGTTCAAAATACATTAATGATGAGCCCTAGAGATCACTCAAAAGCAAACATTACAGGAGGAGGAGATGTTAGTTGCTACCCATATTTAGAAGATTTAACTAGTGGTTTAAATCAAATGTCACTACCAATACACTTAGGATATACTAGTGGTAAAGGAATTAAAGATAGTTCAATGCCTCATAAACTAATAAACAATGGAGTAGATGAAGTAACTTTTACAATATTTGCAAATGATATAAATTTAAGAAAAGAATGGATTAAAGACTCAAATCCAGCAGAATCATTGAAATCTTGTAAAATTTTTGCAGAAAATACAGAATTACATGCAGCATCAGTAATAATTCCAGGAGTAAATGATGGGGATATACTTAGAAACACATGTGAATCATTAGAAAGTTGGGGTGCAAAAGCATTAATATTAATGAGATTTGCAAATACTTTTAATGAAGGTTTAATACTTGGTAATGAACCAATTCTTAAAGATTATGAATCTCAAAGTGTAAGTAATTTTGAAGAATTAGTTAAAAGAACAAATTCGGAGTTTAACTTAAGAGTTACAGGAACCCCTGTTTGTGATCCTGAAACAGGTGCCCCTTTTGCAATATCTAAAAAAGAAAATGAAGTTTTTTTGCAGTTTATACCTAAAATTACAGGAGAAGCAACTATCATTTCATCAAAAATAGCTAGTCCTTATTTAAGTAAAATTTTTAATAAAATTGATGGAGATAATGTTAATATTGTTCCTGTTGATAAGGAAATTGCATGTTTGATTACTAAAGAGGATTTAGAACAAGTGGATTTAAGTGATGTTAAAGAATCCGTTATACTTCCAGGACGATCATTTGTTCACCAAATAGATGCTGAGGAAATATTAAGTTCTGATGGAATAGAACGTATTGTTGGAAGAGGTCCTGATACTTTAAGTATTGATGGAGAATTAAGTGGAACTTTAACTGATGAAAATGTTATTGAAAAAGAGTTAGAGCAGTTTAATCAATTAGTTGAAGCTATAAATTTCTTTGGAATGAAAAAAATAGTTTAAATAATTAATAAATCAAGAATCATAAATTATAGAGCTTTCATTATAAATTTTAACTAAAATATAGTCATACATTAATGATTTTTTAATATCTGCAATATCACTTAATTTTTTATTATCTACTATTACATTTTCAATCTCTTCATGATATTTATCATAATCTAATTTAACTCGAACTCCATCAAGTTGACTTGTAACAGGAGTAGGAGAAATTGCATCTTTAATAGATGGGACTTGATTTTCAATAGCATTTTTTACAACAATAGGTGGTGCAAGTGGAGGATCATTAACAAGTTCTCTTTTTTTATTATTTAAAACATCTTCAACAACTTTAACAAGTTTTTTTAAAGCTCGAATATCATGACCTCTCCTGAGTCTTCGAGGAATTCTTCCAAGATCCTCTACATATGCACTAACACCTGGAAGTTCTTCTAAGTCTATTTTAGGTGCACCTGTAACAACTACTGGAATATCAATATCATTATATAAAAAATCTTTATCTAAAATGCATTGTTTAAAACTACCTAAAGCAAAAACTGCTAAATCATGTTCTTCTATTAATTTTTTTTCTTCTTCAGTGATTCCTGCAGTTCCCTTACCATCTCCACGAGCAAGACCAATCATATTATCTTTTGCACCAAACTTACGTAAATATTCAGCAATATCACATGCAGAATGAGGTAAATGGTGTCTTGCAAGTGTAGGAGATACAATAGCTATTTCACATCCAGCCATTGGTGCTGTAGTTAATTTAGCTAAAAGTTCCTTTGATTTCTCTTTTATTTTATCAACATCATCAATAGGAATAGCCATATTAATAATAAGTTCAGATTGTAAAATATTTTCTTGAAGGAGAATACCTCCTAAATCTTCAATAAGTTCTTTAAGTTCATCGCTTTTGTAAACTCCACCAGTGAAAGTTAATGTTTCATACATATTTACAACCTAATCTTAATTTAATTACTCATATAAATATTTATCAAAGTCTATATCTAAATTACTACATATCTCTTTTAGTTGATTGTATAATTTAGAATCGATATTAATTCCATTTTTTTCTGCTTCAGCTATTTTTTTAACTTCTAAGTCTCCTGGAACAAATGAATTTCCACAATCTCTTATTTCACTTACAAATTCTTCTACTTCGTCAGTAAATGTATCAAAGTCAACAAATTTAGAAGGGTCAATAGCTACAAATAAATCCCCTTTTGTACAATCAACAGTATGATCTGCAGTTCCAGTAACTTTAGTACCATAACAGGCATTAACTAATGGACCAGATAATAATTCTATCATAAAAGCAATCCCATATCCTTTATGCATACCAAATGGTAAAATAGAACCTTTAAGAGCTTCATCCGGATCAGTTGTAGGATTTCCATCCTTATCTAATGCAACATTTGGAGGTAATTCCTCACCTTTTCTTTTACATTCTAATAATTTTCCCCTTGCAGATGCAGAAGTAGCCATATCTAGTGCAATATATGTTTTATCAGAAGGAATCCCTATGGCAACAGGATTAGTACCTAAAATAGGTTTGCATGAACCTAATGGGGCTACTGCTGGTTCAGTATTAGCAATTACCAACCCAATAACATTTTCCCTAATAGCTAAATCAGAATAATAACCAGTTACCCCAAAATGATTACCATTATGAGTTCCAACACAAGCAATACCTACATCTTTTGCTTTTTTAATAGCTATTTTCATAGCTTTATGAGCTATAGCTTGTCCAAAACCATTATTACCATTAATTAAAGCAATAGCTGGAGTTTCTTTTTCTATAGTTATATCCTCATCAAGAGCTATATTTCCTGCTTTAATACTATCAATGTATTGTTTGAATCTACCCAAACCATGAGATGTAAATCCTTTTAAATCAGCATCTAATGTAGCTTTAGCAACAATTTCGCAATCCTCTTCACCAACCCCTAAACTCTTTAAAATTTCTTTTACAAGCATAAATTCATTTTCACTTGAAATCTTCATAAACTTTCCTCCATTTAATAATAATTAATATTGAATTTCAATACCATCAAAGGTATTTATTATAATTTTATCCTCTGAAATTACTTCTCCAATTTTATAAGCATCATAATCTTTATTTAAACAATTTAAAATTTTTTGAGACTCTTCTCTATCAGCTATTATAACAAAACCAATTCCCATATTAAATACTTTATACATTTCTTCTATAGAAATATTTTGTTTATAAATTAATTTAAAAATTTCTTGAGGTTCAGGTAAATTGTCAATTTTAAACCCAATACCTTTTTTAAGTCGTTTTAGATTAGTAAAACCACCACCAGTAATATGTGCTAAACCTTTAATATTAAAATCTTTTTTAAATAAGTCTACAACAGGTTTAACATAAATTTCGGTTGGTTTAAGTAATTCTTCACCAATAGTGATATCTGAATCTGGTAGATTATCATCTATTTTAAAATTAGCTTCTTCAAAAATAGCTTTACGAGCGAGACTTAAACCATTACTATGAATACCACTACTTTTAAGACCAATTAATACATCTCCAGAACTTATATTTTTACCAGAAATGATTTTATCTGTATCAACAAAACCAATACCAGTTCCTGCTAAATCAAAATTTCTAATAATATCAGGTAAAGATGCAGTTTCTCCACCTATAATAGAAATTTTTGATGATTCTGCTCCTTTTACAAGGCCTTCAGCTATTTCAACAGCTACATCAGGATTTGGGTTTTCTACAGCTAAGTAATCAACAATTGCAATTGGTTCTGCACCAACACACAAAATATCATTTACAACCATAGCTATACAATCAATACCAATAGTATCATATTTTTCCATCATTTCAGCTATTAAAATTTTACTACCAACTCCATCAGTACTCATAGCAATAGCTTTATCACCTAAACGAACTAATGCAGCATAATGACCACTACCAGTTATAATATCTCTAAATTGAAGTGTTGATTGAAGTTTTGATGCAATTTTAGAAACTGTATCCTCTTCTAAATTAATATCAACACCAGATTGGGAATATGTAACCATTAACACACCTATTATCTTTACTTTTAAAATTACAAATATATATTTATAAGAAGATATTTAAATTATTTTCTTATTGAATCCGTGTACTATCTAAATTAATAGGAGTTCTTGTTTCAATTTTAAAACTCCTATGAATACTAGATGCTAAGTCAACTGCTTTATAAGGATCTCCATGACAAGTAATAACTTTTTCAGGTTTAGGATTTAATCTTTTCACATATTCCATAAGTTGTCTCCTATTAGAATGACCACTAAACCCATTAATAGTTTTTATTTCCATTTTAACATTAAAAACTTTAGTTTTACCATCATCTTGTAAAGGAACTTCTTTCCATCCTTTTTGGATTCTACGACCTAATGAACCTTCAGATTGATATCCTACAAAAACTAATGTATTTCTTTCATCACCACAAAGCCATTTGAAATATTCAACAGAATTACCACCAGTTAACATTCCAGAAGTAGATAGTATAATTGATGGTTCACCTTCAACAAGATCAATTCTCTCATCAACATTTTTAACTTTATGGAATGCTTCTGAAATAAATGGATTCCTACCCATGTGGAAAATCTGATCTCTTAAATCTTTACTTAAATATTCTGGTCTTGCAGTATGAATAGCTGTAGCTTCCCATATCATACCATCAATATAAATTGGAACTTCATCAATCATCCCATGACGCATATACTCTTCTAAAACAACCATTAATTCCTGAGCTCTTCCAACAGCAAAAACAGGAACTAATACTTTTCCACCTCTTTTTAAGGTTTTATAAATTGTTTTCATCATTTCTTTTTCTGCAGAGTTTCTAGATGGTTGTACATCCTCATGTCCACCATATGTACTTTCCATTATGACTGTTTCAGCACGAGGAAATCTATTTGTTGCAGGTTCAAGTAAACGACTTCTTTCATATTTAAAATCACCTGTATAAACAAGATTATGTTGTCCATCACCAATATGCATGTGACTCATTGCAGAACCTAAAATATGTCCTGCATTATGGAAAGTTAACCTTATATCTGGAGAAATATCTGTTACTTCACCATAATCTAAAGTTATTGTATGTTTAATACTTTTTTGAACATGTTTAACATTAAAAGGTAAAGGATTATCTTCTCTATGTGCAATATCAATATAATCCAATTGTAATAATGTCATCAAATCCCTTGTTGGAGTTGTACAGAAAACTGGACCATCATAACCATAATGATACAAATAAGGTAAAAATCCACAGTGATCAAGATGTGCATGTGAAATAACAACTGCATCCAACTCATCAATTGAAAACTCAGGTACATTTAAAAAAGGATAAGAACCTTTATCATCAGGAGCTGCAACATTAACCCCACAATCTAACATAACCCGACTATTTGGTGTTTGTAAAAGCATACAAGAACGTCCAACTTCTTTAAAACCACCCATAGAACTAACTCTAGCCCAATCACTTTCATATTTAGTTCCTTGGTGGATTCTTTTACCTAGCTCTTGTAAAATTTTCTTACGATCTTTACTATTGATTTTTAAAATAGTTCTAACTTTACCAATAATTTCAGAAGAAATAGGTGGTGTTCTTAAAATTTTAGGAGCCCAACCAGTGTTTTTAACAATTTTCCGTGAAGTAACTCCATACTTGCCAATAACAAGTCCTGGTTTTTTAGCTTCTATTACAACCTCACAAGTGATATCATCAAAATATATATTTGTAATTTCAGCTCCCTCTGGAACGATTTCATGTATTTTATCAATAGTTTTTTCAGGATCAAGTAAAACACTTTTATCTGATCTGATAATAATCCTTTTTCTTAAATCCTTTGCTAAGTTTCTAATAATGTCACCATTTTCAGTAATGATTTCTGGGTTTTTTGTATAAATAACAACCTCTGGTCCCTCAAATTCAACCTTAGCAACATCTGCATTATTTGGTAATTTTTGTATAATTGTTTTTTTGATATCTTCTAAAATTTGTGAAGTCATAAAATCCCTTTAAAAAATAGTATAAAAAATATTAACTTAAATAAGTTAAAACTTCATTAAATAAAATTAGTTAATAAATAAATAAAAAAATAAAAAAATAAAATTATTTCATATTTTCAAGTCTTTTATTAATCTCATCATTGTCAAGCATTTTAAATCCATCTTTATCTACCTTAGCAACTAAATATCCATTTCCAGAATAAGTATCACGTTCAGTAGCAGATTTAATTGATCTAATAGCTAAATCTATTCCTTCTTCAACAGAAATATCCTTATGGAATCTATCTTCTAGAACACCATAAGCAAATGTTGAGCCTGAGCCAGTAGATATAAAAGTATCTTTAATCATACCTCCAGCAGGATCTAATGAATAAATAGCTGGCCCTTTTTCATCTACTCCACCAAGTAATGTTTGAACATACATTGGATTAGAACTTAAAATATTTGCAGCTAAAGAAGCAGCAGCTTCAATATTAATTGGAGATCCATTTCTCATTTTATATAATGAAACTTCCGCACTAATAATCTTCATTAAATTTTGTGCCCCTGCAACAGAACCTGCAATTGTAGTTACAATATGATCATCAATTTTAAATATTTTTTCAGCTACCTTATGAGCTACTAAGTTACCCATACTAGCTCTTCTTTCACTTGCAAAAACAACACCATCTTTACAAGTTATACCAACGGTAGTTGTACCTTCTACTATTTTATCTTCCATATAAATACACCTCGTGTAAATCAATATAAAGCATAAAAATAATTAAATTAGTTTTACAGCTTTATTTAAGTAAGCTATTATAACAATAAAAATAAAATTTTATTAAAATTAGAATCAACAGTCAGTTTTTACTAACTAATATTATATTATATTTTAAACATATATAATCTTTTCTATTTGAAAATTCATTAAAGAAAATATTTTAAAAAATACTTACACTAAATTGTATTATTTTAAGATAAAATTTTCTTAAGTAATATATTTTATATTAACTCGTAAACATGTTTATTGTGATAGTGTACAATAGCTAAAAGGCACAAAAATGGTTAGTTTAAAAAATACTAAAAAATACTGACTTTTAAAAATTAAGATAAAATATATAGTTTTAAAATTCAATATATTAATTTTAGCTAGAGGAGAAAAATAAAAATGAAATGGAAAAAAATAGGAGATATTCTTATTTTAGATAAGTTTGATGAAAATTCTGACCTAGATAAACTTCTAAAAGAACATAGAGTTAAAACAATAATTCAGATAGAAAATATCCAAGGAACCAGACGCAAACCTAATATAAAAATTTTAAAAGGAAGTGAAACAGATACCATTCATAAAGAAAATACTTGTTTATTTAAATTGGATTTATCTAAGGTTATGTGGTCTAAAGGAAATACTCATGAAAGATTGAGAATTGCAAAAGAAGTTTTAGATAATGAAATTGTACTTGATATGTTTGCAGGAATAGGTTATTTTTCAATACCAATTGGAGTTCACTCAAAAGCTCAAAAAATTTATTCTGTTGAGATAAATCCAGATTCATTCTATTTTTTAAATGAAAACATAAAAATAAATAAAATAAATAAAGATTATGAGAGAATAGAAGCTATTTTAGGAGATTCTAAAAATATTAATTTAGATGAGAAAGTAGATCGTCTTATAATGGGTTATGTTAAAACTACACATTACTATTTAGAATCTGGAATCAATAGCTTAAAAAAAGGTGGAATAATTCACTACCATGAAACTGTTCCAGATAAATTAATAGAAAGTAGACCACTCAGTAGAATCAAAAAAATAGCTAATTCTAGAGAAGTAGAATTAATTAATATTCGAAAAATAAAAAAATATTCGCCTGGTGTTAGTCACATCGTTGTAGATGCTAGAATTTATTAATTTTATCTAAAAGCTCTTTATTTAACCATTCTTTATTAATATATTTTTCATAAATAGCTAATCTTTCTTTTAATTTAAATCCTGCATCATTAGTCAATTTTTCTAAATAATATAATTCTGGCCATGGTGAATCTGGATTAACATAGTCCTTAGTTAGTGGTGAGATTCCTCCCCAATCATCACAACCACATAACAAGAATATTTGAGAGCTATCTAAATTCAAGTTAGGTGGTACTTGAATAGAGACATCAGTATCTTTAAATATTAGTTTAGCAATAGAAACTACACGAATCATATCAAATAAACTAGGTTCTGGATATTTTTCCATCTCAATTCCAGAAACTGGTGTAAAATTTTGAACAATAATCTCTTGAATATGTCCATACTCATCATATAAATTTTTAATAGCTATTAATGAATCAATAATTTCTTCATGGGTTTCACCAATTCCAATTAATATTCCTGTAGTATAAGGTATTCTTAATTTTCCAGCATTAGCTATTGTTTTAAGTCTTATTTTAGGATCTTTACCTGGACTATTTTTATGAGCTACTGTATTCATTAAACGAGTGGATGAGTTTTCTAACATTAAACCCATAGACACATTAACAGCTTTAAGTTTTTCTAAAGCATCATATGAAAAATTACCCCCATTTGTATGAGGTAGTAGTGTAGTCTCATCAAGTGTTAATCTACAGACATCATAGATATATTCAACCATATTAGAATATCCTAAATTGTTTAAAGCTTTTTTTACATCAGGATCATAATCAGCATCTTCTCCAAATGCAAACATAGCTTCTTTGCAACCATGTTTTTCTGCTTCTTTTAATAATTCAAGAATTTCTTCTTTATTTTTTAAAATGATTGTATTTTCATTATTTGGATCTTTTTTAAAGCTACAATAACCACAATCATTTTTACAAACTTCAGTTAAAGGTATAAAAACATTTTTAGAAAAAGTGATATGATTTTTAAAGTCTATATCTTTAATTAAGTTAAGTAATTTAATTAAATCTCCTTTTTGAGAAGATAAAAAATCTATTAATTCTTTTTTATTAAAATCACATGACATAATTATTTACCATTATCAGAAAGTGTAACTATTTACCATTATCAGAAAGTGTAACTTCAACATATAGTGGACCTATACCTGATTTGTCTTTCCAAATTGCAACAACTGCATTAGAATGTTTAAGAGAAAATATTTTAAATTCTGTTTTAAGACCCATTGTTTCTAAGTCTTTTTTCATCCTAAAAAAACCATTAGAATCAACTGAAGCATTTATTTCTACGTTTGCTCTTAATGTTTCATCCATAGTGTTTAAAATATTTTTAGCATCATTAGAAACTGGATCTATTTCTTTTCCCCCAATAACTTTTCCAACTTCTTCTAATTTAGATTCCATTTCATCAAGTGGAAAGTTTTGTCTTGATTGAGATCTTACAATTAAAAAATTATCTATATTCAATGCTGGTCTTGAACCTTTAAAACTTTCAAAAAATTCCATTACTTTAGAAGCTGTTTTATGTAATTGAACCATTATTTATCACTTTTTGAAATGTAATTCTTCTTTTAATTCTTTCATTGTTGTATTTTTCTCAGCATAAGCATTGTGCCTGTGAATACTTTCTTGATTAACTTGTTTTGCAGTAATATTTGTATCATCTGGAAGATGAGAAAATTTATCAAGTACTTCTTCCATCATATTTCTAACACAATCTTCAACAAAAACAGGTTTTTTATGAGCATTCATAACAACAGCGTTTTCATCAGAACGTTTTAAAAGTTCATATACTGGAGAACTCATTGAATTTTCAACAATTTCCATTATATCTTCTGCTTTAATATATTCATTTTCAGGAACTTCAATTAATAAAGTTCCAATACCTCTTTGATTATGAGAAGCAAATGTTACTGTATCTAATACTTTTTCAGTTGTTTCTTCATCTAAAAATTTTAATAATTTAGCTTTATCTGCTTCTTTAACAGATTCTTGAGCACATGGACAAACAGTCATCCCTATAACTTCTGCACCAATCATTTTACGAATTTTTATTTCTCCTTGATCATCCCTATAACCTATAGCTTTAGCTTTAAGTTTAGAAATTTCTTGAGATTCATTATCTGTTGCAGGAGATTTTTTAAGGTGCATGAAGTCACTGGACATACGTACTTCAACATGTTTAGCATAATCATGTTTTTTCATCATTCGATTTACAATTTCAGCACAAATTGTTTCTACTTCAAAGGATAAGTTCTTTGTTACTTCCTCCATAATCTCATTAATAGCTTCTGGACTTCTAGACATGTGAATACCCTTTTGATCATTAGGTAAATCAACAAATGCGTCAAAAGTAGGTAGTAAAATTATAGGTCTTTTACTTACTCTATCAATTCTTAATAATTTTTTAACACAAGTAACACCTACTCTATTAAGTTCAACAGGAACGCGTGGTGTATCATCTTGTGTATCTGGAAAACAAACTCTCATATTCATACCTCTTAATAAAAAAAATTAAAATAAAATCCTCAATTTTATTTTTCAACTATATCTTTAAGTTCTAATTCAGATAAATCTTTAAAGTTATCAATTAAATATATATCAGCACCATAAAGTTCTTTAGATCTTTTTCCTAAAAGAGTTCCATTAATATCATTTTCAGCTATTACAATGATTTTTGAAGGATTTAAAGAAGATAATTTTCTTTTAATATCATTATGCACATGTTCAATTTTCTTTTCAATTCCTTTTAATGCAGCATCAGGAATTTTCGGATTGATTTCTTTCATATCATCTATTACTAATGGAGAATCAGCAACAATGATTCTTTGAACATCAACTCCAAGCTTTTTTAAAAATTTTTTAAAATTATTTTTTGTTGTTAAAAAAAGAGTATTTAAAGTTAATTCATTGATATCAATTAATTCAATCTCACTTTCGATAACATTGAAATTTTTAAGTTGTGCATCAATATTTTCTCTTGCAGCTATTAAAAATTTAGTATAATTAATAGCTTCTTCTTTAGAAAGAATATGACTTGGTAGGCTGCTATATATAAAACCTTCTGACTTTATAATATTTTTTAAAGCATCTTCAGATAATTTAGCATCAATTATACCTGAATCTGCTTCTTTAAAACTAATTACATTTTTAGGTTTTTTACTAGATTTTTGAATTAAATCTCTTGCTTGATTCAATCTAATATTATTCATAATTCACACTTAGATTTAATTCCAATAATTTTATAATATATTAGAGGATCCCATATCCTCTTTAACAACATCCAATACAGTTTGAGTATAGGTTCTTTCTATAATTGGGACTTTTAACAATTCTTTAATAAATGCATTTAATTCATCAGTGTTTTTAAATTTAGCAATTAAAAATGCATCATATTCACCAGTAACATCATATATACCAACAACATTTTTATTGAAAGAAGTTTTATCTTCCCAATTTTTTAATTTACCACCCTTTACTCTAACACCAATAATAGTTGTAAGAACAAAACCAAGTTTTCTATGATTAATAACAGGAGAGAATTTTTTTATTACTCCAGATTTAACCATTTTATCAATACGATTATGTACTGTTCCAACAGAAACATCCAAACTACGGGATATTTGCCTATAAGAAGTTCTTACATCTTCATTAATAATTTTTAATATATTAACATCAGTATCATCTAATTTTATTATATCTTCTTTTTTCTTGTTCATATTTTCACTTCAATAAAAAGATTTTTTGTAAAATATTAATTATAACAAATTTTATCTTTTTTAATATTTAAACATTAATGTTTGTATAATCTTAAAGTATTTTTATAAAAAAATTATTAAACTATATAATTTTTTTAGTACAATTTCAAATGTAAAAATCTTCTTTAAAATAAAAATAAAATATACAAAAATATTATTTTTTAAAAAAAATAAAAAAAATTTGAATTTAATTATCTTTAGATATGTATAATAAACCAATAGCTCTATTTAAAAACAAGTTCAAAAATGGAACAATCAATAAAGATTGTATGATTAAAGCAATAATTTGTCCAAACTGAGGTATAAAAGAAATTGAAGCTAAAGCAAAAGCAAGTATCGCTATAATAACAAAAGATATTAAAATAAGAAGAATTGCCCAAATAATATAATTAATAATACCAATTTCTTTTATATCACTTAAAACATGGTGAATATTAATAGCTTCTTCAATTTCATTAGTTTCTGCTAATCTGGCTCTAGCTATTACTATTACAAATGAGAAAATTATCATTATGATTAAAAAAACAAGCAATGTAATCCAAAAACCAAGACCTAAACCATAAACCAAATCATATGGCACTAAACTACCTAAAGAATCTGGATTCATATCAGGATTTGCTCCAATTATTTCAAAAATTTTCATAAGTGAACCTATGAACCCACTTAAAAAAGCAGCAATAATAACAAAAAATAAAGCAAAAACATAATAAACAATATTTACTATTAAAACTTTTAAACCATCAACCAAGTTTTTAAAAAAACTAATCTTAGGTATATCCTCATCATAATCAATAGTAGATCTTAAAACACTTAATAAATACCCATCAATTACAAAACCCAATAAAAAAGTTATTAATAATCCAGATAAAAATAATAAAGCCCCTAACTCAAAAGAAATATCAAATACATCTGCTACAAAATACCAAATAAGATCAATAATAATCAATAATAATCCAAAAGCTAAAAATTTCCTATAATTATTAAAAGGATAATTTAAAGAATCTTTAAAAATTTCACTAAAGTCCATTTATTCCACCCTATATTAAAATAATATATAAAAATACTTAATAAATTATCCTAATTAAATTTTTTGTAAAATATATGTTATGATAAGTACTTTAAATTTAACAAATAACTATGTTTATTTTAATTAGAAATTTTTAACTTATGTAATAATTAATCAGATTTTTCATATTATTAAAATATTAGTTTAATTTAATGAATTTAAAAAATAGCATAAATATTAATATTATAGTTAAAATTTAAAATAAATTTTAATTAATAGCTAAATCTTTTACAATTTTTTTCAATTCAGTAATAGGTGCATCGGTTTTAATTCCTAATGGAGTGTAATGTGTTTTAATAGCTAAGTATCCTTTATCTAGTAATTTTTCTAAAATTAGATCATATTTTGGTGCACTAATTTTAAGATTTTTACATAATACATGTACATCATAAAATGTTGCAGGGGCATTTGATTCTTCTAAACAGGTATTTAATAGCTTTAATACCTTGTCTTTAGTATTTAATTTTTTATCTTCAGAAGTTTTAATCATTTCTTTAATAAAATCTTTATCTTGAATTTTACCAAGCCATAATGGTCCTGCATGGGTTAATTTAGATTCACAGATTTTACATTCTTGAGGAATAGCTACTGCTAATCCTTTATTTGTTTCACGATACAGGCATTCCCTGCAGTGACTAATGTAACCAATATTTTTTAGAGATTCATCACTTTCAAGAGAACCTTTTTTAATAGAAATATAAAGTCGTATGTAGTGTTCACTACTATGAGACAATTTAATATCAATGTACTTTTTATATTTAGCTAAACTTAATCCAAGAAATCCTGCTAGAATTCTAATACCTGTTTCATGGCAGTATTCACTTTTATATGGTTTAGAGTTATATTTTCGAATACATGGTTCTGTGTATGTTCCACATAATGCTGATGTATCAGTAGCTGTGACACATAATAGTGAGTTTTTCTTTATAGAATTTGCTGCTGAGTCTATAAAAAAACTAGGAGATCCAAATGGATCAATATCAACTACATCAAATTCACCAGGATGTTCTCTAAGCATTAAGTTAGCTTCTTTGTTATAAACTTCCAAATCAAAAACATCATTTATTTCAATATTGATTTTTTCAAATTCATTAGCTACACTACTTATATCATTAATAGCTACATCAGATACTCCTTGAATTTCTTTTTTATAGCGAATTCCTCTTATTCCACTTCCTCCAAACAAATCACAAATAGAAATGTTTTTATCTAATTTTTTTTGAAAGGTTTGAATAGCTAAAATAGATATGTCTCTATTGAATTCCATTTTAGGATTATAAAATACTGGTGCAGTTGATGAAACTTTATCAAACTCTGGAAATTTAATAATAGTTAATCCTTCTTCTACCTCTTTTAAGTCATTTTTATTATAATTAAAGGATTCATCCATTTTATCACTTAAAATATAATCTATTATTAATACTTTAAATATTATTTTAGATATAAATAAGATTAAAATAAGTTGGTTTTATCATGAAAAACATATCAATAGCAAATCCTATTATAGGTGATGAAGAAGTTGAAGAGGTTTTAAAAGTATTAAGATCTGGGATGATAGCTCAAGGTCCAAAAGTAGAAGAATTTGAAAAGAAATTTGCAGATTGGATTGGTACAAAGTATGCTATTGCTACTAATTCTGGAACATCAGCATTACATGTAGCTCTTTTAGCTTGTAAAATTGGTGAAGGTGATGAAGTAATAACAAGCCCATTTACTTTTATTGCAAGTGGAAATTCAATTGTTTATACTGGTGCAAAGCCTGTATTTGCAGATATTGATCTTAAAACATATAACATTGATCCTAAAGATATAGAAAATCATATTACTGATAAAACTAAAGCTATTATGCCTGTTCATTTGTATGGACAGCCTGCAAAAATGGATGAGATTAAAGAAATAGCTAAAAAACACGATTTATTTATAATTGAAGATGCTGCTCAATCTCATGGAGCTATTTTTAAAAATGAAAATATTGGAACTCTAGGAGATATGGCTTGTTTTAGTTTTTATCCTACAAAAAACATGACAACAAGTGAAGGAGGAATCATAACAACCAATGATAAAGAATTATATGAAAGATCTAGAATGTTAAGAGCTCATGGTGCTAGTGAAAGATATCATCATGATGAAATTGGTTATAACTTTAGGATGACTGATATTGCTGCAGCTATTGGTCTTGCACAACTTAAAAAAATAGATAATTTTAATTCTAAGAGAATTGAAAATGCAAATTATTTAAGTGAAAATTTAAAAGATATTGAAGGAATCACAACACCATACTTAGATTCAGACTTAAAATCTGTTTATCACCAGTATACAATCAAAGTAAAAGGTGATAATAGAGATGATTGGGTTGAATTTTTAAATAATGAAGGTATTGGAACTGGTATCCATTATCCTATTCCATTATACAATCAACCAATATATAAAAAATTAAACATTAAAGGAAATTGTCCAAATGCAGAAGAAGCTGCTGATTCAGTAATTTCCATTCCTGTTCACCCATCTTTAAGTAAAAATGATTTAAATCAAGTTATTGAAGCTATTAAAAAAGCATCAAAAAACTTTAATTAATCTAATAAATCATTTACAGTTTTAATTTTATCTGTAAGTGATCTATTTCTATCCCTCCTATCATCTATCTTTACAACAGTATAAACTCTTTTAACACCTAATTTAAAAACTTCTTCTTGAGCATCTTTTATTGCAGAATATAAATCATCTAAATCTTCTGCTTCTAATTGTGTACCCATTCCAGTTAATTCGTATTTAAGCCCTGATTTTTTAATAGAATTAACAGCTGCTGTAACATATTCACTTATATTAATACTTTCATGTCCAATTGGAACAATTCCAAAATCTGCAGTTATCATATTATATAATATTATAAAATAGAATATTAATAATTAATGATGTGATTAATTTTTATTGAAAACAAAATTGTTCTCATTTAAGTTAATTATATTTACTTTAAATTAAATAGGCTTACAAAGTTAAAAGTCTAAGTATTGATTATTTATAATGATAGATGGTAAAAATTATCTATATTATAGGGAGATACTGATAAAACTGGTTAGACCAATATCTAGTAAAGAAGTCAGAAAATAACAGAACTAAGATAGAAAATCAAAAAGCGTTTTAAGTCGTATAAAAACATGTTTTAGATAAAATAGTTACTAAAACATGATAATTATTATTTAAAAAAATTGAAACCCCAATTATAAAATATTTAGAATTTTAATTAAAGTGAAAAAGATGAGTGTAGTTTCTAAAAAAGAATTTAATGAAAAGATTTTCAGTAATATCTATAATATTATTAATGAATATAACCTCATTGAAAAAGGTGAAAAAATAGCTATTGCATTATCTGGTGGAAAAGATAGTGTTCTAACATTACATGCATTAAATAATTATAATGAATTTTTAGATTTTGATTTAATAGCTATTTCTGTTGATGAGGGAATAGATAATTACAGAAATTATGGTATTGAAACTGCAATTCAAAATGCAAAAGAGCTTGATATAAAAATTATTCAAAAATCATTTAAAGAAGAATATGATTTTAATTTAGATGATGTTTATTCAAACTTTAAAAGTGCATGTATTCCTTGTGGAGTTTTTAGGCGAAATATTTTAAATAAAACTGCATATGAATTAAATGTAGATAAATTAGCTACAGGTCATAATTTAGATGATGAGATTCAATCATTTTTAATGAGTTTTGCAAGAGGAGATGTATTAAAATTTTCTAAATTTGGTCCAAAATTGGATATGATTCATCCAAAATTAGTACCTAGAATTAAACCATTATGGAATACTTTAGAAAAAGATGTGGGTATGTGGGCAGTTTTAAATGATATTAATATTCATTTAGAAGAGTGTCCTTATTCTTATTTATCTTTAAGGGCTAAAATAAAAGAATTTTTAAATATTAACGAAGATAAATATCCTGGACTTAAAAAAAATATAATGGAATCATTTAAAAAATCATTGAAAGTTGATTTAGAAAATCCTCCAGTCTTAAAGAATTGTGATTTATGTGGTGAACCAACATCTTCAAATATTTGTAAGACATGTGAGATTTTAGATTTAATCTCTATTTCTAGATCCTAATTCTTTAAATAAGACTTTATCGATTTGGTGTCCATCCATATCAACAATTTCAAAAGAATAATTAGACCATTCAAATTTTTCACCAGTTTCAGGTATTTTACCAATATAACTTAGTATAAAACCTGCAATAGTTGAATAATTGTCTTCTTTTTCTAGTGGAAATTCTATATCAACATTGAATTCTTCTTTAAATCTATCAATTGGGAATCTTCCATCTATGAGCCATGAGCCATCAGATCTTTTTGTAATTATTGGATCATCCATTTCATCAATTCCTGGAATATCTCCAACAATACCTTCAAGTAAATCATTTAAAGTGATTAATCCTTCAAGACCTCCAAATTCATCAACAACTAAAGCCATATGAACATGTCCACTGTTTTTTTTAAATTGTTTTAATAATTCTAATGAGGGAAGATTATTTGGAACGATTAATGGTTCTTTAACAATTTTTTCAATATTAACTTTTTTTCCATTAAAAATACAGGTTAAAATATCTTTAGCTTGTACAACACCAATAAAATTATCTAATTCATCTTGAGCTACTGGAAATATTGATCTTTTACTTTCAGTGATCTTTTCATGAATCTCTCCATCACTATCATCTAAATCAACCCATACGATTTCATTTCTTGGAGTCATAATCATGTCAACTTTTTGAGCATCTAGGCGGAAAACTCTTTTAATTATATTTTCTTCTTCTTTTTCTATTGTTCCTCCAGCTCTTCCTTCTTCTATCATCATTTCGATTTCTTCTTCTGTAATAACATTTTCTTCTTCTTTTTTAATACCAATTAGTAATAAAACATACTCTGTAGATTTACTTAATATTGTTACTAAAGGTGCACATGTTTTAGATAAATATTTCATTAATTTGGCAACTTTAACTGCCATAGATTCTGGTTTATTTAAACCTACTCTTTTTGGTACTAATTCTCCTACAATAAGGGATAAATAAGTTGTTATTAAAACAACTATAACCATAGCTATAATTTCACTGTATGGTATAAAATTCTTAAGTACAGAAGCAAGGGGTGCTGATAAAGTTGCTCCACCATAAGCACCTGTTAAAATACTAATAAGAGTTATTCCAATTTGTATGGTTGATAAGAATTGGTTTGGATCTTCAGTTAAATCAATCACTATCTTTGCACTTTTATTACCTTCTTCTAACATTTTTTGAAGTTTAGCTTTTCTAGAAGATAAAAAAGCAATTTCCGTCATTGCTAATAATCCATTTAATAATATCAATATAATTACTATAAAAATTTCAAATAATATTGTCGTCATTTACATAAACCTTTAAAACTTATTTAATTTTGTTTGCACGAATAAATCCAGTATTACCATATATTTCATCTTGCATTTTTTGAACAGCTAATGATGCATCTTCTGATGTTTCTACCTTATCAAAAATTCTACGTTGTTTAACTTTTATAGTTTTACCACAAGTACATTTTCGAGTAGCTACTCCTTCTTTAGAATATAAGACCCTGCCACAGTCACAACGAAATATAAGATACATATTTTTAACTGAAATTATTTTATTTTTAATAAAATTAATATTATATTATAACATCATACAATAAAAAGATTTATATTTAAAATTTATCCACCAAACATTTTAAAAAATAATGGAATAAAAACTCGTGAAGGTAATATAACTAATGTAGCTATACTCACACCAATATTTGTACCCATAACAACAAGTAAAATTCTAAAAATATTATTACTCCACAAATCCCTTAACTTTTTAATTTTTAAGATATTATTTATATCTCTTTTTCTAACTTTCCGACATTTAGCTTCAGTTAATCCTGAAAACCAACCAGCAGCAAGTAAAGGATGAATAATTGTAAGAGGAGCAACAACTCCACCAACAATAGCTGATTGGATTTTTGATCCAGATAATATAGAACCTACAAATCCCATTATCATACTTATTACAACAAAATCTAATATATCCCACTGAATATTAATTCCATTTAAAAAGGCCAGAAAAAATATCACAATAAAAGAAATAGGAATCAAAGCTAATATTATCTTAAGCCATGGAATTCCACCTTTTTTATCAACATCAACTAATGAAGAGATAGGGGGAATCTTAGATGGATTATCTAAATATCTCATAATTCCATTTTTATGACCTGCACCAACAACAGCTATAACATGATCCTCAGGAATGTTTAAAATAGATCCTGCAAGATATGCATCTCTTTCCTTAACAAGAACTTCATAAGCACCAGGAGAAACATTTTTAAAGTATTCCATCACTTCATCTAAAGTATCTGGATTCTTCAATTCTTCTACATCAATTTCATCTTCACCAGAACTTGAAAACATCGAAAAAGCACTACTTGATAAAAATTTAGCTTTTTCCATAAAACTCATATTATTCAAAGCTCTTTGAAGAGTAATGTTAATGTCCCTATCTATTAAAGCTATTTTAGATTCAACATCTTTTGCAGCTTCAATAGCTGCTATCATTTCAGATCCTGGTTTTATATCTAAGTCTTCACCAATTTTAGATTGAATATAACTTAAAAAAGTACTTGCAACAAAAATACCTACTTTATTTTCTTTAATAATATTACTTACAGAAATAGTGTCATCTTCTTCAATACCTGCTAGCTGATCCATTAATCGTTTATATCTACCATGATCTAATTCAATAGCTACAACTTCTGGTTTTTGTTCATAAATAGCTGTTTTAACTTCATCAGCACTTTCTTGTGAAACATGTGCAGTTCCTATAATTGTTAAACATTCTCTTTTCATTTAAAAAAACACTTCTTAAATTATTAAAAATAAACATTAGTATTATCTATTTAGTTCAAATTATTATATAAAGTTGATTAAAATAAAACTTACTATACTAATTTTAAAACACCATTTTCATAAATAGCTACATTATCAGTTATATTTTTCTGAGTACAATAATCAACATCATTCTTACAACCAATTTCACTTAATCTTCTTCCAGAATAAGAGTTATAAAAAGCTTCCTTAATTTTATCATAATCTCCTCTTGCAAGAATTGCAGATTGAGCATATTCACTAATTTTAAAATCATTTTTATCCTTAATTTCCTTTGAAATCCAATATAATATTTCACCAGATGCTAAAAAATCTTCAATTGCAAAATATCCATTTCGACCCGCCATAACAACATCAATATGTTCTTTTGAAAGATTTAATGCATGTTTAGCTACTGATTTTGCATTAATTAAAGAACCAATAATAGTTGTTGATTTTATATCCTCAAGAACTCGTGTTCCATTAGTTGTTGTTAATATTAGCCTTTTAAATTCATCATCACTGAATTCATAATTTTCAAGACTATCTGGAGAATTTCCTAAATCAAAACCTTTAATTTTAACCCCATTACGCTCCCCTGCAAGAACTCCTTTTTTCTTTTTATTAATTTTAAAAGCGTTTTCTGGTGAAAAACAAGGAATTATCTCATCAAAATTATTTAAAGCTGCAGTTATGCTTGTACTTGCTCTCAATGCATCTACCATTACAGATAAATCATTAGAGCTTGTTTCTTCAAAGCTAAGTGTAACTCTCATTTTTTCATCCTAAAAATTTATATAAAAATTATATATATCTATTTGTAAATAGTTATTTATAATGATTTTAGTTACAACCCCAATGTGTGAAAAAATTCTTGAATTTGCAAGAATTGAAAAATTTAAAGTAAATAAAAATCCTGATAAAGAAAAAGGAGATTTAGCTATTTTACTTTCAGAAAGCAAAGTAAATATGAAATCACTTCCTATTAAATTAAACACATTTAAACAAATAAAAGAAAGTATAATTAAAGTATCTGAATATTCACATAAGGAAATAATTAATGAAAAAGATCTAAAAGAAATCTTTTCAAATTATCCAATAGCTATTAAATGGTTATATCAAAATGAAGAAACTACTGCCTTAAAAGAAAAAAATTCTAAAATCAATCTTAAAGTATACACAAAGTTTTTAAAAGACATTGCTGAAGATATGAACTTCAATATCACTAAAGAAAACTATGATTACCTTGTTTTTCCAGATTATTTAAAAGATAAAATTAATGAAAAAGATGATTTAAAATTAATTGAAATTCCAACTCATAAAAATACTTCAAAAGATCCCATTAAAAGAGCAGAAATAAGATATGAAATTTTAGAAAGTATTACACACAAATAATATTTATTTTTAAATGGTAACGAAGAGGTGTTTGTAGAATACTTCCACTCATAAAATAAGGAAAATACTAGTATAAATTATAAATAATATTACTTATAATATATAGAGAGGAATTAGATTAATTCTATCATATAAATATAAAACTTTTTAAAATCCATATTTTATTATTTTATTGAGTTAGGTAGTCTGAAAACGAACATATAATTTATATTTTTTATTAATTATAAATAAATTCTCCTCACTACATTACACAAGAACAAATAGAAAATATTGATTTATTTAAGAAAGATTTAAAACAAGTATCTTTCAAAAGTAAATTATAAAATATATTAATCATATAAATTAGATTATAATGAAAGTATTTACTATTGGTTCTTCAGGACAAAAAGCTGAAGAATTTTTTAAAATAATTAATGAAAATAAGATTGAAGTATTACTTGATGTTCGCCTGCACAATTATTCTCAGTTATTAGGCTTTACAAAAGGAATTGACTTAGGATATTTTTTAGATGTAATATCTAATTGTAAATATATTCATGATAAAGATTTTTGTACAACAGAAGAAGTTTTAATAGCATATAGAAAAAAAGAAATTGAATGGGTTAAATACAAAGCAGAATACTTAAAACTAATGAAAAAAAGGGATATGATTAATTTATTCCATGAAAAATATGGAAATCCAAGTAATATAATGTTATTATGTAGTGAAAAAGAGCCTGATACTTGTCATAGGATATTATTAGCTGATGGATTTGCAGATAGTAAAAAAGACATCAGTCATTTATAGCTATTTAATTTCATTGAAATCTTTTTTTAATATATCCATATATATTTCATCATAAACATTATTATTTATAGGATATGCTTCTCTTCTTTTACCCATTATTTTAAATCCACATTTTTCATACATAGCTATTGCTTTTTCATTAAAATCAATAACATACAACATTACATTATTTAAATTTAAAATATTAAAAGAATATTCTAATAATAAATTAGTAGCTTCCTTGCCATAACCTTTTGATTGATATGACTTATCTAATAGAAGACCTAATGTAGCTTTACCATGAACAAAATCTACATCATATAATAATCCAATTCCAATAGCTTGATTAGATTTTTTCTCTACAATTACAAAGAAAAATTTATCAAAAGAATTATTATAATCTTCAATATATTCTGCTTGTTTTTCCTCATTAAACGTAATATGACTTCTACCAAATGTTAAATTAATATTAAAATCATTTAACCATTCATTATATAAAGATAGGTCTTTTTTTTTAGATAAACTTAAAAATAGCCTATCTCCATCTAATTTATTTACATAAGTCATGTTTAAACCTCAATTTTTGCAACATATTTTGATAATAATAAATCTGGCCTGTAAGTTAATTTAGCTTGTCTTAAACCTTCAATTCCAAGATCTTCTTCACGGTTAATAAATTTATAATCTGACCATTGTTTTTTACAAAATTCTTGATTAATAAAATTATAGATTCCCTCATATTGAGTATCAGCTCTTTCACAATGAATAACAACAGTATCTTTAGTTAATTCTTCACCAGTAGATACACCAACAATTTTATCATCAATTTTAATAACACATCCTTTAATATCTAATTCAAAAAAGTTATCAAACATTTCTTCCATAGCTATTATTTCATCATAATCATTATTAGAATTTTTAATAATATTTATTGTAAATTCTTTTGCTTCAATTAGATTATCTGAATTGAGTTCTTCATATACATATTCATAATTTTCTCTGAATTTTTTAATACCTTTACGTTTATGGCGTAATTTAGAACCAGATAAGGAAATCAGCTTATTTGATGTATAAATATAGTCAAATGAATCTCTATCTTCAATTAATGTAAAATCTTCTAAAGTCTTCTCTAAACATTTTTTCATTTTAGGAAGTAATGGTTTTATGATTAATTCATTTCCTTCTTTTTTAAAGGCTTCTTTTATTAGAGATAGAGAATCTTTAATATCACATCCACCATAAGGAAAATGGCAGAATGGTTTTTTACTACCTCTTAATTTACCTTTTATACATAAACAATCATTAATTATAGCATATTCATATTCATAAGTTTTTCTCCACATGAAAAGATTAGAAAAATTCTTTTCAGCGTTGTTAAAATCCGTTTTATTAAAATAATCATCAAATAGAGGTTTATCTGATAATTTTATTGGTTTAAAGTTAATACAATCCATTTTATACCCCAATTATTCTGTTAAATCTATAGAACCCATACAGGCTTTGTTTAATATTTTAAAAAGTTTTTCTTTTTTAATATCCATCTTCTGGCAAATACTATCTTCCCAATAACGTTCTTTTTCAATTATATTTTCAACTATGTCTCTACCTTTTTCTGTTAAAAATATTTTATAAGAACGCCTATTAGTTTCATCAATTTTTTTAATAATTAATTCTTTATCTTCTAATATCCTAAGAGCTCTTGATGCTCCACATTTATCTGTTCCACAAGCAGAAGCTATATTTCCTTGAATTGATCCTTCATCCATATAAATATGTAATATTAATTCATATTGTTGATAACTAAGACCATTTTCCTTTAAATAAGGATTTATAAATGTTTGATGGGATTTATTAAGAATCAAAAGATAACAATTTAAATAATAATTCAAATTTTCCATATTTTTAATATTTTTCATTTTTAAAGCTCTGAAATTTTTTTGCTTTATTTCAAAATCATACTAAGCACAATATAACATATGTTAGTAATCATATATAACTGTTGTTATTGATAACAATTAACATTGATAACAAATTAACTTTTGTTTTAATAGTATCGTCCCATAGATAAATTTTGTTTTAATCGTATAGTTCCATTAGATGAATTTTGGTTATCTATTCTAAAGGATATGAATACCTCAAATAATTATGATTGTATATAATAGCTATTTTATTAATAAAATACTCAATTATACTACTTTTAAATTTGTACATTTATAAAAATTAAATGAATAGAACATCTCAAAAAATCAAAAACTATTGAAATTTTTAATAGTTAAAAGTAAAAAATCCTAATAAATTATACAAAATCAAGTAAATAATTTTAAATATTATAAAAGTTAAATTACAATTATAAATATAATGGGGGATAAAAATATGGGTTTTGATAATTGGGGAACTGGTAAAAAAATAGCTGTTGTATTAATTATAATTGTAGCTATAATAGCTATTATTGGAGCAATTACAATAATAACAATTGCACCAGAAGTTTCTAATAATTTAGTTCAAGTTAATGTTTCAACAGATGGTAATAGTTCTTCAAGTAATGTTACAGGTTCAACTGCTAATATAGAACCAGGAGAATATAAAGTTCAAGTAGAAACAAGTAATAATTGGGCATCTTATATTACTACTGATGGTAAATATTCTCAAAGTAGTGGTACTGGAAATAGTGAAATTGATTTAGGTACTGTTAATACATATTCAAGTATCACAATTAATCAAGAAGGTAGTGGAAATCTTAAAATAAAAATTATTGACTCTAAAGGAAATAGTATTTATGAAGATAATACTTCAGCTGATTACGGTAGTTTATTTGTAGAATTAAATGCAAAATAAGATTGATTGTTAAATCAATCTTTAATATTTTTTTATATTATAAAAATGGTGTCTGATTTATACTAACTAATTTCCAGACATTTTTATTCTCATTTTATCTATATCTATTTGTATAATCATATTTTTTAAAATTACAGTTTAATATATTACTAATTTTAAAATAAAGAGTCTCTTAGAGAGAAAATTTTATATAAGATTAAAACAAACATTTATTTATGATTACAATGAATGTTCCAATAATTCCGGATAAAAGAAACCCTACATGGAAATTGTATGACAAAGTATATTAAACTTATCGATTCTAGAACTTTTCAACAAGAATTAGCTCGAAAATAAGTTAAAAAAGATTGCCCAAGTATTAATTCATGTTAAAATTAATTTTATTATCTTGTTATTTTAATATGGAACTTAAAGAACTTTATAATCAAGTAAAATAATAATGATGAACTTAAAAAATTTTTAAATATTGATGACATATTAAGTCTAAAACAGTTAAAAGAGAACTTTATTCTCGTGATGGTGAAGAAAAATATTTAGAATTAACTTTAAAGACTTATCAATAAACTACAATTCAACATTATTATTGATTCCACAACTTTAATGATTGATTTAAAATTTAATGGAAAATATTTTAACAAACAAGAATTACTAGTTAAAAACTATAAAAAAGCATTTTCTTCATCAAAAAGACATTATACAAGATTTCAACTAACATCTGCACTAAATTATGATTCAAAAAAACCATTAACAGTACTAATACATCAAAAATCACCACACAATAGGAAATATTAAATGAACTTAAAAAAAGAAGAATATTAAAAAAAGACAAAAAAAATATTATGTGATAAAAGATATTACAATGCAAATAATTACTTAATCGGAATAAACAAATACAAAATCCCATTAATATTTCCAAAAACAAAACCCAACTCAAACAAATAAAAAATAAAACCCTTTTAGACTATTTTAACACATATAATAAAGTTGGACTAATTTACGAAAAATTAAGAGAAAGATTATTTGAATTACCACCCAAATGGGAAGACCTCAGACAAAACAGAGATGGAAAATAGAAAAATACTTCTCATTCTTCAAACTAAACTTAAAATTAGACAAAACACATCCATACACTAAACAATTATACAAAAACACACATTTAAATGTACTTTTACTCGGACTACTCATTTCACACAACCAAAAAGAAATTAAAGAATTATCACACATAACAAACTATTGAAAAATCAGACACCATGTTCTTTAATTAATGATATTAATAAAACATAAGGAATTATTAATATTATATAATATATTATACTAAAGTTCCAATAACAGAAAATAATAACTTATATTTATATTTTTTAGCTTAAATATTTATTAACCATAAAATCATGAGCTTTAGATTCTATTGAATCATCTAAAGGACTTAATGAACTAATTTCATATTTATTTTTCAAAGCACTCAAAATAAGATAATCAGCAAGATGTGGGTTTTTAGGCAATAGTGGTCCATGTAAATAAGTTCCAATAAAGTTTTTAAAAACTAATCCTTCATCAACAGCATCTTTATTATTTCCAAAACCTATATCTACAATTCCAAGTGTATTATAATCATGATAGCTATTACCACCATGATTTTCAAATCCAACTATTTTATCATTTCCTAATTCAATATTACTATTTAAAATAATATCCCCAATTAGTCTATCTTTTGAAATAATAGTCTCCATATCAAATATTTCAAGACAATTAATATCCATTCCGTCAATATTTTTAAAGTTATTTCCAAACATTTGATAACTACCACAAACAGCTAATAATACGCCATCATTATCCAAATAAGAATCTATATATTTTCGTTGATTCAAAAAATTATTAGCTATTGCTTCCTGATTCCTATCAGATCCTCCACCAATTAATATTAAATCAGTATCTTCATAATCTAAGTCAATATCCTCACCAATCGAGAAACATTTTTGATTTATAGTAATATCCCTCCATTGGCACCTTTTTTTCAAACACAAAAGATTTCCAATATCTCCATAAATATTTAAAACATCAGAATAAAAATCCACAATGTTTAATTCCATTTTCATAAACTTTCCTCTTTTTTTATTTTCATTATTATTTTTTTAGCTTCGGGCATTGCAGTAAATGTCCCAAGTATATAATTTTTATTATTTTGACTAATGATTGTTAATATAGGTTCTTCAATATCATACCTATCTTTTGAATGATATATTACTAATTTTTCCTCTGGAAAATCGATGTATTTTAATCTTAAAGCTATTTCTTCAGCTCTTGTTCCAACACAGAAAAATTTATCTATATTACTAAAATCATTATTTTCCTTAATGAAAACATCCCATATCCAAGATATGTCCCTACCATCCGGAGCATAATCATTTAAAACAAACATAACTGATTTTTTACTATTATCCGCCCATATTATTGATAAAATTTCACTTAAACCAATTGGGTTTTTTGTTAAGCCCAAAATAACTTTTGAAGAACTTGTGTTAATTATTTCCATTCTCCCTTCTTTAAATTCAAAATTCTCAATTTGTTTTTTTATTAAATCATAAGAAAAATTATTTTCTCTAGCTAAACTAATAGCTCCAAGAACATTGTATAAATTATATATCCCTAATAATCCTAATTTAATTTTTGAACTTCCATATTTATCACAAACAGTAAAATCATATAAATTATCTTTGAGTTCTGTTTTGGATATTACATAGTGAGGTTTAGGATTTTTTACCCCACATTTCAAACAGTAATATTTTCCAATATTTCCATAAGTAATATATTCATAATTTAATTTATTATTACATTTTGGACAAGTAACTGATTCTGCAGAAGTTTCATCATCTCTTGAAAACTTTGTTTTTTCCAAACTATAATATATTTTAGAGTTCTTTAAATCATCAAAATATAATGATGTAGGACTATCACCATTTAAAATTAAGGTAGTGCTTTCATGTTTTATAGAATCATAGACAGTTTTAATGACTTTTTCAACTTCCCCATACCTATCTAATTGATCTCTAAAGAAATTAGTTAAAATTATATAATCAGGAACCATATATTTATTTATTACAGGCATAGAACCTTCATCTACTTCAAAAATTCCCCAATCATAATGTTTTTTCTTATCTATTATAAAAGGACTTATTACTCCTTGAATCATATTAGAACCATTTAAATTAGATAAAACTTTGAAATCTTTACCTTTAAATATATGATTTGATAAATTATTTGTGGTAGTTTTACCATTAGTACCTGAAACTATAGCAATATTATCACATCGACTAGATAAATCATTTAATATATCTGGTTTAATTTTCATAGCTATTTTACCAGGAAGAGCAGTTCCTTTTTTACCCATTTTTCGAACAATTAGATAAATTAATCTACTAATTAAAAATGAAAGTTTAAAAAGAATATCATTTTTCATAATTTCACATTATTATTTTTAGAAAGTTATATGACAAAATTACAATATTATAAATTTTAGAATGCCACATAAATCATATCATGATTACATAATCATATTTTAGAACAATACAAAGTATTTTAATATTAAATTTTAAAACTACATTCAATTATAATATTCTAATAAATTAAAATTTATATTTATATAATTATATCAATTACCAAATATAAACTTTTAAAATTTTCAAAGTAAATAATAACACAATATTATCTCTTATTTAAAGAATAATCAAATTTAAAATAATCATATTTAGGTAAACATAAAACTAATTCTAAGATGCATATTATATAAAGTAAATAATACTAAAAAAGATAATGTTTTAAAAATAAAAAAAATTAAAGAATTATGACAATTCTTTTTTTAATTTGGTTAAATTGCTGTTGTTCCACCATCAACTACAACAACAGATCTTGTTGAGTAAGAAGCTTCATCTGAAGCTAAATAAATTAAAACAGAATCAAGTTCCCCTTGATTTCCTAAACATACTTTTGGACAATTTTGACTAAGCATTTCTTTAAAAGAATCTGTCTTAATAAGTTCACATGTCATTTTATATTCAAAAAATCTTGGAGCAATAGCATTGACAGTTAGATTATATTCAGTTAATTCTGCTGCAGCTATTGTGGGGTTTATAATTCCTCCTTTACTAGAATGATAACCAATTCCTGCTGTCATACTACCTACCAAATTATACATTGAAGCAATGTTGATTATACGACCATAATTATTTTTAACCATTTCTTTGCCGAATTCCCCTGAAGCTTTAAAGAGAGCTGTTAAGCTAAAATCTATTTCTTTTTCCTATAATTCATCTGTAGTATCAATTACAGAATCAAAATCACCCATTCTTGCATCATTTACTAAAATATCTACTTTTCCAAATTCATCTATTGTAGCTTTTACAGCATTTTGCAATTGATCAGTTTGTGTTACATCACATTTTATATGCAAACATTTTCTACCCATATCTTTAATCTGCTCAGCAACTTCATCCAATTTTTCTTTTCTTCTAGCAAGTAAAACAATATCTGCACCTTGTCTTCAAGTGCTTTAACAATTTTGTATCGTTTAAAAATACTATGCTAATTTGACTGACTTTTTACCTTTAATATAAGCTATTAAGTGTATGGCATTTTCTTTGATTTGATAATATTTAAAAATACTTACTGCTCTGTTTACAAAAATAATAACTAATAAGATTTTTAAACTAAGATATTATTAGAAAAATTTTTTAATATAGTTATTTGGTATATTAAAAAGCTTTTTAACAAATTAAAAGAAGTACGACCCTTCTAATCAATACAAATATTCTTTAATAAAATATCAAACGATATTAAAAAAGATTATACTTTTTTAATCTGTAGCTATTATTTAATATTATAAAACGTTATTTGTAGATTATCCTAATAATTCAAATGCTTGTTTCATATTTTCAATAATATGGACAGAAAATGGACATTTTTTCTCACAGTTCCCACATTCAATACAATCATCACTACTTACTGGTAATGATCTATAATGTTGTATAATACTTGGAGGGATGTTATTAGCATCTAACATGGCAATGTCAAGATATTTATTAACCATAGCTATGTCTATATCAACAGGACAAGGTTGGCAATGACTACAATAAACGCATTTTCCACTGAATTCTTCATCGTATTCGCTGATTATATCTGTATAATCACATTCATCACTATTAGCATCCAAATATTTTATACTTTCTTCAACTTCTTTAGAAGATTGACAACCAACCATTGCACTTACTACTCCAGGACGTGTTAAAACATAATGAATACATTGAATAGGGGTCAATTTATTTTTAAATGGTGAATGATCTTCAGATAAAAGCCTACCTCCTCCAAATGTTTTCATTGCTGTTATTGCAATATTTTGTTGTTGGCAGTACCTATAAAGATTACTTCTTAAAGAATCAAAAGCAACATATTCTTGTTTTGCAAATTCTTCTACTGTACCTAACACATCTACCTCAGAAGGTGTCATATCAAATGCTGGATTGATACTAAACATCATCAAATCTATTATTCCTGTTTCTAATAACTTACGAGCAATTTTTGGATTATGAGAACTAATTCCTATAGCTTTTATTACTCCTTTTCCTTTAAGCTCCAAAGCATAATCAATAATTCCATTTGAGTAGATCTGTTCAAGGTCTTCATCAGTATCCACAAAAAATAACATTCCAATGTCAATATAGTCAGTACCAAGATTTTCCATTAATTCCTCAAAATATTTCTTACATACATCTAAATCCCTACTTGTATCATATTGTTTTCTTAAATCAACTGAACCAATATGTCCTTGTATGATAACATCTTTTCGTCTATCACCAAGTGCTTTTCCTATATTCCTACGTACATCCTCACCAGGCATAAAAACATCAAAAATATTTATACCATGTTCTAAGGCAGCATCTACAGTTTCTTTTACAATATTATATGGCTTACCATCTAAATATTCAGTTCCAAGTCCAATAATACTAGCAGAGATATCAGTATTTCCAATTTTTTTATATTCCATCTTTTAAACTTCCATTAATTAATTTTATATTCTTATTAACTTATTCATATTCTTTATCGTTATAGATTTAAAAAGACAGTGATTTCATTATTATAAATATCCATAATAACTTTGTATTAAACTGAATCTTTTACTTCTCATTCTTAAAATTAAAATAAATATTTTTTATTAATGCAATTATGTATTTATATATAAAAATATATCTATTCGATTTTTTATACTTAAAATTAAATAATAAAAGATAAAAAAGTCAGAAATTACTAAAAAATAAAATTTATGAATAAAAAATTGATAATTAATATAAAAAAGTAAAAATAATATATTTTTGAAATTTTAATGATTTTAAACATTAATAAGAAAATTAGATTTTTAATTATTATAAATCTCTTTTTGTAGATTTTTTAATATTTGAATAATTTTAAAGCCTTTTTTTGTTAATAAATATTCTCCTCTTTCATTTTTTTGAAATATAAAATCATTATCTTCTAATTTTTCAATATGAAAAAGTAAATTTCCACCTTTCAAATTAGTTAATTTTGACAAAACTGAGAATGTTTTTGGTTCTATTTCAATTGATTTTAAAATGGATAATCTATGTTTATTTGAAACAGACTCTAAAATATCATCAACAAGTTTTTCAGGAGATAAATCAGGTAAATCATCATTATCTTCATTTGATTCATAAATATTTAAAGAACTTATAAGTTTAAATTGCTTTTTAAATGAATCAGAAAAATTATTAAAGCATATATCACAATCATATTCATTATCATCCATTTTTACAGAATTTAAGCCATTTAAATAATCATTTAATGAGTTTTCAGAAATATTCTCAGGATCTAATTCTTCTATTGAATTTTCAAAATAGCTATGGAAATATTCGCCACATTTTTCATTTAGTTCACAATTTAAATCAATATTTTGTTTTATTAAATCATTATTCTCTTTATTTAAAAATTCTTTAATTGCATTGATGTTATCTTTTCTAATATTATATGATAAATCATCGAGATATTTTTTATTAGAATCTTCAATAATCTTTTTAATGTCTTGATGAATTAAATCTAATTTCTTATCAAGTTTTTTATTTGAACAATTTTGATATGAATTATACTCTTTATAATCACCCCCCATTTTAAAACCTCATAGATTAATTATTTAATATAATTAACATTATTTAAAGGTGATCTTGGAGGAAGTTCAATATCTGAAGCTATTTTTCCAAGAGTAACAGCAGAAATTAGTTTAAAAGATTCAGGTAAATTAAATTCTTTTAATAAATCTTCATTTGCACCATTTTCAAATGGAACAACTGGAGTAAGCATATAACAAGAACCTATATCCAATTCAGTGGCAGCTAGAATAATATTTTCAGCAGCAAGAGATGTTGTTAATCCTCCAAAAGGATTTTCATCAGGTGCTGAAAATAGAACAACTGTATTAGCACCATAAAAAATATTATAATCTGGATTTTCACCCATTGCTTTCATATTCTCATCTTCAGAATTTTTCAAAAATTCTTTAGCCACATTATTAAATCTTTCCATTAATTCAATATTTTGCACTACAGTTATATGAAAATCACCAGCTACTGGAGCAACTGTTCCTGCATTAATAATTTCTTTCAAAGTATTTTCATCTATTTTTTCATCTGTATAATTTCTTATACTTCTTCTTATATTTATTGTATCCATTGTATCCATAATAACACTTCCACTAAAAAATAGCTAAAAATAGCTAGACTTAGAATAATAATAATAATAGTAGGAGTGTTAATAATATATACTTATTGGTCATTGAAATATACATGTATATTTTAATATATCTATTAAAATTCTAATCTCCTAGCAATATTGACATACTCTCTGAGTGATTATTTTATGAAGTTTCACTCGGAGATTTTTGCTCTCTATTATAAGCTACAGTTTCTTGTTTAGATAGAACTAATGTTCTATAGTAACACAAGCTTAAATTCCTACATGTCCTGTAGTACATTCATTATTCATTCGGATAGCT
>JAHKLT010000034.1 GCA_020854915.1 Methanobacteriaceae archaeon | reverse complement strand
ATTTACCCATATAATTTTCAATGATTTATGGCCAGTTTCATTGACCATTATTTTCAAAGATTAGACAAAATTCTAAATCCCAAATGCAGCCTTCTACTGCAACTTTCAAAAAATAATATACATATTTGGCCAAGACTCATATTACTCAAAAAAATCAACTAACAGAAGATACAAAATTATTTAGGGGAATAGAATACAGTGATTTTATGGAAAATTGGTTTAAAAATAGAGGAATAAATGAAAATGGTTTTTCATCAACTTCATTTAATAAAGATATAGTATTTAAACATGTAAATAAAAATCTTAATAACGATGGGTGGATTATAGAAATAGATGCTCCTAAGAACACTCAAGGAGGTTATTTGGAACAATATTCTGCATATGCTGAAGAACTAGAGTTTTTATTACCTAGAAATAGTACTTTTGAAATACTAAATATTGATTTTGAAAATAGGGAAATAAAAACAAAAATTAAAAATATTTATAATATAAAAAATAAAATTAAAAATTAATTAAATGTGATTTTTATGGAAAGTTTAACATCGTTTTTTACAGAAAAGGAATTAAAAGAATTTAATGAAGCATTTGAAAAAAAAAGAGAATACCTTAAAAATAATCCTAAAGCAGCAGATGAATATTTAAGGCGAAAAGGAAGATTAGAATCTTTAAGTTTAGCTGGAAAATAATATTTGATTTAATGAAATCAAGTATCAGTTTTAAGAACCTTTTATCAATTAAAAATACTGTAAGAATTAATTTATTTTAAATTTATAAGGATTTTCATGAGGATTAAAGTATTCCTCAATTTTTTTATGCTTGTGTTACTATAGAACATTAGTTCTATCTAAACAAGAAACTGTAGCTTATAATAGAGAGCAAAAATCTCCGAGTGAAACTTCATAAAATAATCAGTCGGAGAGTATGTCAAGCGTTCTTTTTCTTTATCATCTAATAAAAATAAAATATTTTTATTATCCTGAAGAAAATTACAAACTAATGATGATAATAAATCAAATGTGGGACTTAAATGTGTTTCATAAGCAATGGGTAAATACTCTTTAACTTCTTTTTTTCTATTATTAATTTCATTTTCATTTTTAGTTTCTAATTCTTTTACAAGTTGTTTAAATTTTTTAAATGCATTGTAACATTCCGTTTCGTTAAATTTTTATTTAATTATCATTAGTTGAATGTTTATAGAATATTTCACTGATAAATTTTATTCTAAGAATTTTTATAATACATTTTAAAAATGTTGTGGACTATTTTTCTTGAATTTGTTCTTGTATTAGTATTATTTGATGATTCATTATTTACAGAGTCTGCATTTTCTTTTTGGTTTGTGATCATCGTGAATAATTTCTTTTTCTTCTGTAGCCATTAAAATTTCTATATTTTCTTTATTTAATTCATCAATATATTCAGTATTTTCTAATATGCTTTCATCGTCATTTGCAGAAATACATGTTATAGACAACAAGAAACTACTAATAAATAAAAATATTTTTATTAATTTATTCATATTAATCAATTATTACTTATTAATTTATTAAGATATAAAGTTTTTTTATATACAAATGTATTTTATTATCCATTAAAATATTTAATAAACTTTATATATGATAAAATCAAATAATTGTATGTTGTGTTTTTTTATAATGATTCTTATGCGGTGTTAGTCCAGCCTGGTTAAGACTCTAGCCTGCCACGTTAGAGACCCGGGTTCAAATCCCGGACGCCGCATTTGCAGTTGTGGTATAGTCTGGTTATTATTTGGGCCTTCCAAGCCTACGACCCGGGTTCGAATCCCGGCAACTGCATTTTATTGATTATTTTTTATTAGAAATTTTATTATTATGATTTATTAAGGTTGAATTTTTTTTAAAGGATTTCTTTGATATTTTAGTTACTTTTAAATATAAGATTTATGAAAATTAATATTAAAATAAAGTATTTTATATATTAAATATATTTAACGGTGATTAAATGGCAGGAATTATTGGATATGGGGCATCTGTGCCTTCATATAGAATTAAAGTAGAAGAAATTGCTAAAGTATGGGGAGATAACCCTGTTGCTTTATCAAGAGGTCTTGTTGTAAACGAAAAATCTCTACCTTCTGCTGATGAAGATACTGCAACGATTGCAGTAATGGCAGCTAGATATGCTCTAGCTAGGTCTAAAATTGATCCTAAAAAAATAGGGGCTGTTTATGTTGGTTCTGAATCTCATCCTTATGCAGTTAAACCTACTGCTACAATAGTTTCAGAAGCAGTTGGTGCAGCACCTGAACTTACTGCAGCTGATTTAGAATTTGCTTGTAAGGCAGGAACTGCAGGTATGCAAATGGTTATGGGGTTAGTTGACTCTGGTATGATTGAATATGGTTTAGCTATTGGTGCTGATACTTCACAAGGAGCTCCTGGAGATGCTTTAGAATATACTGCGTCTGCTGGTGGAGCAGCTTATATTATTGGTAAAAAAGGTGTTATAGCTGATATTGATGAAACATACAGTTTTACAACCGATACTCCTGATTTTTATAGGAGAGAGGGTCAAGATTATCCTTCACATGGTGGACGTTTTACAGGTGAACCTGCATTCTTTAAACATGTAACTAGTGCTGCAAAAGGTTTATTTGAAAAAACAGGAACTGAAGCTTCTGATTATGATCATGCTTGTTTCCATCAACCTAATGGTAAATTTTACCTTAAAGTTGGAAAAATGTTAGGATTTAATAAAGAACAATTAGAACATGGATTATTAACTCCAAGTATAGGTAATACTTATTCTGGTGCAGTACCATTAGGATTATCTTCTATTTTAGATAATGCTCAACCTGGTGAAAAGATATTTATTGTTTCTTATGGTTCTGGTGCTGGAAGTGATGGTTTCACATTAACAGTTAATGATGAAATTTTAGAGAGAAAAGAATTAGCTCCTTTCACTACTGATATTATTGATGATAAGGAATATGTGGATTATGCTGTTTATTGTAAGCATAAAGGAAAACTTAAGATGTAATTATTTGTGAGGTTTGATAAAATGAGAGATGTTGCTATTATAGGTGTTTCACAAACGAAATTTGGAGAATTATGGGATGCATCATTTAGAAAATTAGTAGCTGAAGCTGGTCTTAAAGCTATTGAGGACTCAGGAATTGAAGGAGATGATATTGACTCAATGTTTGTTGGAAATATGACTGCTGGTCTTTTTGTTCAACAAGAACATATTGCATCTTTAATTTCAGATCATATTGGTCTTAATCCTACTCCCTGTACAAGGGTTGAAGCAGCTTGTGCTTCTGGAGGATTAGCTGTTCGCCAAGGTATTATGGCTGTTGCTTCTGGTATGAATGATATTGTAGTTTCTGCAGGTGTTGAAAAAATGACAGATGTTGTTGATCCAACTCCAGCTATTGCTACTGCATCAGATCAAGAATGGGAAGCTCAACAAGGTGCAACTTTCCCATCACTTTATGCAATGATGGCTAGAAGACACATGTATGAATATGGTACTACAAGGGAACAACTTGCTCAATTTTCTGTTGTAAATCATAAGAATGCAAAAAATAATCCTAATGCTCAGTATCCTTTTGAAATTTCAGTAGATAAAGTATTAAATGCTTCTGTTGTTGCAGATCCTTTAACACTTTTAGATTGTTCTCCTGTTTCTGATGGTGCTGCTGCAGTTGTTATTTGTCCTGCAGAAGATGCTAAAAAATATACTGATACCCCAATTTATGTTAAAGCTTCTGCTCAAGCATCTGGTTCTATTGCATTACATGATCGTAAAAGTATCACAACTATTGAATCTACTAAAGTTGCAGCTAAAAAAGCTTTTGATATTTCTGGTCTTACTAATAAAGATATCGATGCAGTTGAAGTTCATGACTGTTTCTCAATCAATGGTATTTTAGCTATTGAAGATTTAGGATTTGTTAAGAAAGGTGAAGGTGGAAAAGCTGTTGAAGAAGGACAAACTGAAAGAGATGGTGATTTCCCAGTTAATCCTTCAGGTGGTCTTAAAGCTCGTGGTCATCCATTAGGTGCTACTGGTATTGCTCAAGTTGCAGAAATCGTATGGCAACTTAGGGGAGAAGCTGGAAAACGCCAAATTGATGGTGCTGAGATAGGTATGACCCAAAATATTGGTGGTACTGGTGGTACTGCAGCTGTTCATATATTAGGAAGGGACAAAAACTAGTGATTTTATGTTAATAGCTATTATAATTGTTGCAATAATTATTATTATTGCAATAGCTATTGTTTTATTATATAATGGTCTTGTAGATAGTAGAAACAAGGTTAAAAATGCTTGGTCTCAAATCGATGTTCAACTTACAAGAAGAGCTGATTTGATACCTAATCTTCTTGAAACTGTTAAAGGTTATGCAAAACATGAAAAAAGTGTTTTTGAAGAAGTTACTAATGCAAGATCCAATTTGATGGGTGCAAATACTGTTAAAGATTCTGAAAAAGCTAATAATCAACTTACAGAATCTTTAAAATCTTTATTTGCTGTGGCTGAGAATTATCCTGATTTAAAGGCTAATTCTAATTTTCAAGATTTACAAAACAAGTTAAGTGAAACTGAAGATAAAATAGCTTATTCTAGGCAATTTTATAATGATACTGTTTTAATGTACAATAATAAGTGTCAAATGTTTCCAAGTAGTATTATTGCTAAATTATTTAATTTTAATGAGGAAGTATTCTTTGAAGCAGAATCTTCTTCTAAAAGTGTACCTAAAGTAGATTTTTAAGTGATTAAAAATGAATAATAAACTTATTGGTATTCTTTTAATTTCTCTTTTTTTATTTTCTAATATTTCTCAAGTTTTAGCTGATGATGATAGGTCTTATTCAATTACTAATGCTAATTTTTTTATTGATGTTGAAGAAGATGGTAAATTACATATTTTAGAATCATTAGATTACTCTTTTGATGGGGAATTTAATGGAGTATATAGGGATATCCCCTTAAAAGAAGGTCAATCTATTGAAAACATTAATATTACTACAAATGGGGCATACTCAGATTATGAAATAACTAATGAAAGTGGTTATTCTAAGATAAAAATTTATTTGTATGCTGATGAGGCTAAAACACAAAAAATCTCAAATACTAATGTTAATGTAAATATTGAATATGATTTTATAAATTCTGTTAATATTTATAGAGATACTGCTGAGTTACAACATAAATTATGGGGTGAAGAATGGGATGTTGATGTTGATAAAGTTCATGGAGAGGTAACTTATAAATCACCTGATGGTGTTAAGTATTGGATTAATCCATATTACAGCGAAGCTTCTACTTCATGGGAAAATAATACACTTATTATTCAAAGTGGACCTATTAAAGAAGGTGAATATTTAGAAATTAGATCTACAATTCCACTAAATCAGTTTTCTAATCCTATTTATGCAAATAAAATAGATCATGATGGATTAAGTGAAATTATAGCATCACAAGAGGATTATAAAAATCAAGCGGAATTTGAAGATAAATTATTTTCTATATTTCCAATAATACTCCTTGCTTTATTAATTGTTTTTCCAATAATCTATTTTAAATATGGTAGAGAACCTAAAATTAATTATTCTGGTATTTATGAAAGAGAACCACCAAGTGATTATTCTCCAATATTTGTAAATGCTATGTTTGATGGAAAAGTTGGAACTTTAGATGAGAAAGCATTTCAATCAGGAGTCATGGATTTAATAAATAAAAAATGTTTATTACTTCTTGAATCAGATGAATCAAATATTAAATTAAAAATTAATAATGATACAGATTTTAAATCATTAAAAGATTATGAATCTGGAATAATAAATATTTTAAAAGATTTTGAAAGTGATGGAATTATTGATTTTAATAAAATGAAATCCAATTTATCAAATACATCTTATGCAAAAAGATTTAGTGAAAACTATAATCTATGGAAGTCTGACTTTGAAAAGATACATGTTGATAGTGTAATGTATAAATATTTTATAGATGATGGTTATACTTACTTTAGAGCATTTTCAGTTATTTTAGCTATTGCATCTATAATACTTTTATATTTTGCATTTAATTCGATTACACCTAATTCTTTTAATGCAATTATTATAGGCTTTTTTACTTTAGCTATTAGTGCAATATGTTTCTTTTTACCAGATAAAATAGCTGGAAGATGGACAAAATATGGAATGGAAGAAAATAAAAAGTGGGAAAACTTTAAAAAATATTTAAATGATTTTTCTCTTATGAAAGAATACCCTCCATCATCAATTGTTATATGGAACCAATATTTAGTTTATGCAAGTTCATTAGGTGTTGCAAAAAATGTTAAAAAAGCAATGGATTTCCATATATCCTCTGATACATTAGAAAATGATAGTTTATATGCATATCATTCTTATGGAGGTAATATTATGTTATATTCTGCAATGTCCGCTGGATTTTCAACTGCTAATCCAAGTTCAGATGGAGGAGTGGGTGGGCCTGGTGGAGGTTCAGGTGGAGGTGGAGGAGGAGCATTTTAACTTCTCTAATGATATGGAAATACTAAAAACAGATTTAGAAGAAATATTAAATGTTCAATATTTAGCTTTTGAAAGTGAAGCTATTAAATTAGATAACTTTGATATTTAACCATTAAAATAAATTATTAACTCGTGCTGAAAATTATTTTAAAAATAAATATGGAGATAAATATTCGATTTGAATATATACAAGTGCAATAAGTAAGAAAATTATATCAAAATCATGGATATGAAATATTTAAAAAAGAAGGACTTTTTAATTCTCCTTTTGTTTATTTTGAAAAATAAGATTCAATCTTTAAAAATCATTTTATCAACAAAATCCATATCTATATTTTGCTCAACAATTTCTGCTAAACGATTAATAGAATAATATTTACTAGATTCATAAGGATCTTCACCAAATTTAAGTTCTAAACCTTTTTTATCCCTTATATAGTTTAAAAATTCTCTTCTTAAATTATAATTGTGAAAAATTCCATGGAAATAAGTTCCAAAAACATTACCTTCACATGCTCCATCAAATGATCCATCATTATTGTTTCCTTTCCCTTTTCCTGAAATTTCTAAAAATGGTGTAGTTCCATTAAGTTCTGTTGTTCCTTCATGGATTTCATAGCCTCTAACGGAGTCCCCTTTAATATTCTTAAACATTTCTTTAGCTATTCCTTTTAAATTATTTCCAACAACAGCCTCACTTTGTAATACTATTTTTTCATTATTTTTAAAATGTGATTTAATATTTAATAAATTTAAACCATTAGATGTACCAAAAATTGATTCTTTTTTATCCTCATCAATAATTTTAGAACCTAAGATTTGATAACCACCACAAAGTCCAACAATAGGAATCGTCTCAGATAATTTTATTATTTCATCACCAATAGCTGATTCTGTTATGATTTTAGCATCTTCTGTAGAACAACGTGTTCCTGGAATTATTAATGCATCTACTTCTCCAATTTCTTCATTAACATCAATCATTTTAATTTCAACATCATCTTCAAATTCAAAAGGATCTATGTCTGTAAAATTAGATATTTTAGGAAGACGAATTACTCCAATTATTATATCTTTATTTTTAGAAAATCTATGTCTTGTTAGTGATGCTGAATCTTCTTCAGGTAATTTTAAACTATTATCATAAGGAACAACACCTAAAACTGGAGCATCAATTTTTTTTTCTATTATATCAATTCCTGGTTTTAATATATCTAGATCTCCTCTGAATTTATTTATAACAACAGCTTTTAATCTTTTTCTATCACGTTCATCAAGTAAAACAAATGTTCCAGCTATTGATGCAAAAACACCACCCATTTCAATATCTGCTACTAAAATAACATCAGCATCAGCCATATGAGCTATTTCCATATTAGCTATATCTTCTTTTCGCATGTTTATTTCTGCAGGTGATCCAGCTCCTTCGATAACAATTATATCGTATTCTTCTTTTAAAATATTCAATGATTCTTCAATAGCTTCTAAAGCTTTTTTTCTATAATTTCGCTGATATTCATAAAAATTCATGTCTCCTATAGCTTTTCCTTGAACAATTACTTGTGATATAAATTCACCTTTTGGTTTTAGTAAAATAGGATTCATATGAATTGAAGGTTCAACTTCACAAGCTTCTGCTTGTAAAACTTGAGCAATAGCTATTTCACCGTTTTCTTTTGTTGTATAGGAATTTAAAGACATATTTTGTGATTTAAATGGAGCTACTTTATATCCTCTTTTTTTATAAATCTTACAAAGTGCAGCTACAAGAACACTTTTTCCTGCATTTGATGAGGTTCCTTGAACCATAATACATTTAGCCATATATTTTCCTCTTGTTAAAAATAATTTTAAATAAAAATAGTTAATATTATATTTGAAAATAAATGATATAAATTTAATTATATTCTATTTTAAAATTTATATTTTAGTAATCTTAGATTTATTATTAATTATATTCTATTTTAAAATTTATATTTTAGTAATCTTAGATTCATTATTTTTAAAATTTTAAATTCAATTTATAATTATTTAAATCATAAAAAAAGATTAATAAAACTTTTATTTAGTTTTAATTTTATAATTTTTACATATTTTTTAAAATTGAATAAATATTTCTTAAGAATATTCTTTAAAATATAATTCTTATTTTAATTACAAAACTTTACTAAAATAGAAACTTATTTATATATGTGCTAACAAAATAATTATTATAATTTATAAAAATTAATTAAAAAATTAAAGAGGTTTATTGATGAGTTTAGAAAAAGGCTTAAATGCAGATTCTGAAAAAGATATTGTACTTGAACCTGAAATTGAAGAAAAAGAAGATATTATTGAAAAAATTAAACCTATGCTTGATTATGATAATATTAAAAGTTCAGAGGATATTGAAGTTCCTAAACTTATTATTGATCAAGTTATTGGTCATGAAGAATCAGTTGAAACAATTAAAAAAGCAGCTAAACAAAGAAGAAATGTTCTTTTAATTGGTGATCCTGGTGTTGGGAAATCAATGCTTGCAAAAGGTATGGCTGAATTATTACCTCCTGAAGTTTTAAAGGATATATTAATTTATCCTAATGTGGAAGATAATAATAATCCTATAGTTAGAACTGTCCCTTCTGGGGCAGGAAAACAAATTGTTGATGAATCAAAATTAGCTTCAAAATCATCTGAAGAGAAAAAAACAATTTTTGTAACAATTGCAATAATAGCTATTATAATTATTGGAGGAATGTATGGAAAAATATTAGAGGCTGTAATAGCTGCAGCATTAATATTATTTATTTCTCTACAAATAAAACCTAAAAATAATGTTTTAACTCCAAAATTATTAGTAGGTAATGGTAATCAAAAATTTGCACCATTTAAGGATGCAACTGGTGCTCATGCAGGAGCATTACTTGGTGATGTAAGACACGATCCTTATCAATCAGGAGGTCTTGGAACACCTGCACATGAACGTGTGGAAGCTGGAATGATTCATAAAGCAGATAAAGGAGTTCTCTATATTGATGAAATAGGTACTATGTCTATGAAAACACAACAAGAATTATTATCTGCTATGCAAGAAAAAAAATATGCTATTACAGGTCAAAGTGAAAATAGTAGTGGTGCAATGGTAAGAACACAATTTGTACCATGTGATTTTGTACTTGTAGCATCTGGTAACATTCAAGTCTTAGAAGGTATGCATATAGCTATGAGATCTAGAATTAGAGGTTATGGTTATGAAGTATATATGAAGGATTCTATGGATGATACACCTGAAAATAGGGAAAAATTAGTACAATTTGTAGCTCAAGAAGTTAAAAATGATGGAAGAATTCCTCATTTTGGAACTGATGCATTAGATGAAATTATTTTAGAAGCTAAAAGAAGATCAGGTAAAAAAGATGCATTAACTTTAAAATTACGTGACCTTGGTGGACTAGTTAGAGCCGCAGGAGATGTAGCTATTGAAGATAATGCTAAAAAAGTACAAGCAAAACATGTTATTGATGCTAAAAAATTCTCAAGAACATTAGAACAACAAATGGCTGATAGATCTATTTCTCAAAGAAAAGAATACAGTGTATTTGATTCTAAAGGTGGAAAAGTTGGTATTATTAATGGGTTAGCTGTTATTGGAGATAGAAGTGGTATTATTTCACCTATAGCTGCAGAAGCAGCACCTGCACAAAGTAAACGTGAAGGAAAAATAATAGCTACTGGTAAACTTGGAGAAATTGCTCAAGAATCTGTTCAAAACGTAAGTGCTTTAATTAAAAAATACACTCAAAAAGACATCTCTGATTATGATATTCATGTACAGTTCTTACAAACATATGATGGTGTAGAAGGAGACAGTGCTAGTGTTTCAATAGCTGCAGCTGTTATTTCTGCTGTTGAAGATATACCTATAGATCAAACAATTGCTTTAACTGGATCATTAAATGTCCGTGGAGATGTAATGCCTATTGGTGGTGCTACTGGTAAAATAGAAGCTGCTGCAGAATCTGGTATTAAAAAAGTTTTAATTCCAAGATCTAATCTAAAAGATGTCATGATTGAGAAGAAATATGAAGAAATGGTTGAAATCGTTCCAATAGATACATTAAGTGATGTTTTAGAAAATATTTTAATTAGTGGAAGTAAAAAAGATGGATTAATTAATAAAATGAAAGAATTAAGTTCTAAAGTAACTAAAAACAGTATTGAAAATCCACTTAAAAAAGCAACTCACCACTAGTTGCTTTCCTTTTTTTTATTTATAGTGTGTTACCAAATTTTTTCATATAAATGCATGTTTTATTTATATATAGATATTAAATTAATTAAAAAATATTAGGTAATCAACTATAGATGAATTTAATTTTAAACATATTTTAAAAATCATTTTTATACTTTTAAAAATTAATATTTTTAATTAAAAACATGTTTTTATAATTTTGTATTGATTTTATTTATTGTATGTTGTGATAATTTTATAATATTATTTAAAAATATTGTTTCAATATTAAAATAATAATTATATTAAGATTTATTGTTTAAATACAATTTAATTTTAAAATAAAGGTTCATTAAACAGAAAAATTCAGATAAAACAAATAATGTTTTAATTCTTCTGATAAAAGAAATCTTAAATGTAAATTGTATAGTAATGTTATTAAATTCATCGATTAGATAAATTGTAAAGAGAAACTCGTTTGAAAATAATTTAGAAAATATTAAAAATATATTTTATAAAAATAAACTCTTATTAGTTTTAAATTCATCTAATTTTAATTAAAAATAACAAATTATTTATTAGCTAAAAACAAATATTTAAGCATAGCTAAATTTAGGTGATAAAATGGAAACTTTAGAAACTATAAAAAAACGTGAAAGTATAAGAGGATATGAAAATAAAGAAATTGAAAAAGAAAAATTAGACATTATACTTGAGATGTCAAATAAAGCTCCTAATGCAGGACCATTTCAAATTACAGTAATTCAAGATAGGGATATTTTAAAAGAGTTAAATGATATTACAAAAAACTTCATGTTAAACTCTGGAAATGAATTTTTCGAGAAACGAGCTAGTACTCCAGGTTATGAACCATTATATGGTGCTCCCTGCTTAATTATATTTTCTGCTCCTGAAGAAGGATTTGGACAAATTAACTGTGCATGTTCTGCTACAACAATGATTCTAGCAGCTACAGATTTAAATCTTGGAACATGTTATGTTGTATCTCCAATAATAGCTTTAAGTGCAGATAATGATATTACATCAAAATTAAATATTTCTGATGGATTCACACCTGTTTGTGGTGTTTTAGTAGGTTATCCTAATGGTGAAGGATTTCCAGTAGAACGTCCTCAAATTGATAATATAAATTATATTTAAAAAGTATTTTTATGGTAAAAATTTGCCCTAATTGTGGATTTAAAAATCAAGATAGCTATAATTTCTGTGCTAATTGTGGTAAGGACTTATTTTTAAAAAATCATAATGAAATATCTATTGATTCTAAAAATTTAATTATTATAAGTTATATCTTAACTATAGCTTTTAGTTGGGGTGGATTAATTTTAAATCTACTATTAAATTTTTCAAACTTTGGATTTTTCTCATTTTTTGGTGTGTTTTTACCATTTTACTTGATTCAATCTAATGATCCTAACATAAAAAAGCATGGATATATTCAAATAGCTATTTCTTTAATTGGAATAATTTTATCTATTAATTATTTATTATGATTTTAAATAATGAGTAATAGTTTTTAATCATTTAAATTAAGTTATTTTTTTGTTTAACTAAATATTATTTTTAAAAAACTAAATAAAGAAAAAGTATTACTATTTTTTAGATATAACTAAAAATAATTAAATATTTATATTAATAAACTATATATATTTAAGTATGGATATTATTGCCATCATTATTATAGCTATTGCATTATCAATGGACGCATTTAGTGTTTCTATTAGTCAGGGATTTAAACTAATTAATATTAATGGTTCTCAAACAATAGCTATTGGATTATTCTTTGGTGCTTTTCATATTGTAATGCCAATTTTAGGTTGGTTTGCATGTTGGCAAATAAGATATATTATCTCATCTATTGCACCAATACTTGGATTTTTAATACTTGTAGCTATTGGAATAAAAATGATCCATGATTGTTTAAGTGACGTCGATAGAGATGATAGAAAATGTGGATTTTCATTTAAGAATTTATTAATTTTAGCTATAGCTACAAGTATAGATGCATTTGCAATTGGAATTTCCTTCTCACTATTAAATATACCAGTTTTTACACCAGCTATTATGATTGGTTTAATAACAGCAATATTTTCTATATTAGGTGTTAAACTTGGAAAATCATTAGGTGATATATTTGGAGATAAATTAGAAGTATTTGGTGGTTTGATATTAATAGTGATAGGTTTTAAAATGTTAATACAAATTTGAGTTTATTTTTTAAAAGCAAATAATATAAATTACAATAATTTCATATAATTAATCATGCTATTTTTTGGGGTATATTGATGATAGATAAAAATGAAATAAGTGATGAGATTATAGATATAACCAATGATATTCTAGAGAAATATGAGGAAAATTTTAGAATTAGTGAATTATTAATTTCAAATACAAACATAGGATATAATTTTCTTGGAAGTATAAGAGTAGATAATAAAGATAGCATAGATCCTATTTCAAAAGATTTAGAAGATAATTTAAAAAAGTATGGTGAGGTTCACTTTAAATACAGGCTTGTTAAAACATGCTGTAATTTACCTTACGATTATATTAATTTTGATATAGATTATAAACTTGATGTTTTTTAGGTGATTTAATGATTATTGCAGGTTCAGCATCACAAAATTTAGGAGCAAAAGTAGCTAAATTATTGAATAAAAAATTCGCAGCTATTGACACATGGAAATTTCCAGATGGAGAGAGATATACAAGAATTAAAGATTCAATCCCAAATGAAGTCATTATAATTCAATCTACTAACTATCCACAAGATGAAAACTTAATGGAACTACTTTTTTTAATTAGTAATGCAAAAGATCTAGGTGCTTCTAAAATTACTGTAGTAAACCCATACATGGGTTATGCAAGACAAGAAAAACGATTCAAAGAAGGAGAAAGTATATCTGCAAAAACAATAGCACAATTAATCCAAAATGCTGGTGCTACTAAATTCATAACAATAAATATTCATGAAGAAAGTGTACTTGATTTTTTTGATATTGAATCTATGAATCTTTCAGCTATGGAACCAATAGCTAACTATATTTCTGGAATTATTGAAGATGAACCTGTTATAATAGCTCCAGATAAAGGAGCATTTCCATTTGCAGAAGAAATAGCTAAAATACTAGATTGTACATGTACATACCTATCTAAAGTTAGACTAGCTCCAGATAAAGTTGAAACATGTATAGTAGATTTAAGATGTGATTTATCTAAAGAAGAACTAGAAAAACATACTAATATTGATTCTGTTAAAGGAAAAGAAGCTATTATAATTGATGATATAATAGCTACTGGTGGAACAATAGTTAATGCAATAGCTATTTTAAAAGAACAAGGAGCAAAAAATGTAAATGTTTGTTGTGTTCACCCCATACTTGTAAAAGGAGCAACAATTAGAATCTATGCCTCAGGATGTAAAAACATTGCAAGCTGTGATACAATAAGCTCTGATACATCACTGATTTCAGTTGCAGAAACAATAGCTAATGCTTTAAAATAGCTATTAAAGTTTTAAATGACTAAAATTTAATGTTATTTTCGCATAAATTATTATATAAACTTAATTGACATACTCTCCGACTGATTATTTTATGAAGTTTCAATCGGAGATTTTTGCTCTCTATTATAAGCTACAGTTTCTTGTTTAGATAGAACTAATGTTCTATAGTAGCACAAGCTTAAATTCCTACATGTCCTGTAGTACATTTATTATTTATTCGGATAGCT
>JAHKLT010000042.1 GCA_020854915.1 Methanobacteriaceae archaeon | reverse complement strand
ATGAGAGTAAATCTGATTATTTTAAAAATCGAGCATTGAATTGTTAACAGATAAAGATTTGCTTGAGCGGACTTGTCATGAAAGTGACACGAGCCGTTCTTAGGAGAGTGCGAGAAAGCAATTTCTCAATCTTATCCGACACTAATTTTCAATATTTTTATTAATATAAAATAATAAATTTATGAATATATAAAAAATTTAATTAGAGGGTTTAAATGGAATTTACAAAACCAAGAGGAACTAGAGATTTTCTATTTGATGAGATGGAAAAGAGAAAAGAAGTAGAAAAAATCTTAAGAAATACTTTTGAAAATTATGCTTATAGAGAAATAAAAACTCCTTTATTTGAAGATTTAAAACTATTTACAACTAAATCTGGAGAAGAAATTGTAGAACAGTTGTATAATTTTGAAGATAAATCAAATAGAGAAATTAGTTTAAGACCAGAAATTACAGCTCCTGTAGCTAGATTATATTTAAATGAACTTCAAAAAGTTGCTAAACCAATAAAATTATATTATTTTGGTAGTTGTTTTAGATATGAGAGGCCACAAAAAGGAAGATTTAGACAATTTTGGCAATTTGGTTGTGAATTAATTGGTGCTAAATCTCCTGAAGGTGAAGCAGAAGTAATAGCCATGTGTAATGATTCATTAGAAAGATTAAGTATAAAAACAGCAGATATTAATATTAACCATTTAGGAATTATAAGGGGATTATTTAAACACTTTAACATAGACTTTGAAACTCAAAGAAAAATAATGGTTATTATTGACAAAGGAGATAAAGAACTTTTAAGAGAATCATTAAATGGAAATAATCCTGTTACATCAAATGATGAATTAAATGAGATTTTACTTAAATTAATTGATATTATTGGAGATAAAAATGTTTTAAAAGATATTGAAAATCTTTTATCAAAATATGAAGAAACTAATGATGCTTTAAATGAATTTAAACAGTTAATTAAAAGTTTAGAAAGTTTTAAAGTGCATAATTATACTTTAAACTTAGGTGTAGCTCGTGGTCTTGATTATTATACTGGAATTGTTTTTGAAGTTTATATTCCAGAACTTGGAACACAAAAACAAGTTTGTGGTGGAGGTACATATAGCTTAATAAAAATTTTTGGTGGAGAAGAAATAGAATCCACAGGTTTTGCATTTGGATTTGATAGATTAATGAATGCATTAGAAGAGTTAAAAGATGAAAAAGAAAATAAATCAAATATTGAAGTTTATATTGCACCAATATCTAATGATACACGACAAATATCCTTTAAAATAGCTCAAAATCTTCGAGAAAATAATATAATAACAGAAGTTGACTTATCAAGAAAAAAATTTAAAAAACTCTTAAATCATGCAAATAATCTTGGTGCTCGAAAAGTTATAGTAGTTGGAGAAGATGAATTAAAAAATAATCAAGTAGCTATTAAGAACATGGATTCTGGAGATCAAGAATTAGTTAATATTGATAAAATTGTTAGCTATATTAAAGAGGATTAAAATATGAAAATAAATTTTAGGCATGAAATTGATGGAGAAAAAATAATAACAGCTATTGCACAAGATTATAAAACAAATGAAATCTTAATGGTAGCTAATATGAATAAATTAGCTCTTGAAAAAACATTAAAAACAAAAAAAGTTCATTATTGGAGTACTTCAAGAAAAAAACAATGGTTAAAAGGTGAAAGCTCTGGGCATATTCAAAAAGTTAAATACATCTATGTTGATTGTGATATGGATGCAGTAATTATAAAAGTAGAACAAAGTGGTGTAGCTTGTCATGAAGGATATAAAACTTGTTTTTTTAGAAAAATTAACTTAAATAATAATATCAACATTGAAGACCTTAAAGAAGAAGATATTGAAATTGTTGATGAAAGATTAGTAAATCCTGATGATATTTATTAGATAATATGATAGAAAATAAAAATTTAAATAAAATTGTTCCAGATACCAGTGCTATTATCGATGGTGTAATAAGTGAAATCATAGAAGAAAATAATTTAGATTATCCTGAAATAATAATTCCTGAAGCCGTAGTTTCTGAATTGGAACATCAGGCAAATCTCGGAAAATCAATAGGTTTTAAAGGGTTAAATGAATTAAAATATTTACAATCTTTAGAATATGATGGAAAAATAGCTGTTAATTTTAAAGGTTCAAGACCAAGAAACTTTGAAATAGCTAATGCCCATAAAGGTGAAATTGATGGAATGATTAGAGATTTAGCTTTAAATGAATTAGCTACTCTTATTACCTCTGATAAAGTTCAAAGTGAAACAAGTATTGCACAAGGTTTAGATGTTCTATATTTAAAACCAAAAATTAACTTAAAAGAATTATCTATTAGTAAATTTTTTGATGATGAAACAATGTCTGTTCATTTAAAAGAAAATGTTCCCCCAATGGCTAAAAAAGGAAGTCCTGGAAATATTAAACTTGAAAAAATTAAAAATAAAGCAATGACTTTTAAGGAACTTCAAAGTATAACAAATGAAATTTTAGAAATAGAAAGAACAGACTCTAAAACTTATTTAGAATCAGAAAGAGAAGGTTCACTTATTATTCAATCAAGGGAATATAGAATTTCAATAGCTAAACCACCATTTTCTGAAAGTTACGAAATTACTGCTGTTAAGCCTGTTGTTAAGATTGATTTAGAAGATTATAGATTGTCTGATAAGTTGATGGATAGGTTAAAAAATAATGCAGAAGGTATATTAATTTCAGGGTCCCCTGGAGCTGGAAAAAGTACTTTTGTTCAAGCAGTAGCTGAATTTTATTCTAATGAACTTGGAAAAGTAGTGAAAACAATGGAATCACCAAGAGACTTACAAGTTTCAGATGAAATAACTCAATATTCTCCACTTGATGGAGATATGGAAAATACTGCAGATGTTTTATTACTTGTTAGACCCGACTTTACAATATATGATGAACTTAGAAAAAGTAGAGATTTTGAAATTTTTGCTGATATGCGTTTATCTGGTGTTGGAATGGTTGGAGTTGTTCACTCTACAAGAGCTATAGATGCAATTCAGAGAATTTCTTCAAGGGTAGAGTTGGGTGTTATTCCTTCTGTTGTAGATACCAGCATATATATTGAAGATGGTGAAATAAAAACAGTTTATGAAGTTAGTATGACTGTTAAAGTTCCATCAGGTATGGAGGAAGCTGATCTTGCAAGACCAGTTATTGAGATTAGGGATTTTGAAACAGATGATCTTAAAAATGAAATATATACTTATGGTGAGCAAACAATTGTAATGGATTTAGATTTAATTGGAAAAAATGATTCAGAAAGTCATAAAACATCAGTTGATAAAATAGCTGAAGAAATGATTTTAAGAAAAATTAAAAAGATAATTCCAAAATCTAAAATTAATGTTGAAATTGTCTCTCCAGAGCGAGCTAATATTTATATTAATGAAAAATATATTCCAAAGATCATTGGACAAAATGGTGAAAGAATAGCTGATATTGAAAAAGAAATAGGTATTAGTATTGGAGTTGAAGCTATAAAAACTGAATATAAAAAAAGTGGAGGCCAATTTGAAGTAGATGTAATTGAAACAAAAAAACAAGTAATATTAGATATTGGAAAAGCTAATCATGGTGAAAATTTTGATGTATTCATTGATGGAGATTATCTACTTACTGCTACAACAAGTAGAAATGGTGAAATAAAAATTAAAAAAGGAGTAGCTTTATCTGAGATAATATTAGATGCTGTTGAGATGGATCTTAAAATAACAGCTATTAAAAAGTGATTAATATGAAAATTGGTGCATCAACATTAGCTATTTATGGAGAAAAAATAGGAGAAAACTTAGAGTTTTTTGAAAAGTTTGATTTAGAATATGTTGAAATTTTACACCAATACCCTTGTGAAAATATAGATATTGAATTATTAAACACCTTTAAACTTAAATATACAGTTCATTCCCCAATAATTGACACAAATATTGCTTCATTAAGTTCAAATATTTTAAATTCATCAGTTAAATCTATTAAAGATTCTATTAACCTTGCAAATAATTTAGATAGTGAAATAGTTGTAGTTCATCCTGGAACAATTCCTTTTCTAGGTAAATCCTATGAAAAAGAAATTTATAATAAGTCCCATGAATCTTTAAAAGAAATTAGTAAGTATGGAAAAGATTTAGGTGTAGTTGCAGCTATTGAAAACATGCCAGATATAGAAGGGTTTATTTATAAGGATTTAGAAAAATTAAATGAATTTTTAGAGATAAATGAGATGTATATGACCTTAGATATTGGACATGCAAACACTTTAAATTATTCTGAAAATGAAATGTATTTTGATTCCATTAAACACATACATCTCTCTGATAATTATGGTGATGATGATTCTCACCTACCATTAGGTGAAGGAGAAATTAATTTTAAAAGTATCATTAATAAATTTCAAAGCAAAAAGTATGATGGGATATACATGATTGAAGTAAATGATAAAGAATCTGTTAAAAAAAGTTTAGAATTTATGAAAGAATTGATTTAAAAAATTAAAAAATATTAATTTTTGATTATTATTAATTCTTAAAATTCAAACATCCTTAAAAAGATATCATAATAATTTTTTATCTTTCTCTTCATCTTTAAAGTATAAATATTTACTTTCAAGAACTTTCTTAATATTTTCAGCTATTTTTTTACCAATACCTTCAACAGCTTGAAGTTCTTCTTCTGAAGCATTAATAATATTTTTTACTGTTCCAAATTCTTCAAGTAATTTTTTAGCATTAACTGGACCAACATTCGGAAGAGATTCTATTATAAACACTTGTTGTTCCCATAAATTAACTGGTTTTTTATCTGTTCTAATTTGAATATTAGTTTTTTCTCCTTTTTGTTCTCGAATAGCTATTCTTTTAATCATAGCTGCAGTATCTTCTGGACCTCTTGTTGGAATAATACTAATTCCAAAGTCAAGTGCAATAGAAGCAATAGATCCTCTTATAGCATTAGGATTTATAAATCCAGAATAAAGATCATCACCTTCTAAAATCATGATAGGTTTTTTAAATTCTTCTCTTAGAGAATTTGCTTGTTTAAAAAGACGTTTATCAAGTATTGAATCAACAAAATCTTTAGCTGTTTTTCTCTCAATAATAACATCATCACTAACTTGATAATCTCCTACAACCATCGATTTAATTTTAACATTAACTTCAATACTATCTAAATTTCTAATAACTGTGGAATTTCCTTCTCTTGAATCTGCATAAACAACGATTTCATTTTCATTAGATGATTTATTTTCTTTTTTATACAATACTTTTACAGCTTTTTCATCCTCCATTCTTTCAATTGCATTAAGGTTAAGTTCTTCTAATGTTTTTTTATCAATTAATTGAGTTTTCATTCTATTTTCTTTATTAATTGATGCCCAATAATAACCTTCATCCCTAGTTCCTTCTGTAATTAAAATTTTAACCCTACCAGTTCTTTTCCTACCAGTTCTTCCTCTTCTTTGAATCATACGTACTTCTGATGGAACAGGTTCATATAAAATTACTAAATCAACTGCAGGAATATCAATACCCTCTTCTGCTACACTAGTAGATAACAATACATCATATTCACCCATTTTAAAAGATTTAATGATACTTTTTTGTTCTTTTTGTGTTAATCCTTTTTCACCATCCCTTGTACCTTGTCCAAAGAATTTAACAGATTTTATTCCTTCTTTTTCACATTTTTTATGAATCATTTCTAAAGAATCTCTAAATTGAGCAAAAACAATAATCTTTGGCTGTTTCTTATTAGAATTTTTTTCATCTCTTAAAGATTTTAATACTGTTTGAGACTTATCAGAACCTAACTCTTTTTTTAGTATATCAATTAATTTTTTAAGTTTAGGGTGTTCCCATCCATTTTTCTCTGCATTTTTAGATAGTACTACAGCTTTTCCAAAATTATTATCATTTATTAATCCTTTAGCTGCCTTTGTATTTTTTTTACGTAATCTTGAAATATATTTATTAAAAGTAGCTACACCTTGTGTTTCAATAAGTTCTAAGGAGTGTTGAATGTTTATAACAGCACTTAATATAGAAATAGCTTGAAAATAATCTTTTGAAGGATTAGTAGACCTAGCTATTTTATTTTGAACTTGACCCCTAGCTTTTAAGATATCTGTTTTATTTACAGAAATGGTATTTATAATCCCCATATTTTTTAAACCTTTAAGTCTAACTTTTAAAGATTTATTTAAAGAATCTTTTATCTTATCCAATTCTTTACTCATTTTAACTCTAACCCATTCAGTATCAACAGGATTGAAATAAGGTTTTACATCATTATCTTCTTCACTTTTTACAACTACATTTTGAATAAAAAGATTATTGCAAACTTCTTTGATTTTTTCTTTATCTGATCCTGGAGAAGCAGTAAGACCTAGTACAAGACTTCTTTTAGCTTCCTTAACATATCGAGTAGCTAAATAAACATATGCATAAGAACCTACACCATGATGGCATTCATCAAAAACAAGTAAAGAAACATCTTCAAAATTATACCTTCCATTTAATAAATCAGCTTCTATTGTTTGAGGTGTTGCACAAATAATTTTAGATTCATCCCACCTTTTTTGCCTATCTTTTACATTAACTGCTCCAGTAATAGATGTTATTGGTACATTTAGAAAATTTTTAAAGTTTTCTTCATGTTGAATAGCTAAAGGTTTACTTGGAGCTAAAATAAGAACTTTAGACTTATTGAATTTTTCTAACCTATCTGCTGCAACTAAAATAGCTACTAATGTTTTACCTAAAGCAGTAGGTGCAACAATCATCGTGTTTCCTTTTTTCAAAACATCACCAGCTAAAATTTGCTGATAAGCTCTTGATTCTGCAGTATCCGGCTTAATTAAAGGATGTTTAATGTAGTTTCCCATATTATTATTTTTATTAATATATGTTTATAAAGATTTTATTAGAGCAAATGAAAAGAAAAAATTATATATAATTATCTACATATACACCTACGGGTATATGGAGTTTTTATCATGAAAAAATGTATGGATTCAGAAAATCTTCATAGGAGATTAAATAAAATCAATGGGCAAATAAGTGCAATCAATCGGATGATTGATGAAGATATCCCATGTGAAGAAATTTTAATGCAAGTTAATGCATCAAAATCTGCTTTACATAAAGTTGGTCAAATAATCCTAGAAGGTCATTTAAATCATTGTGTTAAAGAGGGTATAGAATCTGGAGATACTGATAGAACAATAGAAAATTTTTCTAAAGCTATTGAATATTTCTCTAGATTATAATTTTTTTAAAATTTCAATATACCATTACCCCTATACATATAAAGTTGATAAAAATGAATATCTATAAAATAGATTTAAATAGTGAAAAAATAGAGTTGATAATATTATTAATATCTACAATTACTTTAATTTTAAGTTTTTTAAATATTAATATAGCACATTTTGATTTAGCATGGATAAGTATAATTTTATGTGGAATACCTATAATTAAAGATGCAATAATAGCTTTAATAACTGAGTATGATATTAAAGCAGATTTACTTGTTTCAATAGCCTTGGTAGCATCAATACTCATAGGTGAAATTTTTGCTGCAGGAGAAATAGCTGTAATAATGACAATTGGTGCAATGTTAGAAAAATATACTGTTCAAAAATCAAGAAATGGAATAGAAAAACTAGTTGATTTAACACCTCAAAAAGCAAGACTTATTAAAAATACTAATGAAAAAGAAATTCTTGCAAAAGATATTAATATTGGAGATATAATTAAAATTTTACCAGGAGAAGCTGTACCAGTTGATGGTGTAATAATTCAAGGCGAAACTTCAATAGATCAATCAGTTATTACTGGGGAACCAGTTCCATTTGATAAAAAACTAGGTGATGAAGTTTTTAGTGGAACAATAAATCAGTTTGGTTCGATTTTAATAAAAGCAATAAAATCTGGAAAAAATAGTTCTTTCCAGAGAATGGTAAAATTAATAGAATCTGTGAATGTAGAAAAAACTAAAATTGTAAGATTAACAGATAAATGGGCTACTTGGATCGTAATAATAGCTTTAAGCTCTTCAATCATTACATATTTTATTACAGGAGAAATAATTAGATCAGTCACTATATTAGTTGTTTTTTGCCCATGTGCTTTAGTTTTAGCTACTCCAACAGCTATTGTAGCAGCAAATGGTAATTTAACTAAAAGAGGAATATTAATAAAAGAAGGAGATGCTTTAGAAAGATTATCATTTATAGATAAAATCATGTTTGATAAAACAGGAACATTAACACGTGGTAAACCCGAAGTAATTGAAATTATTCCAAAAAATTGTAATAAAGAAACATTAATGCAATATCTTGCTTCAGTTGAAAACATGTCAGAACATCCTCTTGGTAAAACCATAGTAAACTACTATAAAAAACAAAAATCAAACAAACTTCTAAACTCAAAAAATTTTAAAATGGAAATCAGTAAAGGTGTTAAAGGAGAAGTAAATAATAAAATAATATTAGCAGGAAATAAAGATTTCTTAAAAGAAAATAATATAAAAATTGATGAAAATTTTATAAAACAATCTAAAAAATATCTAAGTAAAGGATTTATATTAATTTATGTAGGAATTGAAAATGAATTCTCAGGTTTAGTAATATTAAACGATGTTTTAAGAGAAGATTCAAAAAATTTAATCCAATCACTTAAAAATATAAGATTAAAAACAATACTCGCAACAGGAGACAATGAAAAAGCTGCAAAATATATTTCAAACAAACTAAAAATTGATGAATTGCATTATAATTGTTTACCTGAAACTAAAAAAAATATTATTCATGAATATCAAGCAAAAGATGAAAAACTAGCTATGGTTGGTGATGGACTTAATGATGCAGCATCCCTAAAAGAATCATTTGTTGGAATAGCCATGGGAAAAATCGGAAACGACATTACAATAAATGTTGCAGATATCGTTTTAATTAATGATAATATACAATCGATCATTCACTTATTGAAACTATCTAAAAAAGTAATGAAAACTATAAACATAAATATTATTATATCTTTGACTTTAAATTTCATTGCAATAATATTAGCTATTTTAGCTATTTTAAATCCAATAACTGGAGCATTGGTACATAATATTGGATCAATTTTAGTAATTATATACTCAACAACTTTATTGAATTGGTCTAGTTAAAATTTAAAATTTCTTTTTAATTTTATTTCATTTAAAATTAAAACTAATTAAAATTTAAAATATTTTTTCTAATTTTTAAATATTTAAATTAAATAATAAAAAAAGTTAAAACGATTAATCATTGGATATAGATGTATGGATTCAATTAACCATTTTAACTGATTTATGTAGTATTAAAAATAATTATATTTGGAAAAATTAAAATTATTTACAAATTAGATTTCAAATCAAATTAGTAAGCCAAATACTACAATTATAATTTCTAAATCAAATAGTATTTATATTTTACTCAATATTACTTTATATTTACTCAATAGTGTATAAATTTAGTAATATTAACAAAAATAATTAAAAAACTAAAACTAGATAAAAATATTAATAATCTAGGCATTTATTCTAAAAATTAGAATTTTACACAGTTTTTAAATTAAAATAAAAAATAAAGATATTAAATGTGATTTTATTTAGTTCTAAAAAAAATTATCACATACCAAAATTTCATCGGAAAATGATTTTTATTAAATTTAATATTTTTAATTATAATACTCTAAAAAACATTAAAATAGAAATAAAAATCAATATTAATAAAATTATTTATTTAATCAAAAATATAAAATTATTTATTATATATTTCCCAGTGATTATATGAAAAGCGATAACATTAAAAAAGGTATTCAAAGAGCACCACATAGGTCTTTACTTAGAGCTTGTGGGTTAAGAGATGATGATTTTAAAAAACCTTTCATTGGAATAGCTAATAGTTATACAGATATTGTTCCAGGACATATTCATCTAAGAGAATTAGTTGAACATGTAAAAGATGGAATAATAGCTGCAGGAGGAATTCCATTTGAATTTGACACAATGGCAGTTTGTGATGGAATAGCTATGAATCATGAAGGAATGAGATATTCACTTCCCTCCAGAGAAATTGTAGCTGCTACTGTTGAAAGTATGGTTAAAGGACATAGTTTAGATGGTTTAGTTTTAATTCCAAGTTGTGATAAGGTTGTTCCAGGAATGCTTATGGCTGCAGCAAGAGTAGACATTCCATCAATTGTTGTAACTGGAGGCCCTATGATTTCAGGTGTTTACAAAGGAAAGAATGTAGATTTAATTAGTGTTTATGAAGCTGTTGGAGAATTATCTGCAGGTAAAATAACAGAAGAAGAAGTAACAGAATTGGAAAAATGTGCATGTCCTGGAGAAGGTAGTTGTTCTGGTTTATTTACAGCTAATACAATGGCATGTATTACAGAAACTTTAGGTTTGAGTTTACCAATGTGTGCAACAACTCATGCTATAGATGCAAATAAAAGAAAAATAGCTAAAACTTCTGGTGAGAGAATAATCGGAATGGTTGAAGAGAATTTAAAACCTAGTGATATTATGACTCAAGAGGCATTTTTTAATGCCATAGCTGTTGATATGGCTCTTGGTGGTTCAAGTAATACTGCCTTACATATTCCTGCAATAGCTAGTGAACTTGAAAAACATGATATAAAAGTTGATTTAGATCTTTTTGATAAAATAAGTAAAGAAATCCCACATATTGCTTTAATTTCACCTGCAGGTGATGATACAATGATGGATTTACATGAAGCTGGAGGAATACCCGCTGTTTTAAAAACTTTAGAATCTAAAATTAACACAAATTTAATTACATGTACTGGGAAAAACATTAATGAAAATATTAAATCTATTGAAGTTAAAAACACTGATGTAATTCATCCATTAAATAATCCTGTTCATAGTGAAGGTGGAATAGCTGTGTTAAAAGGTAATATCGCCCCTAATGGTTCTGTTGTAAAGCAAGGAGCAGTTTCTGAAGATATGATGTGCCTTAAAGGACCTGCAAAAGTTTATGAAAGTGAAGAAGATGCAGTTAATGCGATTTTTAATAATAAAATTGAAGAAGGAAACATTATAGTTATTCGATGTGAAGGTCCTAAAGGTGGTCCTGGAATGAGAGAAATGTTAAATCCCACTTCAGCTATTATGGGACTTGGAATTAAAAAAGTAGGATTAATTACCGATGGAAGATTTTCAGGAGGAACACGTGGCCCATGTATAGGACATATATCACCAGAAGCTATGGCAGATGGACCAATAGCTGCAATAAAAAATGGAGATATAATTGAAATAGATATTAAAAATAGATCGATTAATGTAGATTTAAGTGATGAAAAGATTAAAGATAGAATAGCTAACTCTAATTTACCAGATAAAAAAGTCGATGGTTGGTTAAATATCTACAAGCAACAAGTTTCATCAGCAGATAAAGGTGCAATTTTAAGGTAATTAATATGGAAACTCTAAAATATAATGATATAAACTTAAAAGAAATTGTTAAAAGATCAGAAGAAGATGTGAACGATGTAATACCTATTGTATCAGAAATTTTAGCTGATGTTAAATCATCAAAAGATGATGCTTTAAAAAAATATACTGAAAAATTTGATAAAGTAAAATTAGATGATTTAAAAGTATCATCTACAGAAATTCAAGAGAGTTATAATAATATTGATGAAAGATTATTAGAAGCTCTTAAAAAAGCATCTGAAAATATTGAAAAATTCCATAAAAAAGAAATTCCAGAAGAATGGGAAATTGAAATTAATGAAGGAGTTAAAGGTGGTCAAATCATAAGACCATTAAATATTGTTGGATGTTATATTCCTGGAGGAAGAGCACCATATCCTTCTACAATTTTAATGACAATAATTCCTGCTAAAATTGCAGGAGTTGAAAAAGTAATTTGCTGTAGTCCACCTAGCGAAGATGGTAAAATTACAGATGCTATTGTAGTTGCTGCAGATTTAGCTGGTGCAGATGAAATATATAAAGTTGGAGGAGCTCAAGCTATTGGAGCTATGGCTTATAGTAGTGAAACCATTCCTAAAGTTGAAAAAATAGTAGGTCCTGGAAATGTATTTGTAACTGGAGCAAAAAAGCTTGTTTATGGAGAAGTGGATATTGAATTTCCTGCAGGTCCATCTGAAATTTTAATTATAGCTGATGATAGTGCAAAACCAGAATTTATTTGTTATGATATTTTATCACAGGCAGAACACGACCCTAATGCTTCATGTTTTTTAGTTACTGATTCAAAAAAAATTGCAGAAGAATCTCGAAGAGAAATTATATCAAAAATTAAAGAAGCTAAAAGAAAAGAAATTATTGAAGAATCTCTTGGAAAATACGGAAAAATCATATTAACAGATAATTTAAAAGAAGCTATTGAAGTAAGTAATGAGTACGGTCCAGAACATTTAATTATAGCTACTAAAGAAAATGAAAAAGTTCTAAAAAATATTAAAAATGCAGGTTCTATATTTTTAGGTAATTATTCGCCTGTTGCATGTGGAGATTATGGGTCTGGAACAAATCATGTGCTGCCAACAGCTGGAGGAGCTAAAATGTATTCAGGATTATCTACAGAAGATTTTTTAAAGAAACCTACAGTTCAAACAATAACAAAAGAAGGTTTAGAAAAATTAGCTAGTACTTGTATACCCATAGCAGAATATGAAGGATTTTACTCTCATGCTGATTCAATAAAAGTAAGAATTAATAAAAATAAGTAAAATTATTTTTATTTTATAAGTTACTAGTATTATTTTATAAATAAAAAAAATAATAATTAATTATTGTATATAAAAATTCTATTTTTAAAATTATTATATTATAAAAAATTAAGGTGAATTAATTGCAAGGTTTATTAAAAGAATGGAGAAGAACACATTATAGTAAAAATGTGAATAGTGACTTAAAAGAAAAAGAAATCATAATAATGGGATGGATACATGAAATTCGTGACTTAGGGGGAATCATTTTTGTACTTGTTAGAGATAGAGATGGAATGATTCAAGTTACAGCTCCAACTAAAGAAGTAGATGATGAAATAGTAAAACAAATTCGTAATTTCAGAAAAGAATCTGTTGTAGCTATTAAAGGAACTGTTCAAGAATCAGGAAAAGCACCTAATGGTGTAGAAATTATTCCAAGTGAAATACAAATATTAAATCTCGCTAATCAACCACTACCAATGGATCCAACAGAAAAAGTTAAGGCAGAAATTGATACTAGATTAGACTCTAGATTCCTTGATTTAAGAAAACAAAATGTTAGTTCAATATTCAAAATAAAAAGTCAAATGTTACGTACAGTTCGTGATTTTTTTTATAATAACGAATTTGTAGAAATCAACACTCCAAAACTTGTAGCTTCTGCTACAGAAGGAGGAACAGAACTTTTCCCCATTACTTATTTTGAAAGAGAAGCATTTCTTGGTCAATCTCCCCAGCTATATAAACAGATTATGATGAGTAGTGGAATGGATCGTGTTTTTGAAATAGCTCAAATTTTCAGAGCAGAAGAGCATGATACATTAAGACATTTAAATGAAGTTGTTTCTATTGATATGGAAGCATCATTTATGGATGATATCGATGTAATTAAAATATTGAACAATATGATTCAACAAGTTTTAATTGATATTAAAACTAATTGTAGTGAAGCTTTAGAAATTTTAGAACATGAAATTGAAATTCCTGAATGTAATTTTCCAATAGTAAGATATGATGATGCTGTAGATATTGTTAATTCTAAAGGTGTTGAAATGGAATGGGGTGAAGATTTATCTCGTGCAGGTGAAAAAGCTTTAGGAGATACTATGGACGGATTCTATTTCTTAACAGAATGGCCTAGTGAAATTAAACCATTTTATGTAATGCCTAATAAAGAAGATCCTACAAAAAGTCATGCCTTCGATTTAATGTATAAAGATTTAGAAATATCTTCTGGAGCTACTCGTGTACACCAATACGATTTACTTGTTGAAAAGATAGCTGAAAAAGGATTAAATCCTGATGCATTTAAAAGCTATTTAAAAGCATTTGAATACGGTATGCCACCACATGCAGGTTGGGGAGTAGGTGCAGATAGATTAACTATGGTACTAACTGGAACAAACAATATTAGAGAAACAGTTCTTTTCCCAAGAGATAGACGTAGATTAACTCCTTAGATTTTAATGAAAGAATTTAAAGTAGCTATTATTGGTGGTGGGTCTGCAGGGATGATTGCTGCAATAGCTGCTTCTAAAAATTCTAAAAATTCCATTATACTCTTAGAAAAAACAGATAGTTTAGGTAAAAAACTTCTTTTAACAGGAGGAGGTCGTTGTAATATTACAAATAGTTCCTCTATAAAAGAACATCTAAAATTAATTAATAATAAAAACTTTTTAAAACACTCTTTTTACTCTTTTTCAAATGAAGATTTATTAGAATTATTTAAGAAAAAAGGTTTAGATTTTAAAGAAGAAAAAAATAATAGAATTTTTCCAAAAACTAATGATTCTAGATCTGTTTTAAATATTTTAAAAGAATATTTAAATGAATTAAATGTTAAAATTAACTTAAAATTTGAAGTTTCAAAAATTACTAAAGAAAATAATCATTTTATTATAAATAATTCTATTAAAGTATCAAAAATAATCTTATCAACTGGTGGAATCACTTATCCTCAAACTGGATCATCTGGTGATGGATATAAAATAGCTAAAAATTTTAATCATACTATTACAAATATTAAACATGGACTTGTTCCTCTGATTGTTAAGGATAAATATTTAAATGAATTATCAGGAATAACTTTAGAAAACATTGAAGTTTCATATGGAAAATATTCATCTACAAAAGAAGTTTTAATAAGTCACTTTGGAATAAGTGGTCCTGGAATTCTAGATATTAGTAATAAAATAGTTGAAAATATTGATTATAATATTTTAGAAAAAAATAAAGCTATTTTTAAAAATATCTTTATTAAAATTGATTTCTATCCAAAAATGACACTAGAAAACTTAAATATTAAGATTATTAATGATATTTCTTTAAATGGTAAAACAAAAATTAAGAACTATTTAAAAAATTATCTGCCTAATAAGTTCATTGATTTCTTTTTAAAAAAAACAGAAATTAATGGAGATAAAACATTGAGTAATATAGGTAAAAAAGATAAAAATAAAATTATTAATAATTTAAAAGAATTTAAAATAGAAGTTAAAGGAATTTATAAAGATTTATCTAAGATAACTATTGGAGGAATAGCTATTAAAGATATCAATCCAAAAACCATGGAATCAAAAATAATAAAAAATTTATATTTTGCAGGAGAAATATTAGAACCTTATAGTATTAGTGGTGGATATAACTTGCAAATTGCTTTCTCAACAGCATATCTTGCTGGAGAATCAACAAAATAAAGGAGATAATAAATGAAAGAAGTAGATTTTAATTTAGAAAAATCGCCGTTTAAAGATTTTTTAAGTTCAAGATATTCAATGACTTCAAAAATTGATGTTAGTAAAACCTGGAATTTTGCAAAAGAAAATAATTTATCTTTTTTCATATTATCACTTGGATGCTTAACTAATGCTCTAAATTCTATTCCAGAAATGAAAAGGAGAATAATTAATGGAAAAGTAATAGAATTTGATAAATTAGATGCAATTACACCTATATTAAATGAAAAAGAAGAAATGTTAGAAATGAGAGTTCTTCCACCTGAATCTTATGATTCAATAAAAACTTGGCATGATTATGTTATAAATCTAAAAGAATCGATTTTAAAGGATGAAAAATTAAGTTTTTCTATCCCTATGTCTAAAAGAGATAGTGAACCAATAGCAAATTTCTCTTGTATCCCATGGGTTGATTTTGATTCATTAACAACTTGTATTAGTTATTCTCAACAGATCCAACCACTTATTACTTGGGGAAAAGTCAATGCTGATGGAAAAATGTCTGTTGCAATAACAGTTAATCACATTTTTATTTTCGGAAAACAACTTGGAGAGTTTTATAAAAATTTAGAAAGAAATTTTAATTCTCCTAAAAAAATATTAAAATGTTTATATTATTAAGATATAAAATTTTAAAAAATAAAAAATCATGTAAAAAATGCATATTATTTTGTACAAATAACTAAAAATACTTTTTTAATAGAATAAGAATTACTAATCAGCAAAATTGATTAAAAATGGATAATAAAAATATATTCAGATAAATAAGCATATTTAATATAAATAACACTGAAATAGGAACATAATAAAAAAAGGATTAATATTTTAATAGAAACCCAAATTTCAAAGATTACAAAAAAATTAAAAATGTGTTTTTTATTAATTCATTTAATTAATCATTGATATAAATTACTCCAATTTTTATAGAATTCTATATTTTGAAATGAAATTGACTTAATTAAACTCAAATTTACTGATTAAAAAAACAAAAAACAAGAAATTTATTTGATTTATATATATTTACTATTTATTAAATTAGAATATTCCAACGATATTTTACTTATCCATAATTAATTATCTTGATTTTAAAGTTAAATATATGAATAATAATAATTTAGAGTTAATTTAATAAAAAAACCTTTATTTTAAGTTATTTTTCCAAACAAATATTTTTAAATAAGAATAAAATGAAATTTTTAAATGTATAATAAAAAATATTTATAAAAAAGGAGGTAAAATATGCTTTATAAAAAAATATTATTTTTTGCATTATTAATTGTAATAACATTAACATGTTTAACTACAGTTTCTGCAATAGATTTTAATGAATCAGTTGATTCAGAACAATCTGAAAATATTAAATCAACAGATTTATTAGAAACCCACAACATAGAAAACTCAAAAACACAACAAGAAACAAGCAATTTAAATTCTGAAAATGAAAAAAATATAAATTATATTGAAAAAAATTCTGAAAATAATTTATCAGATTTAAATAATAAAAATAATCAAACTGCAAATTTAAACAATAATGACTCTAAATTAAATACATCTATTGAATCTGATAATTTAGAAATGTATCATAGTGATGGTTCTAAATTCGTTGTTTTATTAAAAGATTCTAATAGTAATCCTCTCTCAAATCAAATTATTACATTCACTATAAATGGTAAAGATTATGACAGAATAACAAATGAATCAGGTCATGCAAGTATAGCTATTAATTTAAATCCTGATTCTTACACTATAATTTCAAGCTTTAAAGGTAATAATAACAATAATCCATCTAATGTCACAAATATTATTAATATCAAAAACACGATTTTTGGTGATGACCTAATAAAATATTACTTAAATAATAAACAATACATTGCAAAATTTTTAGATTTTAATGGAGAACCTTTAATAAACATTAATATTAGTTTTAATATTAATGGAGTGTTTTATACTAGAACTACAGATTCTGAGGGAAATGCTAGATTGAATATAAATCTAAATCCTAATGAATATATTCTAACTACAACACATCCAAAAACAGATTTAAAACATTCAAATAAGATTACAGTATTAACAACTATTGAAGCTAGTGATCTTGAAAAAGTTTTCCTTGATAAAAATCAGTTTGTTGCTAAAATATTAGATACTGAAGGTAATCCATTAATAAATAAAGAAATCACAATGAACATAAATGGTGTATTCTATAAAAGAACAACAAATCCACAAGGTGAAGCTACATTAAATATAAATTTAAATCCAAATACTTATATTTTAACAGTCATTCACCCTGAAACTAATTTAATGCGAAGTTATACAGTAAAAGTGTTACCACAACAGACAATAAGCAAAAATTCAAATGGTTATTGGGTTTTTGGAAGAGATATGCACAATATAAATCTTCAAGAATTTAAAGATAATGGTATAGGAAATATATTTTTAAATTTTTATGCAGTTACATTATATGGACAAGCTGGTGTTGAAGAATGGATTAGTCAAGCTACTCTCTATAACATTAATGTCCATATTTGGATGCAAGTATTTTATGAAGGTGGATGGATTTCCCCTGTAAATCCAGATGGCAGTTATAAATATAACTTTTTCAATCAAAAAATTAATGAAGCTGTAAGTTATGCTAATATAAGAGGAGTTTCTGGAATACATTTAGATTATCTTAGATTCCCAGGAACTGCTAGTAACTATCCTACAGGAACTGGAGCTATTAATGAATTTACTCGTTTATTTAGTGAAAAACTAAATAGTATAAATTCTAATTTAATATTATCTGCAGCTGTCATGCCAGAAACTAGTAGTAATATTAGATATTATGGCCAAGATATTAGTCAACTTGGAAAATATTTAGATGTTTTAACCCCTATGATTTATAAAGGGAATTATAATGCAGGATCAGGATGGATTAGTTCAACAACACAATGGTTTGTTAAAAATTCACCTAATGCGGAAATATGGGTTGGTTTACAAGGTTATAATTCAGATAATGATATTAAACCATTGTCTAAACAAGAATTATTTAATGATGCTTCAACTGCAATTAATGCTGGAGCTTCAGGAGCAGTTATATTTAGATTTGGTGTTAGTTCAATTATTAATTTCAAAGAAATAAATAATGAACCTATTCCAGACACCTTAGTTTCAATAAATGATGTTATTAATATAGCAAAAACATTGAGAACATTAATTGCAAGTAACTCTGAAATTCCTGAAACTATTAATATTAACAATCAGAACTATGCAAAATCACAAGTTATTTATTTAATATCTGTTGCAATAATAAAAATAAACAATGGTGATTTTTCAGATATTCCTGCTATTAATGTTAATAATGCACCAAATCCTGCTGGAGATCCTTTAAACTCAAACATTAATAAAGAAGAATATTTAGACCTTATAAATAGAGTTATTAATTTTATTAGAAATAATAAACAAGTTCCAAATTATGCTAGTAGTCCTATTGGTAAGATAAGTTCTAGTAATTTTTTAGATACATTTTCAAGAATATTAGCATTTTACAGTGAAAATAACTATTTACCAAATAGAGTATTATTAGTACAATAATAGATTATTTAGTTTTAGGATTAAGTAGCTAAGAGATAATACAAACTATTAATAGAGATATTTCTTTCTAAAAATTTGTAATATCTCTATAATAAAATTTTTAAAATTATATTTACTACTAATTTTTAGAAATATTTAATCAATAATAAAACCAATATATATGATAGTGATAAAAATGTTTATGGGTGCTTCAACTAAACAAGGATATGATATAGCTATTAAAAGTCGTGAAATAATAAGAGACTTAATTAAAGATGATGTTAAAGGATTGAATCCTTATGAAACAGACATTGTAGAAAGAATAGTTCATTCAACAGCAGATCCAGAATATGCAAAACTTGTCTCAATGAGTTCTGATTTTGTAGAAGAAAGTTTGAAATCTTTAAAAAATAATGAAACTATATTAACAGATATTAATATGGTTAAATCAGGTATTACTCAATATGATGGGGAAATTGATTGTTATATCAAAAACGAAGAAGTAATAAAAATAGCTAAAGAAAATAAAATTACAAGAGCTGCTGCTGCTTTAATATATGCAAGTCAAACAGATTTTGAAGGAATTTTAGCTGTTGGTAATGCTCCAACTGCATTATATGCAGCTATGGATTTAATTAAAAAAAATGAAATAAAGATTAAATCTATAGTAGGTGTTCCAGTTGGTTTTGTAGGGGCTGCTGATTCAAAAGAAGAGTTACATAAAACCAATATTCCTAATATTATAACAAAAGGCCCTAAAGGTGGAACACCAATAGCTGTTGCTTGTATTAATTCATTGATTCAAACTATGAATAAGGTGTTATGATGAAATCAGAAGATTTATATAAAGAATCTAAAAAATATTTGCCTGGAGGAGTAAATTCTCCTGTAAGAGCTTATAAACCTTATCCTTTTTTTGTTGATAAAGGGAAAGGTTCTAAAATATATGATGTTGATGGAAATGAATATATTGATTATTGTTTAGCTTATGGGCCTTTAGTTTTAGGACATAGTCATGAAAGAATAGTAGAAAATATTAGTGAAGCTATTAAAAAGGGAACCACATATGGAGCACCAAGTGAAAAAGAAATAATCCTAGCAAAAGAAGTAATCAATAGAGTACCTTGTGCAGATATGGTGAGATTTGTAAATAGTGGTACTGAAGCCACTATGAGTGCAATTAGATTAGCTAGAGGTTATACTTCAAGAAATAAAATTGTAAAATTTGAAGGAGCTTATCATGGAGCACATGATTATTGTCTTGTAAAAAGTGGTTCAGGTGCAGCTACATTACCTGATTCATTAGGTATTCCAGAAGATACTACCAAAAATACATTATCAGTTCCATTTAATGATGAAGAAGCAATAAAACAATTAATAAAAAATGAAGGAAATAATATTGCTTGTATAATAATGGAAGTAGTTATGGGAAATATAGGTTGTATCCAAGCAAAAAAAGGTTATTTAGAATTTTTAAGAAAAATAACAGAAGAAAATAATATTTTACTAATATTTGATGAAGTAATAACTGGTTTTAGAATAGCTAAAGGTGGAGCTCAAGAATATTATAATATTAAACCTGATTTAGTCACGTTTGGAAAAATAATTGGTGGAGGATTTCCAATGGGTGCACTTGCAGGTAAAAAAGAAATTATGGAAATGATTGCTCCAAGTGGATCAGTTTATCAGGCAGGTACTTTTAATGGGAATCCTATATCAGTTATAGCTGGAATCACTACTTTAAATTTATTAGATAATAAATTTTATAAAAAAATAAATGAAAAAGGAGATTATTTAAGAAGTAATATCAAAAATATAATTGAAGATTTAGATTTAAACCTAAATCCTGTTGGTCTTGGATCAATGTTTCAGATATATTTTAATCCTAATGAAGTTTTAGACTATTCTGATGCAAAAAATTCTGATAGTGAAAAATTTTTCTTATACTTTAAAGAATTACTTAAAAATAATGTTTTTATTCCTCCAAGTCAATTTGAGTGTAATTTTATTTCAATAAAACATTCAAAAGAAGATTTAGATTTTACTAGTGATTCTATTGAACAATCTTTAAAAAAAGTTTTTAAATAGTATATTCAATATTTTCTAAATTAATATAAATATTAAAAAGTATAATAATTATAAAGGTGTTTATGTGTCAGATAAAAAAGAAATAGCTACTTATATTATAATAATTATTATTGGATTACTGGTAGCACAACATATGAATGTAGTAGTATCCGGTAGTATGGAACCTGTTTTTTATAGGGGCGATATAGTAGTTGTTGAAAAGTCTAATTTTTTAGGAATTGAAGAATTTGATCCTGGTGATACAAAAGTAGGAGATATTGTTGTTTATGATGCAGCATGGTTTGATGATCCAGTAATTCATAGAGTAATAGACATTACACAGGTTAATGGAAAAACCTATTACAAAATTCAAGGAGATAATAATAATGCTCCAGACCCCTACCTAGTTGAAGAAGAAAGAATAATGCAAAAAGTAGTGACGATTGGAGATCAACCATTGATTATTCCAAAAATTGGATATATAACAATATGGTTAAAAGGATATTAATTATTTAGGTGAATAAATGTACTTTGAAATTGAAAAATTAGCTGTTCAGTCCTTAAAAAAAGCTTTGAAAAAATTAAACTTTGATGAAAAAGAAGAGATAAAACTAGAATTTCCCCCAAACCCTGATTTAGGAGATTTAGCTTCTACTATATCATTTAAACTTGCTAAAATAATGAAAAAATCCCCAAATATCATTTCACAAGAAATAGTAGACAATATTGATGTTCCTAAATATTTTAAAGAAGTAAAACCTGTTGGACCATACGTTAATTTCTTCATAGATTATGATTCATTTTCAAAAGACTTTTTAAAAACTATTAATAATAGTTATGGTGATTTAGAAAAAGTTGATGAAAAAATAATTTTAGAACATACATCAGCTAATCCAAATGGTCCCCTACATATAGGGCATGGTCGAAATGCTATTATTGGAGATTCTCTCTCTAATCTTTTAAAAAAATCAGGCCGGGAAGTAGAAACACAATATTATGTAAATGATATGGGAAGGCAAATAGCTATGATTGTTTTTGGCATTACAGAATTAGATTTAACTGTAGAATCCCAAGAAGCAGAAAAGTTAGACCATCAAATAGGCCAATTATATTTCAAAGTAAATGAAAAAATTAAAGAAGATGAAAACCTTGTTTCAAATGTAGATAATTTAATCAAATCTTATGAAGGTGGGAATGATCAAAACCTAAATAATCTTTTTGAAAATGTTGTAAACCAATGTTTAGATGGTGTTAAGCAAACATTAAACAGAATACATATAAAACATGATAAATTTGTTTGGGAAGGACAATTTGTTAGAAATGGAGATGTAAATAAAGTTGTTTATGAATTAAAAGATGCCGGATTTGTAAGAGAAAATGAAGTTGTTTATCTTGATTTAATAGATTTTGGAATTGAGAAAGAACTTGTACTTAGAAGATCTGATGGAACATCCCTTTATTCAACAAGAGACCTTGCATACCATAGATGGAAATCATCAATAGGAGATATAGTACTTGATATTTTAGGTTCAGACCATAAATTAGCTATTGATCAGATAAAGTATGCACTTGAAATTATGGAAGATAAAAAACCTGAAGTAATTTTTTATGAATTTATTACATTACCTGAAGGTTCTATGTCTACAAGAAGAGGAGTATTTATATCTGTAGATGATTTAATTGATGAAGCTGTTAAAAGAGCTAAAAATGAAATTATTTCACGAAGAATGGATTTATCTGATGAAGAAATAAATAAAATAGCTGAAGAAATAGGTATAGGAGCTATAAGATTTTATATTGCTAAATTATCTCCAGAAAAACATATTACATTTAAATGGGATGAAGCTTTAAGTTTTGAAAAAGGATGTGCATCAATCCAATATGCTCATGCAAGAGCATCTAAATTAATTAAAAAATCTGGTAAAAATATTGAAGATTTAAATATTAACAAGGAATGGTCCCCTAATGATAATGAAAGAAATCTAATTAGAACTTTAGCTAAATTTACACAAGTAATTGAAGATTCAGCAAATAAAAGGAGAATTCATTTAATAACACAATATTGCCAAGATTTAGCAAATTCTTTTAATAAATTTTATAAATCAGAACAAGTTATTGATTCCCCTCTAGAAGATACACGTTTAATTTTAGTTGAAAAATCAAAAATAACTTTAAAAAACGCATTAGATATTTTAGGAATTTCAGCTCCAGAAAAAATGTAAGATTATTTCAAAAATCTTTTTATTTTTCAAAATCATCTTCACATAAATTAATAGCTATTTCAAAAATCTTTTTATTTTTCAAAATCATCTTCACATAAATTAATAGCTATTTCAAAAATCTTTTTATTTTTCAAAATCATCTTCACATAAATTAATAGCATTAATAGCTATTTTTTTAAGAATTTTTTTTGAATTTTCTATAGATTCTTTAGAAAAGTCTTCAAAAAGTTTTTCTTCAATTTTTTTATCTAATGATTTAAATTTTAAAGCATTTTTTCTTCCTTTATCAGTTAAATATATGATTTTTTTTCTTTTATTACATTCATCCACTTTACGAATAATTAAATCATTTTTTTCAAGTTTTTCAACAGTTCTTGCAACAGTTCCTTCATTCATATTAAATAAATGGGCAAAATAATCTTGAGAAACATTATTTTCCTCAAGTAAAGCAATTAAAAATGGGATTTGACCTCTAAAATGATCAGTTTCTTTATCTAATTTTACCCCATAATATCTATTAATAATAGAAATTAAACTTCCAAGAGGAATCTTTTTAGAATCTTTATCAGTTATACATTTCATAGAAATCTTTAATCATTAGAGTTAAAATATTTTTTAAGTTTCATAATATAAATTTTAAAAAATACATATGCTATAAATCCACCAATAAATGCTCCAATAACTGTTCCCCACCATATTCCACCTTCTCCAAACCCTAAAGTAAATCCTAATAAGTATGCAAATATTATGGTAAAAATTAGTTCCCTTAAAATAGTTAAGCCAAGAGAATACATACCTTTTCCAAATGATTGGAACATACTTGCTGGAATCATACCTAATGGAATTGCAATGAAAAATAAAGATAAAACTCTTAATAAATTAGCCATTAAAGGACTAAGAGATGAACTTGCATCAGAATATGAAAAAATCATAGCTATTTGTGGTGCAAAAAAATATATTATAAGTGTTATAGGAATAGCTGTTAATATACCAAGTTTTAGAGAATAATCAAAGGTTATATTAATTTTATCATAATTTCTAGCACCATATGCTGCACCACCAACAGTAATTGCTGCTGTAGCTATTCCAATTACAGGAACCATACCTAAGTTAACAATCCTCCAACCAGCAGTAAAAATAGCAACTGAAACAGTACCTGCTACAATCGCAAGCATAACATTAATAACCATTGATAAAATAGACATGACTAAATTTTCAACACTAGCAGGCATTGCAACTAATAGTATATCTTTTATAATTTCGCCATTATATTTGAATTCCTTAAATTTTAAAGATAGGTATGTATCTTTTTTTATTAAAATCCAGTAGAATATCACTATACTAGAAATTAATGAAGATAAAACTGAAGCTATTGCTGCTCCACCAACACCCATATTTAATGTATAAATAAAAATAGGATCGATTACAACATTCAAAACTGCAGTTACAGCTATAGATATTGTTGATCTTCTCATATCTCCTTCTGCTCTTAAAATAGCTGCACCAACTGAAGGAATTAAAAATGCAAAAGAGCCTATGAATACGATATAACCATATTCTAGTGTTAAATCCAGAACTTTTTCTGCGCCCATCAAAATGGATACAGGTTCTAATATTAAAATAGCTATTATTGGAATAGCTATTGATGATACAAGTGTGATTAAGATTGAATGTAATGCTGCATTATTTGCTTTATGTTTATCACTAGCTCCAATAAAACGAGCAATAGAAGAAGTAGCTCCTGCACCAATTCCATTTCCAAGACCTATAATAATCATAAACAATGGTGATATAAAACCTAATGCAGCCAATGGATCAGTACCTAATCCTGCAACCCATATAGTATCTGCAATATTATAAGACATTATTAAAAACATTGAAATCATCATTGGCCATGATAATTTTCTTAATGCTTTTTTTGGATCTCCTGTTATTAAATCAACTCTTTCATTAGCATCTTGTGTCATTTTTACCTCAATAAATTATTATTGTATATGCAATTATTGCATATGCAACTATTGTAATATAAAAAATTTCTATTATATAAAAGAAATTAAGATTTTACTTTAAAAAATAATATAAAACTGCTTTTTGAGCATGTAATCTATTTTCAGCTTGATCAAAAATTACAGATTGTGGTCCATCAATTACTTCATTAGTAACTTCTTCCCCACGAATAGCTGGAAGACAATGCATAAATATTGCATCTTCCTTAACTAATTTCATGAATTTATCATTAACTTGGTATTTTAATAGGTCATTTCTTCTTTTTTCTTGATGTTCTTCATCACCCATACTAACCCAAACATCTGTATATATCACATCAGCATCTTTTGCTGCAATTTCAATATCAGAACTAATTGAAATTTCACAATCAGTTTTTTTTGAAATTTCAATAGCTTTATTAATAATTTCAGAATCTGGTTCATAACCTTTAGGACAAGCAACAGACATATCCATTCCTAAATAAGCAGAAATTAAAAGTAAAGAATTGCAAACATTATTGCCATCTCCTGCAAAACACAATTTTCTATTTTTAAATCCATTAAAGTACTCTTCAATAGTTTGCATATCGGCAAGTGCTTGACAAGGATGTTCAATATTAGTTAATCCACTTATAACAGGAACTTTAGCTTCCTTAGCTAAATTTTCCACATCATTATGACTAACTGCTCTAATCATTATACCATCAACATAGCGACTTAATACTTTAGCAGTATCTGCAATAGGTTCTCCCCTACCCATCTGTAAATCAGCTTGAGATAAAAATAGAGAATGACCTCCTAATTGATACATACCTATATCAAAGGAAACACGTGTTCTAGTAGATGATTTTTGAAAGATCATAGCTAATGATTTATCTTCAAGTGGTTTACCTTGAATTTTTCCGTTTTTAAATTTTTTAGCTAAATCCAAAATTTCTAATACATCGTCCCCAATATCACTAATTGATAATAAATTACTCATTTCTTCACCTTTTTTAGAAATGTAACTATATCAAATTATTACTAATTAAAACTTTCGATTAACTATCTACTGAAAAATTTAATTTTATAAAAATATCTAGATGATAAAAACGTGAATAAAGGAATTAAAAGATAAAAAAATTTATTATAAACTGGATTAATAAATGAAATAACAATATCGATAATTGAAATTAAAATTATAAAAATTGAAAATCCTATTAAAATTCTAAGATTAAAATTTAAATCTTTAATAAAAAACCCTTTTTTATAAGCATAAGCTATATTAAAAAAATATAATATTCCAATGATTATCATGTTACTTGCAAAAAAAAGATTAGCAATTATCGAAGCTCCATAACTAGAAACTAATGAAACAGAAAATGGAATAAGACAAATAGCCATAAGCCACAAAATATTTATCCATAACAAAAATTCATCAATCTTATTAATTAAAAAAAAGGAATGATGAGCTATCCAAAAACATCCAAGTAATAAAAAACTAATAGCATATATAGATAGAGTTGGAATTAATTTAAGTAAATAAACATTAATCCCATCAATACCTAAAGTTCCAGGAGTTGGAACTTCTATGCTTAATACTAATATAGTCATAGCTACTCCAAATATAGCATCAGTTAATCCTTCTAATCTTGAAGTAGGAATATTAGAAATTTTAGCCATTTTATACACTTATTTTAAAATTTCTTCCATATGTTTAACTCTTTCTTGAACAAGTTTATCAGTTCCAACATCAGATCTATGATAAACATTTCCTTTAACAAACTGACAAGCTTCTTCTGCAATAGCTTCAGCTTCACTAATAGTTTTTCCTTTTGCAACAATCCCTAAAGCTCTAGAACCTGATAGATGTATATTATTATCTTTTTGATTAACAGCTGCATAAAACACTTGAGCCCCTAATTTATTAATAGCTTCTTCATCAACTTCAATGATTTCTCCAGAATGTTCTGTTTCAGGATATCCATCAGGAACAATATATTTACATACAGATGCTTGATCTTCAAATTCTACATTAGTTAAATTACCATCTACAATCTTTTTACAAATATCAACCATAGGTGTTTTAAGTAGTGGTAAAACATTCATAGCCTCAGGATCTCCAAACCTAGCATTATATTCAATTAATCTAGGCCCATCACTACATAACATAAACTGACCATATAAAATTCCTTTATAAGGAGATTTTTCTTTAGAAATAGCTTTTAAAGTTTTTTGCATAATTTGAACCGCTTTATCATGATTTTCCTGAGATAAAAACGGTAATAATCCCCCTTTATCAGAATAAGAACCCATACCTCCAGTAATAGCTCCTTTATCCCCTTCAAAAGCATGAGGATGGTCTTGAGCTGCAGGCATAGGAGATAAATTTTCACCATCACAAAAAGCTTGAATAGTAAATTCCTCACCAATTAATCTCTCTTCAATAATTACTTGAGAAAAACCTCCCATTTTATTATCCATAACTTCTTTAGCATAAATTTTAGCTTCCTCATTATTTTTTAAATGGTCCCCAACAATTTTAACTCCTTTACCTCCAGTTAATCCTACAGGTTTTACAACAACATCGTTATCAAAATCGTCTAAAAATGCAGATAAATCATCATAATTATCAAAAACCTTATAAACTAAAGATCCTTCTATATTATAATCTTCAAATAATTTTCTCATAAATGATTTATCAGTTTCAATTTTAGCAGCATTTTTATTAGGACCAACACAAGAAATACCTTCTTTTTCAAGTTTATCAACTATACCCTTACCTAAAGGAGCTTCCGGACCTATAAAAGCAATATCAATATTTTTTTCTTTTGCAAATTCTGCAACTTTATCTACTTCAGACTCATTTCCTTGCTTAAACTCTGAAATTCTAGATATTCCTGGATTAATATTACTCATATAAGAAAATAATTCAACATCATCTTTTAAAGTATTACATATAACATGTTCTCTTGCACCTGTTCCAACTACTAAAACTTTCATTTTTAATTCTCCAAAAAATAAAATTTTATATTAATAATTATTATATTAATATTATATAATATTGCAAATATAATAAATATTATACTTTAATATTTTAAAAAAAAATGATATGATTAGGTTATATATATGAGGGGCGGAGAAGCAATAATAAAAGCTCTAAAAGAACAAGGTGTAGACACCATATTTGGATATCCTGGAGGACAAGTAATTCCTTTCTATGATATGTTGTATGGTGATGATTTAAGACATATATTGGTAAGACATGAGCAATGCGCAGCTCATGCTGCTGATGGATACGCTAGAGCATCAGGAAAAGTGGGAGTATGTTTAGCTACTTCTGGACCAGGAGCAACAAATCTTGTTACAGGCATAGCTACTGCATTTATGGATTCATCCCCAATACTTGCTATTACTGGCCAGGTTCCAACACATCTTATTGGTAATGATGCATTTCAAGAGGCAGATATAATGGGTATTACTATGCCTATTACAAAACATAGCTATCAAGTAAATGATGTTGATTTAATACCATCATTAATTAAAAATAGCTTTGAAATATCATCAAGCGGAAGACCAGGCCCTGTTTTAATAGATGTTCCAAAAGAAATTCAAGAAAAAGAATTAAAAAAATATTCTTACTCTTTAATTGATACACCAGGATATAAACCAACAACTAAAGGAAATATAAAACAGATTAGAAAAGCATGTGACGAGATAAAAAAAGCTAAAAATCCAATTATACTTTCGGGCGGAGGAGTTATTATTTCTAATGCATCAGAAGAATTAAAAACTCTTTCAAATCTTATTAAAGCACCAGTTATGACAACATTATTAGGTAAAGGGTCTGTTAATGAAAATGATGAACATTGCTTAGGAATGGTTGGAATGCATGGGCGAAAAGTAGCTAATGTATCAGTTAATAAAAGTGACTGTTTAATAGCTATTGGTTGTAGATTTTCAGATCGAACAACTGGAAAAATAGATGAATTTGCCCCTAATGCACAAGTTATACATATTGATATAGATCCTGCTGAAATTGGAAAAAATTTAGAAGTAGATATACCAATAGTAGGAGATGCTAAAAATGTTTTAAAATCATTAGTTGAAGAACTAAAAAAAGATTCATCTAAATTTAAATCTGAAGAATGGTTCAAAAATACAAAATCTCTTAAAAATAAATACATACCTAAAACAACATACAATCATTGCCCTTTAAAACCTCAAGAAGTTATGAAAGAAATTTCAGAAAGTTTGAACCCTGAATCAATTATGACTACTGATGTCGGATTAAACCAAATGTGGGCAGCACATTTTCATCATGCTCAAAAACCACGTAAATTCATAACATCTGGAGGACTTGGAACAATGGGATTTGGTTTTCCTTCAGCTATTGGTGCTAAAGTAGCTTGTCCAGAAGATAATGTTGTTGCTGTAACTGGTGATGGTGGATTTTTAATGGTTTGTCAAGAATTAGCTACTATAAAAGAGTATGATATACCAATAATAATAGCTTTACTTAATAATAGGAAATTAGGTATGGTTTACCAATGGCAAAATTTATTGTATGATGAGCGATGCTGTCAAACTGACTTAGGACAAACTCCAGATTTTGTTAAATTAGGAGAAAGCTTTGGTATAAATTCTTTAAGAGTAAGTAATCCCGGTGAAACAAAAGAAGCTATGAATAACGCTTTAAAAGATGGAGAATCTATATTATTAGACATCATTGTTGATGAAAATGAGTTTTTACCGATGATCCCCCCAGGATCCTGTATAACAGAATATCTTGGAGAATACAAACTTGAAAATGAATGAGTAGAGGGATTAAAAATGCAAAGTCATGTTATTAGTACATTAGTTGAAGATAAGCCAGGTGTTTTACAAAAAGTTGCAAGTCTCTTTACAAGAAGAGGATACAACATAGATAGTATAACTGTTGGTTCATCTGAAGTAGAAAATCTAGCTAGAATGGTTATTGTGGTTAATGGCAATAAACAAGTTTTAGAACAAGTAACAAAACAATTAAACAAATTAGTTGATGTTGTTAAAGTAAAAGATTTAGAACAAGAAACATTAGTACAAAGAGAATTATGCTTAGTAAAAGTTAAAGTAAAAAATGAAATAAGTAGATCTGAAATTATCCAATATGCAAATATTTATAATGCAGAAATTATTGATGTTTGTGATGATAATATAACTCTTGAAGTTACAGGAAATCCTAAAAAGCTGAATTCTTTACTTGAATTATTAAAAAATCATGGAATTATTAAAATAGCTAGAACTGGGCCAACAGCAATTTCAAGAGGAAAAAATTAATGATTTAGGTTAATTTTTTCTAATCTTTTTATAAATATTTTAGCCCAAATATATCCTAAACAAGGTGTCTGATTTATGTGAAATTTACTAGTGTTATGGAAATTTCTTCAATTTATTATAACCTTTACTTATTAGGATACCTATTAAAAGTACATTTAAATAAACGTGTTTATAAACAGAACGCTTTGTATATGGATTTATATTCTTCATTTTTAATTCTTCTTTTAGGAATTTGAATGTTTCTTCTATTTTCCATCTTTGTCTTCTGTAGTCTTTCCATTTTGAGAGTAAATTGAATAATTTTTGTTTTAAGTAGTTGTACATATAAGGTTTTTTCATCGGAATTTAATGGAATTTTCATTTTTATCGCTAAAAAATATAAATATTCCAATTTAAAAACTCTAAAATAAAAATTAAGGATAATAAAAATGTACTTTTATGAAATATTATTTATACACTATCAAACAATATAAAATAAGCATTGTGTGTCCTTAAAAAAAATTAATTTATCAGACACCTTGATTATAAATAAGGATTAAAAAAGAAAATAGCTACATAATGAGTCTTGGCCATAATTCTTATTTTGGGTTAATTTTATATATTAGGTTTTACTATATTTATTTAATAGTGTGTTTATTTTTTAGGGTGTTTTTTATGGTTTTGGTTAAGTCTAATATTGAGCAGAAAGAATGGGGTCTT
>JAHKLT010000068.1 GCA_020854915.1 Methanobacteriaceae archaeon | reverse complement strand
ATTCTGGTTTAAAAGACTCTAAATTAAAAATTATTAATAATAAAAGTGTACTTTTATGAAATATCATTTGTACACTATCAAACAATATAAAATAAGCATTGTATATCCTCAGAAAAAATTAAATTATCGGACACCTTGATATATTAATGTTTTATATTCTAAAAAAGTAAATTTTAATTATTATATTAATAATAGCTATTTAAACATTAATTATTCATTATTTTAATTCTAATTTAAAAATAATTCCTAAATTTAATTCCTTTTATTTAATAAAATTTTTATTCATTTGTTTTAATGTTTTTTACTATAACAACAAGATAAATTAAAATAGCTATTGCATAATAAAAGATAACTTGTATATCTAAAATTCCAGTTTCGACTCCAACAATAGCATATGCAAAAATTAGACTATACAAAGCTATGAAAAAATAATCTTTAGTTATTTGGACTATTCTAAAACCAATTCCTAAAAGAGCTCCAAGTAGTCCCATTCCTAAAATCATACCTGTTTTTCCAAAATCAACTAACATCTGACCTATTAATGTTGGTGTAACAGTTACTTCAGTTCTCCAAGCTATTAATTTTCCAATCATCATTCTAGGTCCTAATTCACTTCCAGGAATTGAACTTAATAGCAATTTCCCATGAGTTAATCCATAATCTCCACTTATAAAATTAAGCATATCTAAAACATGCAGTGTAAAATCAGCTCTACTTTTTAAACTATAAAATGGATCAGTATTAGAACTAATTACATATTCTCCAAGTGAACGGAAGTATCCAATTCCTATTATCGTAGCCACTCCCAAAACTGCTCCAAATATAACTTCCCATAATTCTAAGATTTCACCATAATAACCCATTATTATCATGATTAATAAAATAGCTATTAGTGGTGTTCTATAACCTAATGTTAATAGTATTAATGTTCCTAAAATAATGAGTAAAACAAATCTAAATCTTACTTGGGATCTATTTATTTCTTTATTTTTGTATTTTTGGATATAAACACTACCAATTAAACAAATTCCAGGTATCATTAAAAATACTGGCATTGTTAATGCCGGTTTTAATAAATATCTAATTGATGGTTGTAATAAGGGTATTCCCCCAACAGAAGCAATACTTATTAAGAAAAATAGAAGCCCAATAATTATTAAGCAAAATCCTATAGAATATATGTCTTTTGTTTTGAAGCTTATTATTTTATATTTTTTTTTATTATTAAAAAATAATTTAGGAATGAAATATACTCCAATAAAAAATGATATAAAAGCTATTATTAGATTAATAGTTAATGATTCACTAATAGGATTAATTGAGAGTATTAGAAATACTGCAAAAATAAATAATAATATTAATGGACTGAAAATGTATTTATTTAAAAAATTACTTTTTTTTAAAAAAGATAAAAATGATTTATTTGGATATAATTTTTTAAAATAGCTATTTAAAAATTGATCTTCAAAAAAATTGAGAATATTAAATATTAATTTAAATAAAAATGTTTTAAGAACAATATTTGTTAATCTATTGATTAATGAAGTAATTTTTAAATATAAATAACTCATATTAGCTTATCTCTCTTATATTTTTAACGTTTGAATCATTTTTGATAATATTTATATCTTCAGGTGTTGAATTATAGATTCTAACAATTATCTCTTCACTAACACCTTCTTGACTTTCGAGTAAATCATTTGCAGTATTTATTTCATCTTGTGTTGCTCTAGTTATTATTAATTGGTTTTCAAGTCCCGAAGTTGAAGGTTTTATAGAAACTCTTTTGTTTTCACTAGATAAATTATTTAATAATTCTTGTACTTTTATATCATCTACTTCATCTAAAGCTATTGTTGTTGTTATTTCGTAATATGTATTATTGTCTAATTCCGGTAATAATTCATTAATTTGATTAATATTTTTTGGTTTTAAAGTAACATCTGTTATATTATTGTATTTTTCTGATGTTGTTTCAAGAGATATTTGTTCTATGTATATGTCTGCTTCTGGAACATCTTCATATAGTCCAGCAATAAGGCGATTACCATTAGAATTTATTAATATTTTCGTACTCGATGATTTTCCTTCATCTATCCATTCAACTTCTCCTGTAACTTCTATTTCTTGATTATTTGTGGCATTTTGTCCTGTTACTGTTGTTTTTACTACTTTACCTTCTTTATAGAAAGATAAATATTTTTCACCTATTTTATTTAGTGTGGATGAATCAAAAGATACTGATTCTTCTTCATTATCTGTAGCAATATGTATGAATGCAAATCCTATTGCACAAATGATACCTATTATGATTAAGTAATCTACTAATGTAAATTTTGGTTTTTTCATGATTTTACCTATAATATTATTCAGTATGAATTGCACCAACAGGACAAATATCTAAACATTTTTTACAATCAGTACAATCATCTGTTATTACTATTTTAAATCTTTTTTTGATTATAGCATTTTCAGGACAAAATTTTAAACATATATCGCAAAGAGCGCATTCATCTGAATCTATTTTCAATTTAACACCAAAAGAATATTTAAAATAATACTTTATTATTACTTTTATTCAATAATAATATATATTCTTTTACTATAAAACTTATTTCTTTTTAGTATTATCAGTTTTAAAAGAAAATTAATTATTTTTAGAAAATATTATTTTTAAATGTCATAATTTTTTTAATTATAAAAAATACATATCAATAATTTTATATAGTTTAATTAAAAAAATATTAATTGTCAAAGATTTATTCTTTGATACTATTTTTAAAATTTTGGTGGTTAAAAAAATGGTGTTGGGAAGTAGAATTTTATGGTGTTAATTCTACTTCTCATTTATTAAAAAATCTGTATGATTTTAGTAATAAACTACAAAAATTTATAGTATTTTAATAAAATAGTGCTTAAATAATAAAAAATATAATTCAGATTATAATAACCTTTATATATTAGGAAGTGTAATCTTATATTGTATGCAGGGGTGCCCGAGCGGCCAAAGGGGGAGGACTTAAGATCCTCTGGTGTAGGCCTTCGAGGGTTCGAATCCCTTCCCCTGCATTTATCATAATTTTTTTTAAATAATTTTTAACCGACTGCCTTAGTGGCTCAGCTGGTAGAGCGCTACCTTGGTAAGGTAGAAGTCGGGGGTTCGAATCCCCCCTAAGGCTTGAATTTTTATTTTAAATTTTTAATTTTTTTATTTTAAAAAAATTTAATTTAATTAAAAAATATAATATTTTTCATCCTTTTTAAAAAGTGATAATATGGTTATGCATTCTAAAATTTTATTGGCTGGAATTATTTCTGGTATTGTTGCAATAACTACTAGTGTTTTAGGAGTCACCGGTACTGTGATTGGCTCAGTTATTGCTTCTATTATTTATAATTTTTTATCAGAATTCTTAGAAAAATCAATTAAAAAAGCAGATATTAATAAGTTCGAAAATGAATTAATTTATGTCTTTCCATTAGTTATAATAGTTATTATTCAATTTCTTTTGATTTTAGCATTTTTATCAGAATGGGGTTTTCTTCCTGATGATTTTTTAGATGTTTATTTATTTCTTCAAGGATTAGTTAGTAATAATCTATATCGTATTTTAGGAATTTCTACATTGGTTATTAGTATATATCCAATGTTTTTAAAAACAACAAAAATTAAAAGGAATGATGGTATTTTATTAGCTTTTGCTGGTTTAATATTTTTATTTAAAGGTTTTGTTGATTTAGATAATCCTATTGTTGATTTATATAAGGGGCTTTATTCAGTACTTGATTTTTATTTAGCTATACTAGCTTTTTTAATTTTAATATATTTAATATTGAAATTAACTTTTGAAGCATATAATTCTAATACTAATTCTCAAAAGATTAATATGGAAGATTTAGGTGATTTAAAACTTAAAAAAGTAAAATATGAGGAAGGCTTTAATCAAAAAAGTTCTAATAGCGAAAATAATTCTCATAAACTTAATAAACCTAAAATAAAAAATAAAAAGGATCCTAAAATAAAAAATAAAAAGGATGATGTAAATATTAATAGTTCTGCTGAAGATATTGAGTTTGTTTCAAATAATTTATTAAATAATAAAAAGAAATAGGAAAATATTTAAACTTTCCATTTTCCTGCTTTATTTTGTATTTCAACCATGTTTCTATATAAACTATCTTCTTTTTCAATGAGTTCTTTAGGAGATCCTTGTTCGTAGATCTTTCCTTCTTTTAAAACTACAACTTTATCGGCATTAGCTATAGTACGCATTCTATGAGCTATTACAAGTACTGTTTTGTTTTTTATTAAAATAGATAATGCTTTTTGAATTTCAGATTCATTTTCTACATCTAATGAGGCTGTTGCTTCATCTAAAAGAATTATTGGTGCATCTTTTAGTAAAGCTCTTGCAATTGAAATTCTTTGACGTTCTCCCCCTGATAATAATGAACCATTTTCTCCAATTAAAGTATCATATCCATTTGGAAGATCTTTTACAAATTCATCACATCTTGCAAGTTTTGCAACTTTTAAAACTTCTTCATCACTTGCTCCACGAGCTCCTATTCTTATATTTTCCATAACTGTATCATCAAATAAGACTACATCTTGGAAAACAATTGCATAATTTTTTAAAAGAGCTTCTGGATCAACAGTGTTTAGATCAATTCCTCCAAGAGTTATTTTTCCACTATTTGCATCCCAGAATCTTGCAGCTAATTTAGAAATTGTACTTTTACCTCCACCTGAAGGTCCTATAAGTGCAGTAACTTCCCCTTGCCTTGCAGTAAAATTAATATTTTTTAAAACATTTTTATCTTCTTTGTAATTAAAATTAACATCTTTAAATTCGATATCATAACCTTTATTAGGATAATTTTCTAAACCTTTTTGATAAGCTTGATTTTCAATATCTTTCATTCGATCAATTTTAGAACCCATTATAAATATTTCAGCTAAATATTCTAAAGCTCCTTGTAGTGGTAAATAAAGAAATGCTGCAGATATTAAAAATATTAAAAATACAAACAAACTTATATCCTCATTAACAAGCATTATACTTCCAACTAACATTACTGAAACAATTCCTAATTTAAGAAACATTTGTCCTATAGTTACAAATATTCCTGTAAATACTTCTGTTTTAATACATTGTGATTCAACATTTTTTATTTTTCTATTCAATCCTTTTAAATATTTGTTTTCATGTGAATAAGCTTTTAATTCTTTGATTGTTTCTAAACATTCTTGAATCCCATCAGCTGCAATTCTTCTTATCCCTAATACTTTTGCTCCACCTTTTTCTTGTAAAGATTTTGAAATAAGTACTATTATAAATGAAACCGGAACAACCCATAATAAAGCAACACCCATTGTTGGATTAAAAATTATAATACCTATTGATAAAATTGCAAGTGAGATAATAGAGCCTGCAAGTTCTGGAATTGCATGTGAAAATACATGTTCTAAATCAGCACAATCTCCCATTATAGTTGTTGTTAAATCAGATAGATCTTTATTTTCAAAAAAAGACATTGGTAATTTACGTAATTGTTCTGCAAGATTCACTCTTCTAATTTCACTTTCTTTATATGTTGTTGTATAAATGAAATCATATTGTTTTGATTTTAATATATAAATTAATGCTAGTATTATTAAAATTAGTACTATAAACCATATAAAATCTAATTTCATAGTTACTAGATTATTTGGTATGTATTGGGCTATAAATAGAATAAATAAACTTATAGGAAACATTAATACAATATCTAAAAGAACAGTATATAATACTCCTTTTTTTAGACTTTCGCTTCCATTTTCACTTAATGCAAAAGTATTAGATAGAAACTCGGCTATCATTAATATCACTCTCCTTTTCTTCACTTTCAAAAACTATCTCTTCATCATCACTTTTGACCTTCCATTGTACAGATTCATTATAGTTTTCCCACATATTTTTGTAGAAACCATTTAAATTGATAAGTTCACTGTGTGTTCCAGATTCTATAATTTCTCCAGAATCTATAACATGGATTTTATCTACATTTTCAATTGTTGATAAACGATGTGCAATTATTAATACAGTTTTTCCTTTTGTTATATTTTCAAAAGCTTTTTGTATTTGATATTCATTTTCTGGATCTGCAAATGCAGTAGCTTCATCTAAAATAATAATAGGTGCATCTTTTAAGATTACACGAGCTAAAGCTATTCTTTGTTGTTCTCCTCCAGATAAATAAACTCCTTTTTTACCAATAACTGTATCTACTCCATCAGGTAATTTTTCAATGATGTCATCACATTGGGCATAACTTAATGCTTTCATTACTTCTTCTTTTCTTGCACCTTTTTTACCAATTAAAACATTATTCAGTATACTATCTTTAAATAGCTGAGTATTTTGGAAAATAAAAGAGATATTATCCATTAATTCTTCTTCTTGGATATTTTTAATATTACTATCTCCAATTAATATTTCACCTTTATCAACATCCCAAAATCTTGGAATTAATGTAGCTATTGTAGTTTTTCCTCCTCCTGATGGCCCAACTAAAGCTATTGTTTCGTTTTCATTTATTTCAAAATTAATATTTTTTAATGTTTCTACTTTATTTCCAGGATATTTAAATGAAACATCTTTAAATTTAACTGAATGCTTTGTAATTGATTGAGGATTTTTAGATTTTTCTAATGGTTTTTCATCTAATATATCTTCAATTGCTATAAGAGATTGCTTAGCTAACATCCAGTTTTGACTTGTAAACATTACTTTATTCATTATCAATGATGCTAAAGGTGTTAAAATCATATAGAATAATAAATCTAAAAGTAATTTTGGATTAAAAACAGAACCCATTAACAAAAATCCTGCAGGTATTAACAATGCAAAAAATCCATTAACTGAAACAGTAAAAGCAGTATATGGAACTTGACCTGAAATAGAAAAGTTTAAAACAAGTTTACTATAATCTTTTATTGTTTTGTGGAAATTTTTAAAAGAATAAATTGTTTGTTGAAATGTTTTTGTAACTGGAATTCCTCTTACATATTCAACTGCTTCTGAGTTCATATTTTCTAAAGATTTTTGATATTTTAGCATCATACTTTCTTTTGCAGAATTCATCATACTCATAAGGAATAAAAAACCTATACCCATTGGAATAATTGATAATAATCCAAATAACCAATTAAAACTAAATAATAGCACTATAAAAGCCATTGGGGTTACAATTGCACCTACTAAATCAGGTAATGAATGAGCTAAAAATCCTTCGGTCTTTTCAGCGCTGTAATCTATAATTTTACGTATATTACCACTATTGTGTCTTGAAAAATAACCTAATGGAAGTGTTACTAAATGGTTCATAGTTATGGTTTTCATATTTCTTTCATTTCTAAATGCTGATAAATGAGTGAACATTAAACCAATAAAATAAATTCCCATTGACAGTAGACTATATTCCAGAGCTTTCCAACCATATTGGATTAAATTTTCAGAATTTGAAAAGTTAGGCATTACAATTATTATTTCTTCTATTAATTTCCATATGTATATAAATGGAACGAGTCCTAAAACAGCACTAATTCCTGATAGTATACAACCTATGACTGTAAAGTATTTATAGTTTCCTGAGAAACTTATTAGGTTTAAAAACTTATTTTTATTTTTTTCATATTTTATCATCTTATCCTCTCATATTAATTCTAATTAACAATTATTTAGGCTTACCTAAAACAACATAAATCCAAAAGGACAATATTATTTTGAAGTTTTTTAAAAGCATATTTGTTTATTATAAAGAAAAATAACAGTAAAATAAGGAAATAACTAAACCTTATCTAAAAAAGATTCATTATTAATTATTTTTCTTTTAATAATTTATAAAATTGATAAAGTATATAAATATTATTGAACTAAAAAGACAAAATAATCCAAAAAGACATTAAAATAGTTTATATTTATTTCTTTTTTAAACGATATTCTCGAGGAGTAATATTGTAATATTCTTTAAAAGCTGCTGAAAATTTACTAGAATTTTTATAACCTACATCACTAGCTATCTGACTGATTTTTTTTCCACTTTCTTTTAATAATCTTTTTGCTTCTTGAAGACGGTATTCTTTTCTCCAAGTAAACAATGGTTTACCATAAATAGTTTTAAAAGAAGTTTTTAAAGATGTATTACTGATTTTATATTTTTTAGATAAATCATTTAGTGTTATAGGTTCATTAATATTTTTAATTATTTCTTTTTTGATTTTTTTAATTGTATCTACCTGTTTTTTAGATAGATGAGGAATATCCCCTCTTATATCATTTAATGGTGTGATTTTTAAAAATAAAAAAAGTTCTAAAATCTTTAATTTATAATACATAATTTGAATTTTTTCATCAACATAATAGAGCTCATTAAAAATATGTTCTATCCTTTCACTTGCTTTAAATAACAAAAAATTATCATTTTGGCATATTTTATTATATAATTCATCTAAATCAAAAGAATATCCTAATATATTATTTAAATATTTTTTTGCAATATTTATATCTATAAAAATTTCTATTCCCTCATAAAACCCTAGTGGAAATCCTGAATATTGACCTTTAGTATTTTTTGTAGAAGCAACCAAATCCCCTTCATGTAAATATTGGTATTTTCCATAGAAATTACATTCAAACCTTCCTTTTCTGCAATGATTTATTGTGATTTCTTTATCTTCTGTTTTTCTAAAAATCTTATCTAAGTTAAAACCATTAATGTCTATGTTTATAAGATGTATTCCTGGAAATACTTCATAACTTATCATTTGTCCTTTTCCTGAATTTTTAAAATCAAATTTATAAATACTTTTAAATTCAGTTTCATTAATTATTTTTATTGAATCTTTATCACTATTTCTCAAAAGTTCTATTCTTAAAGGGTTATCTTTCATAAAAATCCTTATATGTCTATTTTTTAATTATTTCCTATAATCGCTGTTTTTAAATACAATAAGATTTATATTATTTTTATAAATGTTTTGATTTAAACAATAAAGGTATATACAATTATATCTTTAATTTTATAGTTTATATAATTTTTTAAGCTTAAATTAACATTTATTTAAATATATATAAAATAATTGATTATTAGCTAGAAATGGCTAGTATTTATTGGGGGAATTTATATTAAAGTTGCTGTACTTGGTGGTACTGGAGATCAAGGTTTGGGTGTAGCTATTCGTTTAGTTCAAGCTGGCGAAGAAGTTTTCATAGGTTCTCGTAAAGCTGATAAGGCTGAACGTGCGGCCGAAGAAATCAAACTTTTCCTTGAAGATGAAAATATTGATAATGTGTTTGGATTCACTAATCCTGAAGCTGCAAAAAGAGCTGATATTATAATTTTAACTGTTCCTATTGTAGCTCAACAACCGACTGTTGCATCTGTTAAGGATTATGTTAAAGATAAAGTTCTTATTGATGCTACTGTTCCTTTAGAATCTACTATTGGGGGAAAACCAACTAAATATTTCAGTTTATGGGGTGGATCAGCTGCTGAGAGAACTGAGGATATTTTAAAAGGGACTGGTGTTAAGGTTGTTTCTGGACTTAATAATATTTGTTCTCATTCTCTGATGGATTTTAAAGAAGAAGTTGATTGTGATTGTTTAATTTCTGGAGATGATGATGAAGCTAAAAAAATAGCTGCTGAATTGATCGAAAAAATTCCAGGTGTTGTTTGTGTTGATTGTGGATTACTTGAACAATCTAGAACTGTTGAAAGATTAACTGCTTTGCTTATTAGTCTTAATATTAAACATAAATCCCGTAAAGGCGGAATAAGGATTACTGGTCTTAAAAAGAATTAGTTTTTTGAGATACTATGAGAAAAATTTTTGGAATATTATCTATAATAATCGTTTTATTTTTAATTTTTTCAGTTTTATCAGGTATAAATGTTGAAAGAATAGATATCGCAGGTTCTACTTCAGTTCAACCTCTTGCAGAGCAATTAACTACAGAATATTCCAAAAATAAACCTAACATTAAAATTAATGTTCAAGGTGGTGGATCTGGAATGGGTATTAGATCTGCTTCTCAAGGACTAGCTGATATTGGTATGAGTTCTAAAGAGCTATCAGATGATGAAATTAAAAATATAGATGTTGTTGAAATTGGTAAGGAAGGAATTGTAGTTGGGGTTCATAATAGTAATCCTGTGGATGATTTAACAACTGATGAACTTAAAAAAATATTTTCTGGTGAAATCAATAATTGGAAAGAATTAGGGGGTAATGATGAAGAAATTCATGTTATTACTCGTGAAGATGGTTCTGGTACTCGTAGTGCCTTTGAAAGTATTGTAATGGATGATAAGGATATTAAAAATGATGCTATTGTTCAAAGTTCTACAGAATCTGTAAAACAAGCTGTTGCATCAGATGATGCGGCTATTGGATATATGTCTCTTGCTCATATGGGTGATGAGGTTAGACCTGTAAAAATTAATGGTATTGTTGCTTCTGAAGAGAATATAGCTAATGGGCAGTATGAATTACAAAGACCATTTTTGTTTTTAGTTAATAAAGATTATTCAAATGCTACTTCTGAATTTCTTGAGTGGGTTAAATCTAGTGAAGGAACTAAAATCATTGAAGATGCTAAAATAATACCTTCAAATTAAATTTTTAATATTAAAATGACAAAAAAAAGAAATACAACTTTAAAAGATATTTTGGATTTTATTTTATATGAAAACCCTTCTACACAAGAAGAAATAGCTGATAGGTTAGGGATTACACGACGTTATGTTACTGAACTTTTAAAACCTTTAATTGACGAAGAAATTGTTAAAAAAGCTTATGTAGTTGATTTAAAAAGTTATGAACAAGCTGTAGAATCTCTTGGATTAAATCTTCCTTCAAAAGACATGTCTGGTAATATTTTAATTAATGAAATGTTAAACAATATGTCTTTACATGTTCAAAACCAGCTTGAAATTTCATTTCTCTCTATTGTTGAAAATGATCCTGAAAAAGCTCAAGAAGCTTTAGAAATGGATTATGTTACTAATAATCTTTTTGATAAAATTCGAAATTCTGTTGAAACTATTGTTAGTATTAATAAAGAACCTTCTTTTTCTAAATCTGTTATTTTTAATGAAGTTGCATATGATTTAGAGAGAATTGGAGATTATTGTGGTCACATTGCTAAGTTTGCTCTTAATGATGTTTATGAAGTTGATGAAGATATTTTGAAAAATATAAAAAAGTTATATAAAGCTTCTAAAAAGATGATTATTTTATCTATGGATTCTTTTTTAAAAGGTAAAATAGAATTAAAAGGAGATATAATGGATTTAGAAGAATTATTACATACTCTTCAAAATAGTTCTATGAATATAATAGCTGTTCAAATGGCTGAAACTTCTTTTGATGATACTGATCGTTCTAATTATTTTATATATTTATCTAGAGTTATAAAAGCTTTTGAACGTATTGGTGATATTTGTGTTGAAATCGTTGATATTTCTGGGGAATTTCATAAAAATATTCCAAGATCAAACACTCCTCGCACATTTAGGGAGTGATTTTTTTAATATTTTTTAAATTTATAATCATATTATTTAATAAATTTTAATAATTTTTAATTCATTATCTTCATTTTCATATAATTATTTATTTTTTACTAGTTTATTTAAATTTCCTATTTTGTGAATTTTAATGTAAAATAGCTATTTTTTTATTATTTTATTTCACTTTTTAGGAATTTTTATTCACAAAATAATAAGCTTTATAAGTGAATAAATGAAATTTTAGATTGTGATTAAAAATGAAAATTAGTAAAAAGTTATTATTCTTAATTGGAATATTTGTTGTTGTGATTGTTGGTGCAATCCTTGTATCCAGTCAATCTTCAACTATTAACATTGTTGGTTCGACTTCTGTTCAACCTACAGCTGAAAAATTAGTGGAAGTATATAGTGAATCTCATAAAGATAGTAAAATTAATGTTCAAGGTGGAGGATCAAGTGTTGGAATTAAAAGTGCTAAAGATGGGTCTGCTCAAATTGGTACTAGTTCTAAAGAATTAGATGATGGTGAAAAAGAAGGATTAAAAACTTATGAATTAGGTAAAGATGGGATTGTTATAGGTGTTAATAATGAAAATGAAGTTTCTGACTTATCTAAAGATCAACTTAAAGGAATATTTTCTGGAGAAATAAAAAACTGGAATGAAATTGGTGGCAATGATGCTGAAATTCATGTTGTTACTCGTGAAGATGGTTCTGGTACATTAGATGCATTTGAAAGTATTATAATGGGTGATTCTAAAATTAAAGATGATGCTATTGTACAAAGTTCTACTGAAGCAGTTAAACAATCAGTATCACAAGACCCAAATGCAATTGGTTTTGTATCATTTGCTCATATGAGTGATGATGTTAAAACTGTATCTGTAAATAATGTAGCTCCCTCAGAAGAAACAATAGCTGATAATTCATATGAACTTCAAAGACCATTTTTATTTATAACTAAAGGTGAACCAACAGATGAAGTAAAAAAATTCATTGACTGGGTTATGTCTGATGAAGGATCAAAAGTTTTACAAGAAGAGAAAATAATTAAATCTTCTAATTAATAAAAACTTTTGTTTTTAAATTTTTTTAAAACATAATAATTTTATACTTGTAATATTAATTAAAAATAAGGAATAAATTATTAAGTTTTTATCATATACTTTTATAAAAATTATGGGATTATATTTATGAATCGTGAAAAGATTAATGAATTCTTAATTGAAAAAGGGTTATTTATTACAGCTATTTTTTCTATTATAATCATATTTACAATTTTAATTTTTATTGTTATGGAAGCACTTCCAGCATTCCAGGAATATGGATTTTTCAGATTTATGTTTGGGATGGAATGGTCTCCTAATGATGATAATTTTGGTGTTTTTACAATGATACTGGGTTCTATTTTTGTAACATTTTTAGCTTTAATGATGGCGGTTCCTTTATCTTTGCTATGTGCTTTTTTCATGGAAGAAATAGCTCCAAATAAAGTTAAAATTTTTTTAAAACCTGTTATTCAAACATTAGCTGGAATACCTTCTGTTGTTTATGGTTTTTTTGGATTAACTGTTTTAGTCCCATTAGTAAGGGAATATTTTGGAGGAACTGGATTTAGTATTTTTACAGCTAGTTTAATACTTGCTGTTATGATATTACCAACTATAATTTCAGTTTCTCAAGATGCTATTAAATCAGTTCCCCATGACTTTAAAGAAGCTTCTTTTGGTTTAGGCTCAACCAATTGGCAAACTATTAGACTTATAATTTTTCCAGCAGCATTACCTGGTATTGTTACTGCAATAATTTTAGGCATTGGTAGGGCAATTGGGGAAACATTAGCTGTAATCATGGTTGCAGGAAATGTAGTACAAATTCCAGGATCTATTTTTGACCCAGTTAGAACATTAACCACAAATATTGCATTAGAGATGGGTTATGCAACAGGATTACATTATAATGCTTTATTTGGAACTGCAGTAATATTATTTATAATTATTATTATTCTACTAATTATTGCAAATTATATACAAAATAAACATGGAATGGATATTGGAGGGGGGACATTATGAATTTTAGAAGATTATGGTCTCCTAAAACATCACAAAAAATAATGAATGTTGTTTTTGTATTATCTGGAATTGTTACTTTATTAATATTAATAATTATTCTTGGTTATGTGATTATAAGGGGACTTCCTGCAATTAATTTAGAATTCCTTTTTACAAGTCCTTTAGAATCTGGGAAAGAAGGTGGAATTTTCCCAATGATTATTTCTAGTTTATATGTAACAATTATTGCAGCACTAATAGCTACACCACTAGGAGTAGGTGCAGCTATTTATATGTCAGAGTATGCTAAAAATCAGAAATTAATTAAATTTATTCGCTTTGGTGCTGAAACACTTGCTTCAATTCCTTCAATAATTTTTGGTTTATTTGGATTAGCATTTTTCGTTGTGTTCATGGGCATTGGTTGGTCAATATTATCAGGTGGATTAGTTCTTGCTTTAATGGCTTTACCAACTATTTTTCAAGTGTCTGAAGTTACTTTATCTTCAATTCCTAGTTCTTATAAAGAGGGAAGCTATGGTCTTGGAGCTACAAAATTACAAACAATTTTCAATGTTGTTTTACCTGCAGCTATTCCGGGAATTATTACTGGAGTTATACTTGCTATTACAAGAGCAATATCTGAGGCTGCAGCAGTTATGTATGCAGTAGGTTCTTCATTGGCTATACCAATTTCTTTGTTTGATCCAGGAAGACCATTACCTTTACATTTATATATTTTAGCTACTGAAGGTATTTCTTTAGAAAATGCTTATGGTACTGCAGCTGTACTTATTATTATTGTATTAATCTTAACTGTTTCTACGAATATCCTAGTTGAAAATTATCAAAAAAAGATTATGGGTAAATAAGGAGGATAAAATGAAAATTAAAGTAAAAAACTTAAATGTTAGCTTTGGTGAATCTCATATTTTAAAAAATATTAACATGTCTATACCAGAAAATTCAGTAACTGCTCTTATTGGACCTTCAGGTTGTGGTAAATCCACTTTTATACGTTCTGTAAATAGAATGAATGATCTAATACCTACTTTTCAACATGATGGTAAAATATTATTAGATGATAAAGATGTTTATGATTCTAAAGTAGATGTTGTTAACTTAAGAAAAAAAGTAGGAATGGTTTTTCAAAAACCTAACCCTTTTCCTAAATCTATTTTTGAAAATGTAGCATATGGTTTAAGGATTCATGGTGAAACTGATGAGGAGATTATTGAACAAATTGTTGAAGATAGTTTAAAAGCTGCAGCTATTTGGGATGAAGTTGAAGATAAATTAGACAATTCTGCAATGGGATTATCTGGAGGTCAGCAACAGCGATTATGTATAGCTCGTACAATAGCTGTTAATCCAGAAGTTATATTAATGGATGAACCCTGTTCTGCATTAGATCCCATATCTACATTAAAAATTGAAGATCTAATTCATAAGCTTAAAAACGATTATACTATAGTTATGGTAACTCATAATATGCAACAAGCAACAAGAGTTTCAGAATATACCTCTTTCTTTTTAAGTGGGGAATTAATTGAAAGTGATTACACTGATCAACTATTTGTTAGCCCTAAAGAACAAAAAACTGAAGATTATATTACAGGAAGATTTGGATAAGTGATTATTATGCCACATAAGAAATACCCAAGTGTATTATTTAGAGATAGAATAAAATCTATAAAAGATGAAGTTGGAGAATTATTTGATATTATATTGGAATACAATAGAAAAGCTATCCTGCTATTAGAAGATTTTGATAAAGGAATAGCAGATGATATAATTGAAAAAAGTAAAGAAGTTGATGTTTTAGGATATGAACTTGAAAGAAAATGTATAAAATTCATTGCTGTAGAACAACCATTAGCTAGTGATTTGATGTTTATTGAATCAACTATTAGGATAATTAGTCATGCTAAAAGAATTAGTTATTTATCTGCTAATATAGCTGAATCATCAGAATTAATTCAAGATGTGGATATTCCAGATAAATTATTATATGATTTACAGTATATGGCAGATTATGTTCAAATTATGTTAACTAAAGGGAGTAGAACATATTCAAATCAAGATTTAAAAATGGCTAAAGAGTTAGGTTATGAAGATAATAAAGTTGATGATTTATTTGACTCAATTTTAGATCAAACAACTAATTTACTTGCTAAAAAAACAGAAAATACTTTAGGAATTATTCATCTTATTTTTATTGCAAGATCCCTTGAGAGAATAGCTGATAGAGTTGTAAGTATCGGTACTAGGACAATATTTATTAAAACAAATCATAGACCTGATATTGAAACTATTAAGGAGGATATCGAATAATTTAATTATCATATATCCTTTCTGTGGCATATCGATTAGCCCAACACTGAACACAAACACCAATTGGTAAACCTGCAGTATGTGTATGAGCTTTAATAATTTTAACATCCAATGTTGTAGTTTTACCTCCAAGTCCCATTGGTCCGATATCTGATTCGTTTATCTTCTCTTTTATTTCTTTTTCTAATGTTTCTAAAGTAGGGTCTGGATTTTTTTCAGATATATTTTTTAATAATGCTTTTTTAGCTAATTTCATAGCTAAATCTGATGTTCCACCAATACCTACTCCTATTATCGTTGGAGGACAGGGTTTTCCTTTTGCTTTTAAAACGGTTTCAACAACGAAATCTTTAATTCCTTTTTCTCCTTCACTAGGTAATGCCATTTTAAGAGCATTATTATTTTCAGAACCAAATCCTTTTGGAAAAATAGTTATTTCAATGTAGTCTTTATCAATTAATTCAATATCAATTGGAGGAATGTACTTTCCAATGTTGTTGTTTGTGTTTTTTCTTGTTAAAGGGTCTACAATATTTGGTCTTAATGGAACTTCTTCTGTTGCTTTTTCAATTCCTTTTTCAATAGAACTTTTTAGATTTTCTACTTCAACATTTCCAAGTTTCACAAAAACTATGGGGAGACCTGTATCTTGACACATAGGAATATTATTTTTTTCAGCAAGTTCAATATTTTTCAAAATAGTTTGTATATTTAGTCGAGCAAGTTCATTATCTTCACTTTTTAGCGCATCTTCTAATGATATTTTAATATCTTCATTAAGATTGATGACTGCTTTTTTATAAAGTTCAGATACTGTTTTTATAATAGTTTTTTCACTAATCAAAATTTAACCTTTAAAAATTTTCATAAATTAAATTTTGTAAAAATTAGTTAATATATTTTTTTAAAATAAGAATAAAAATTAAGTAAAGTAATATTAAATTTAGGAATAAAATAATTAATATTTATTCTATTCCAACTTTGGCACATTGTGCATCGATGTATTTTTGAATTTCTTCTTTTTCTTTGTCTTGTAAGTGTTTAAATCTTTTTTGTGCGCCTAAATAATCAGTAACTGGTTTTCTTTTTCTTAAATTATGTGTGAGGTTAAATTCACCATTTTCAATTTCATATAATATCCAAGCTCCAGTTTCTACTGCTAATTTACCTAATTCAATAGTTTTTGAAGAGTCGTATCCCCAACCAGTTGTACATGGTTGATTTAGATGGATATATGCAGGTCCATCAATTTCTGCAGCTTTTTTTACTTTTTTCATAAAGTCTTGAGGATATGAAATAGATGCGGTTGCTACATAAGGAATTCCATGTGCTGCCATAATCATTGGCATATCTTTTTTATGTTGGTCTTCCCCAAAACTATTTTTTCCTTGTGGAGATGTTGTAGTACTAGCTCCAAAAGGTGTTGCACCACTTCTTTGGATTCCTGTGTTCATGTATGCTTCATTATCATAACAAATGTATATTAAATTATGTCCTCTCTCCATAGCTCCTGACAATGATTGTAAACCAATATCTACTGTTCCACCATCACCACCAAAAGCAACAACATTAACATCATCTTTTCCTTGGATTCTTAAAGCACTTTCAACACCTGAAGCTACTGCCCCTGCGTTTTCAAAAGCCACATGTATCCATGGAATTTCCCATGATGTTTCAGGATAGGGGGTTGTCATAACTTCTAAACAACCAGTAGCAGAAATAGCTACAGTATTTCTACCTAGTGCTTTAAGTGCAAGTCTAACTCCTATAGAAGCACCACAACCAGCACAACCTCTGTGTCCAGAGGATAATAACTCTTCTTCAGGTAATTTCATTTTAATCGTCCTCCTTTTTAAGTCCAACCCATGTAACATCTTTTTCTGGATTTTTTGTTTTTTCATATACTTCTTTAATAGTATCAGGGGTTATATCTCTACCACCTAATCCAATTATGAATCCATAGGTTTCTTTATTAATTTTAGCTTTTATATCTGAGTATAAGGCTCCACCAATACCAAAAGTAATATTTTTATCGAGAATAGATAGTTTTTTACAATTTTTAATTGCATCATTAATCTCATCAACTGGAAATGGTCTATAAACCCTTATTTTTAAAAGACCTATCTTTTCGCCTTCTTCTCTTAATTCATCAATAACTGCTTTAATGGTACTACAAACAGAACCCATAGCTACAAGAACTATTTCAGCATCATCACACTTGTAATTTTCAACTAAATCATATTTTCTTCCAAATATTTCTTCAAATTCTTTACAGGTCTTTTTTATAACATCTATTGATTTTTCCATACCTATTTCAATAGCATGTCTTGCTTCAAAATAATATCCTGGATCTGCAAGTGCTCCAAGAGTCATTGGTTCTTTTGGATCAAGAAATGAATGTTTTGGATTGTAACTTGGTAAAAATTTATTAACATCTTCTTGATTTGGAATATCTACAGGTTCTACAGTATGGGTTAAAATAAAACCATCTAAACAAACCATGGACGGTAATAAAACATCATCGTTTTCAGAAATTTTGTATGCCATTAAAGTACTGTCTAATGCATCTTGAGCATCTTCAACGTAAGTTTGTAACCAACCTGCATCTCTTTGAGCAATTGAATCTTGTTGATCATTCCAAATACTCAATGGTGCAGATATTGCTCTGTTTGCATTTGCCATTACAATAGGTACTCTCATACCTGCTGCTGCAAATATAATTTCGTGCATTAACATTAATCCTTGTGAAGATGTTGCAGTAAATACTCTTACTCCTGCACCACTAGCTCCTACTGCTGCACTTATTGCACTGTGTTCAGATTCTACTTTGACATATTTTGCATCAATATCTCCATCTGCAACATATTGTGCTAAATATTCTGAAATAGATGTTTGGGGTGTAATTGGGAAAACAGGAATAACTTTTGGTTTTACTAATCTTGCAGCTTCTGCTACTGCTTTATTAGCTGTCATAACTTCTTTTGTCATTTATTTCCTCCTTAATTTATTCTTTAATCATTTCTATTGCTTTTACAGGACATTCTGCAGAACATATTCCGCAACCTTTACAATAATCATAATTTATATCGTGATCTTTATTTATAGCTGCATCTGGACAAAACATTACACATTTGTCACATCCGATACATTTTTCTTTATCGAGAACAGGTTTGAAAGTTCTCCAACTCCCAGTCTTATTTTTTTTACTGTTACCGGGATCTTTAATAACACAACCAGTTGATACCATTTTAATCGCCTTTTTTGTTTAAGCCATCTCATAAGCTTTCATAGTAGCTGTGGCATTTTTTTCCCCTATTTTTCCAGGAAAAACTTCTTTTATAACTTCTATGATTGATTCAATACTTACTTCACCAGTTTTTTTAGCAAAATAACCTAAAATAATGGTGTTCACAATGTTAATACCTAAAGTATCTAATGCAATCTTTGTTGCATCAATTTCATATACTTCGGTATCACCACCATTTTTAAAATCTTCATCAGTATTAACAATGATTTTACCATTATCTTTTAAACCTGAAAAAACATCTACAACATGTGTTAATCCATCATCTAAAACTAACACATAGTTTGGGTTATATACTTGGTATCTTATACGTATTGGTTCGTCATCAATTCTTGTAAAAGCCATTACAGGTGCTCCTCTTCTTTCTACTCCAAAAAATGGAAATGCTTGGGCATATTTTCCATCTTTAAAAGCTGCTTTTGCTAAAATTTCTGCAGCAGTAACGGCTCCTTGGCCTCCACGTCCATGAAAGCGAATTTCAATCATTTATTTTTCCTCCATATTCTATCATGTATAATCATTATAAATTACAAATTATATAAAGTTTTATATTTTCACTTTTTTACAAATAAATTTAATTAACTATATTGATCAAGTATTTTATATTAAATTTTATGAATATTATTTAGAATTTTTCATATTTTTTATTATTATTTTTTATTTTTTTTAATAACATTTTATTAGAATAATAAATTATTTAATGTATAAATTGTATATTTACCTTTGTATGAAAATTCTTGTAGTAACTGGACATTTAGCATATCCACTAATTAATAAAGTTTTAAAAGCATATGATGATAATGTTTTAATTCATGTTGCAGATACACAAGTTGCTGCTTTTTTAACTCCTTCTAAAATTATAAAAGAAATAAAAATGCATTATAGTGATCAATTAGATGATATTAGCATGATTTTAGTCCCAGGACTTATAAGAAAAGATACTGCAGAAATAAGCAGAGAATTAAATATTCCTTCATTTAAAGGATCAACAGATTGTGCTGATTTGATAATGGTTTTAGATTTAATTGATGAAATAGAACTTTCTGAGTCAAAACCAGCAGATAAACTAATTGAAGAAGAAAAAAGAAAAAGAGCTTTAAAATTTATAGAGGATTTTGAAAATGATTCTCTTAAAAAAGAGAAATTACTTGAAAAACCAAATAATATTCTTATTAGAAATCTTCCAGTAGGTGAAGATTTTCCATTAAGAGTACTTGCAGAAATACCAAATGCACCATCACTTTCAAAAGAAGATTTAATAAAAAAATGTGAATATTTTATAGCTTCTGGTGCTGATATGATTGATATAGGAATGGCAGCAGGGGAAGATTTTTCAGACAAAATTCCTGTTTTGATTAATACATTACGTCCTATTATTGGAGATAGGCCACTAAGTATTGATACATTAAATCCAAAAGAAATCATTAAAGCTGCAGAATGCGGAATCGACTTAGTTCTAAGTTTAGATTTAGGTAATTATTCTGAAGTACTAGATATTCTTAAAGAAAAAAACATTCCAGCTATTTTACTTCCAACAAACTATTCAAAAGGTAAAGTTCCTGAAACTCCTGAAGAACGTGTAAAATCAATGGAGGAATTAATAAAAAAATGTGAAGGATTAAGATTCTTAGCTGATTTAATTTTGGATCCTGTAAATAGTAATAGTATAGTAGAATCAGTAGTATCTGTTTATGAATTTAAAAAGAATAATCCTTATCCAGTATTTTTTGGTGTTGGAAATGTTACAGAATTAATGGATACGGATTCTGTTGGATCTAATGCATTACTCGCTGGAATAGCTATGGAACTTGGCTGTGGAATACTTTTTACTGTAGAAGAAAGTGGAAAAACTACTGGAAGTGTTTATGAATTAGCAATTGCATCTAAAATGATGTTTCTTGCAAAAAATAGATCATCAATTCCTAAAAACTTAGGTATTGACTTAATTAGCTTTAAAGATAAAAATAAAAGATTAGATTTTGTAGGTTTGGATGAAGAAAGTCAAAATGTTCCTATTGGTGAGGGAGAAGAATTTAAAAAACTTGTTTTAGATAGGGCAGGAAGTTTTAAAATTCGAGTTGATCATGGAACTTGTTTTGAAGATAGTAAAATAGTTGTTACTCATTTTAAAAAGTTAAAAGCAGATATTTCTATTGAAGGTAAATATCCAAAAGAGATTTATGAAAAAATTATAAAACTAGGATTAGTTTCAAGACTCGAACATGCTGCTTATTTAGGAAGTGAACTTCAAAAAGCAGAAATAGCTATGTTAACTGGTAAAGAATATGTACAAGACTTTGAGCTATTTAAACCAAAGATTTTTTAATTTAATTTATTAGTTCTTCTATACTCTCCATCATGGTAATTGCACATTTTAAGTTAACATTTTTAAAATCAATACTCCCAATATCTGTTCCTAATATATGCATTTGATAATTTAGAATTATCTAATTTAGCATGGTATAAAATAGTTCCAGATAAATCAGACCCCTCAAGATTTGAATTACTTAAATCACAATTAATCATATCTGCTCCACAAAGATTAATTCCTTTAAAATCAACATTTTTTAAATTAGAATTTTTAAAATTTGCACAAGTAAAATCACAATTTCTAATTACAGCATCTTGAAGATTAACATTACTTAACTTAGCTCTTTGAAAATTCATATCTGTTAAATCCATATTTCTTAAATCTTTTCATGATAAGTTTTTTTTTTAAAATTTTTCATAATTTATCTCAATACAATTTATTTATTATAAAAATATATTATTAATTATATTAATTTATTGGAAGTTTAAAATTGCAAGATATTACGACTAAAGAAATAAATAAAATTCTTTTAAAAAATAATTATGTCCCTAATTCTGAAATTTCAACTACATTATTTCTTTCTTTTTCTTTAAATAAACCTATTCTTATTGAAGGGCCTCCAGGAGTGGGAAAAACTGAATTAGCTAAAGTGATTTCAGATGGTTTTAATAGAGATTTTTTTAGAATTCAATGCTATGAAGGAATTACTTTTGAACAAATTGTTGGTGAATGGAATTATCAAAAACAGTTATTACATTTAGAAGCTATTAAAAACAATGAATTTGATGAATCAATGATTTTCAAAGAGGAATACTTTATTCAACGACCGTTATTATCTGCTTTTATGAATGATAAATCTTCTATCCTTTTAATTGATGAAATTGATAAAGCAGATGAGGAAGTTGAGAGTTTTCTTCTTCAGGCATTAGGTGAAAAGGAAATAACAATTAATGATTTAGGAACATTTTTTTTAAACAATGATTTAGTTGTTATATTAACTTCTAATTCTCAAAGAACTCTTTTAGAAGAAACAAAAGATAGATGTTTATTTTTATATATTCCTTATCCTTCAAAAGAAAGAGAAATTGAAATTGTTAAATCTAAAATTCCTAATGCACATGATGATTTGATTACTAAGGTTGTAGGTATGGTTCAAAAAATTAGAACATATAGCTTAATGAAAAAACCATCAGTTAGAGGAAGTGTTGATTGGATTAAATCAGTTATGTCTTTAAAAAGGTCTAATATTGATGAAGCATTGGAAGAAAGTATTGGTGTTGTAGTTAAAACAGAATCTGATAAAAAAAGAGTTTTAAAAGAGATTTTCAATAAAAAATAGGTATTATGATTAATAATATTGTTCATCTTTCTCAAAGATTACGGGAAGAAGGTTTACCTGTTAGTGTTAGAAGTACAGAATCAGCAATTGATACTTATGAGTTATGTAAAGAAGATAAAAAAGAAAATCTTAAAATGGCTTTAAGATCAGTTTATATTAAAGATAAATATGATATTCCTAAATTTAATAAAATCTTTGAAGAAATTTTTAAAACTAGTGTATTAAATGATGAATCAGAACTTAAAAATAAATTCAATGATAAATCTTTTTTAAAAGATGTTAAATCTAATAAATATATTATTAAAAAAGAAAAGAGGGGAAAAACTTTTAGAAAAGAGATGGCTAATAATAAACAACTTAAAGAATTATCTGGCCAACCACCTCTTGATGAGGCAAGAGAACTTGAAAAAGAAGGAGAATTATTGAATAAAGATTTAACTAAATTAAATAGATTCGATCCTCGAATGTTAGAAATTTGTCAAAGATTAGGGCGTAAAATTGCAAATAAAATATCTAGAAGAAAAAATTTAGCTAAAACTAATAAAATTGATATTCGTAAAACTATTAGGTCTAATTTAAAATATGGTGGAATACCTTTGGAGCTTGTTAAAGCTAAGCCTCGCAATCAAAAAAACGAACATATTTTTCTAAATGATATTAGTGGATCATGTGAATGGATTAGTAGTTGGTTTTTTATGCTAATGTTTACTGCACAAACTGCATTTAAAAAATCTAAAACTTTTGAATTTGATAATAAAGTAATTGAGACTACTAATGCTTTAAATGAAGAATATTTGCTTAATGCTTTTGTAAAAGTGAGAGAAAAAAGACTTAAAAACTCTATGGTTCATGGAACCTCTAATATGTACACAGCATTTGAATCATTTAAAAAGATGGTTAAATTAAACAATAAATCTTATTTAATTCTTTTATCTGATTGTAGAGATTGGGCAGGACCTAAATCTCATGGCATACCTGCAAGTGTTGATTTAGTTGAAGATATGGTTAATGATTCTAAAAAAGTAATAATTCTAAATCCAGAGGATAAAAATAAATGGGATGTAGTAGATAGCTGTGTTTCTCTTTATAGGGATGCGGGGGCTCAAGTTTTTGAAGTTAATACATTAAATCAATTAGCTAAATTTGTTGAAACATTGTGATAATATGGAATGTAGTAAATGTGAAAACCCTAAAGTTATAATTAAAAGAAAACATTCTGGTCAAATATTGTGTAAAGATTGTTTTATAGATTCTATTCAAAAAAAAGCTATTAAAACCATAAAAAAAGAAAAACTATTAAGTAAAGGAGATAAAGTTCTAGTTGCTTTATCTGGTGGAAAAGATAGTGTGGCTACTTTAGATATCTTAGAATCTTTTAGAAAAAGACGTTTCATTGATTTATGTGCTGTTACTGTTGATGAAGGGATAAATAATTATAGAAAAAGTGGTGTTGATATAGCTATTTCTCATGCTCAAAGATTAGGAATAGAATATAAAGTAGTTTCTTTTAAAAGTTCATTTAATATAACTCTTGATGAAATAATGAAAAAAGAAGAACATAGAGGATCATGTACTTATTGTGGAGTTTTTAGACGTTGGATTATAAATAAAGCAGCAAAAGATATGAATGCTACAAAAATAGCTACAGGTCATAATTTAGATGATGAAACTCAAGCTATTTTAATGAATTATCTGGAATGTAATATTGATAATTTAACTAAATTAGGAGCTAAAACATCTTCAAAAAGTGATAAATTTACTGTAAAAATTAAACCACTTCGTGAAATTCCAGAAAAAGAAATTGGATTATATGTATTAGCTCGTAATTTAGATGTTCATCTGGATAGTTGCCCATATTCTAAACAATCTTTTAGAGGAGAAGTTGGGGAGTTATTACAAGATTTATCTAGTAAACATCCAACTATAATGTATTCTACATTAAAAGGTTTTGATAAACTAAAACCTATTATTAAAAAAGAATTATCTCCTTCTTATAATGTTTCTAATTGTGAAATTTGCAATGAACCTTCTTCTAATAAATTATGTAGGGTTTGTACATTTTTAGAAGAATTAGGTACTAAAGTTAATTTTTAAAATTAACCCCAAAATGTTATAATTATCCCAAATAAAACCCCTACTGGAAAGGTTATTTCATTATATTTTACTTTATATTTTTCAGATAAAATATAAACTGGCATAGCTATTAATAGAAATATTAATTGATTGTTTGTATTTGCTTTTAATCCACTTATGAAAATCCCATATATCCCAAGTAACACTAAAACAATAGTAAGAGTGTAATTTATTATTGAGATAACTTTAATTTTATCTATCATACAATCTCCTAATCTAATTCTGTAATCCATTCATGACCTTTTTCTTTGTAATATTTGTTACTTTCATTTTCTAATCTATATGTATCTTCAGCTGTTATATTTACTCTACCATATGCATCACTTATTAGGTATGCTTTATCTCTATCTAATTCATTTTCTCCAAATGGTTCCCATTTGTTTTTATAAGGTATTACAACATGTATTTGATCATTTGCCATATATTTTTGACCATATATATCTGTATATTCCACTTTTTCATCGCTAATAAATTGGAAAATGATACCTTAAAATATATAAATTAAAAGTATACAAAAACATGATTTATGGCAGAGAAGGATCCAAAATTAAACGAAATCGAAAAACAATTAAAACCTTTTTTTAAAAAAAGAAACCTAAAATTCAATACTAAAAGAGGATATTGCACTACTCTCAAAGCATACACAGAATTCTTAGGATACTCTATAAATGAAATGATAACAGAAGCTGAACAAGAACAAATTTCATATATCAATGATAAAAATCAAATAATTCATCCTGATGTTGAAAAATCAAATCTAAAATATTATTTAGATTCCTTTCAAGAACAAGAATTAAAAAGAATTTCACCTACAACAGTAGATAAATCAATAAGCAGTATAAGAGCAGTATATAAAACCCTAGGAAATAACTTAAAATTACCTTCTCAAGAAATAATACTTCCTAAAAAAGATAATAAAAATGATAATTTAACTAAAGAAGAAATTGCAAGAGCATTAGATCACTCTAATTCTAAATATAAATCACTAATAACATTTCTTGGAAGTACAGGAGTTAGAGTAAGTGACACAATGAAACTAACTTATGGTCAATGGATAAAAGCAGTGGATAAAAAAACAATTCGTGATGCAGTAGATGCTAGTGAAAATTTAATAGGTTTTTATAATTTTAAACCCACAAAAACAAAAAGATTAAATATTCTTTGTCAAACATTTAATTCACCAGAAAGCAATAAATTAATACAAATATATTCTAAAGAAAGAGAATCTAAAGGAGAAATATTAAAAGAAGAAACATTAATTTTTCCACATGGAAGTAAAAATTATTCTCATGTTGCAGTAGCTGAATATTTTAGAAAAATAAATAAAAAATTAATGGATGAACAAGTAAAAGAATTAGAAAACCTATTATTGGAGGAAAAAATAAATCAAAATGAGTTCAATGAAAAAGTAGAAAAAATTACCTATTTCCATCCACATGCATTAAGATCTTATTTTATTACAATGGTAGGTAGCTATTGTAATAATCTTAAAATCGGTTCAAGATTAGCAGGACATACTATGCCTGAAAAAACTGATGATAATTATATTAAATTCAGTAAAGATGAGTTATTACCTCACTATAAAAAGTTAATACCTTATTTGACTTTTAAAGAAAAAGCTAAAGTAAGATTAATTACTGATGAAAAAGTAGAAAAGTTGGATAGATTAGAAGAAGAAAATCGTTCGATGAGTAGAAGATTAAATTTTTTAGAGAAAAAATTTTCTGATGAAGAATTAGATGATTTAACAGATGAATTCATTAAATAAAAATTTTTTTCAATTCTTTGTTCATAATTTCCCATTTACCTAATTTCCTTTTTTTAGGATTAGGGCGGAAAAAATGTGTTCTAAAGCAAATGTCAATATTTTCATCATTTTTACTAATTATTTTAGCAGTTATAACTCCTGTGCCAGGCAAATATTCAAATTTTTTGGGGTTGAAAATCGTACCCACTTCTGAGTATTCTATCTCTTCAAAAGAGATAGCTTCTTTATGTATGAATTCTTCTTTTGTTTTTCCATTTAACCCTGCTTTTTTTATACCAATGTATATTTCTTGTTTTTCATTGTTGATATTCATAGTTTTATATTTTTATCTTTTTTTATTAAATAATTTTTGTGTTAAAAGTTTTTTTCATAAATTATATGTATTATAATAATTTTAATATAATGTTATAGAAATATAGGAGTTTATGTTTTTTATGAAAAAAATTTTACCAATTTTAATAATATTATTATTTGCACTTGGATTAAGTAACACAGTATCAGGTACATCTAATCATTTTAAAGATATTAATACTAATGGATTAGATTTAGAATTTGATGAGAATGATGTTAAATATGAAGGGAAAATAGTAGGGAATATCACTAAAATAGATTCTGTTGCTGATGGTGAAAGCTTAATAAGAGATAATGAAGCTATAAAACAATTGTATAGTGATGGGATAATTTATTTAGGTAATGAAGGACAGTATTATATTTTTGATCATGGTACTGAAATGTATTTAATTACTATTACTGAGTCTGGTAATGGTGTAGGTGGTGATTTAAAATTATTATGTTCTCAAAATTCTGATTTGGATTATAATAATGTTCCTGGTGCAAGTTCACCTAATGGGTTTGATTTTGAATTGGGAAATTCATAATTATTTTTTTATTAAATTTTTAGCTTTTTTTTATTGTAGATTTATTTATTTTTTAGGCTTTTTTTTATTTCAATGTATATAGGTTTCTTGAAAAATACACATGTAGAAATTTACTATTTTTCTTTTTATTCTTTGTTTTGTTCAATTACTAAGATAGTAAGCTTTAAATATTTCAAAGTAGAATATTTTAAACAAGGTTTGGTAGCATAACACGAATAATAAAAATGGGGAAAACAAAAATGACTGCTGGAAGAAGAATTGAAAGAATTGAAAATATAATTAGAATATTAGTAAATTTAATTAGGAACATTTAATAATTTTAACATTATAAAAATATTAATTGATAATATATGGATTATTCTAAACTTATTTGTCATAGGAAACCTGAAAGAAGTTTTTTTATTAAAAAATATCAATTTCCAGTATGTAGTAGGTGTACTGGTTTTTATATTAGTTTAATAATTTACTTTGTTTATGCTTATTATAATTATATTGATTATAATATTCAATTATTGTTATTTGCAATATTATTATTAATTCCTGCTTATGTTGATGGTATAACTCAATATAAAGGATATCGTACTAGTAATAATGCACTAAGATTAATCACAGGTTTACTTGGAGGTTTAGGATTAAGTATTATTATCAAAGCAATAAAATATTTTATTTATGTGGGAGGAATAATATAATGGGTTTTATGGACGATTTTAAAGAATGGAGTACAGCAAAAAAAGCAATATCAATAATTGCTGTTTGTTGTGTAGGATTAATTATAGTATTTGGAATAATAGGTGCATTATCCCCAGATGCAAACACTCAAACTACTAATAATTCAAATAATGAGGATAATTCAGTAGAAACTAATTCAAATAATGAGGATAATTCAGTAGAAACTAATTCTCAGCAAGAAAAATATACTGATGGAACTTATAAAGTAGGTTCAGATATTCCTGCAGGAGAATATAAATTTACACAAACAGATGAGTTTGGTGGATATATTGAAAGAGCTTCTGATTCTTCAATGGATTTTGATAGTATAATATCAAATGATGCAACCACTGATAAAGGAACTACGATGTATGTTACTGTTAATGAAGGAGAATATTTAAAAGTTCAAGGTGGGGAATTAACTCCAGCTTAATTAATATTTTTCCTTTTATTATTTTTTTTAAAAGGATAAAAGATAAATAATTATAAATAATGTTAAAAATAAAAAAATAATTGTAGCTGATTTTAATTTACGTGAAAAGAGAAAGGTCGTAGGAGCAGCAACTCCTCGCTTTCTCTAACACGACGGTTACAAAAAATAAATAACAAACGAGCTGATAAGTATTAGTGTAACACATTATTATATATTATTTAAAAAATATATAAATGTTGGTATAGTGGCCCTAGAGGGTATAAAGAGTATTATTAAGTTAGCGGTAGCTATAAACTATTTTAATTTAAATTTAAGAAAAAAAATATTAAATTTTATTTATTCTGCTTTTTCCATACAAACAGTAATTTTATCTGATTCTACTTTTACAATCCAATTAACGAGGTTTCCTCTTTCTAATTGTAAAAGATCAACCACTGTTTCGGGAATTCCTACTCTTAATGAGTTGCCTCCAGCAGTCCCTACTTTGGTTTGTTTTTTAACTTTTTTAACCATTACCATAATCTCCTATTTATCAATTATTACTAATATATTATACTTCTAACTACTTAAATTTAACTCAATAAATACTTTTATATAGTAGAAAAATCTACTATAATATAAGAAAGAAATTTTCAGAACAGCAATTCTGAAATACTTTCTAAAAAAATCAAATGAGCTGATAAGTGTGAAAAAGATTGTTAAAAATCAGACAAGCCCTTTATCTGGGTTTATCATATCTGAAAAAGAAAAACGGATATTCGATATAGGTATTGAATATTTAAAAGACAGAAAAAAAAGAAAAGAAGAACAAGAACTCCAAGAAATAATGGATTCTGTTACTCAACCTCATGAAAAGGTGATCTCATGAGTGATCAATCTGATAATATTCTTAAAACTCTAAGAATGAAAGGTTTTGGTATGGGTCAATTCCATATTACTAAAATTCAGAAGTATACTTGTGTTGTATTATCAATTACTGGAAATTCTGAAGACTTATTTTATAGATTACAGGATAAAGGAGCGAAAGTTGCTCTTCTTAGAAATAATGATTTATTAATTGATGATACTTTTGAAAATTTAGAGTCTGTTGTGGGGGCATTATAAAATGAACTCTATGCAGAAACTAAACATAAAATTAGGTTATCTTAAACATAAGAGGTATCTAGCAGCATCTGATTATCATCGGGATGCTACACCTGAAAAGAAAGAAGAATTAGTTAGATTAACTAAAGCTTGTAATGACATTAGTTTAATAACTCAAGGGGGGCTTGCTTATGAGTAAGTTAAGTGATATAGGAAGGAGTATATGTGGAAAAGGGTATGGTCATGCTGATTTGTATCCTAAAAAATCATTTACTGAAAAGTTTGAGGGTGAATTAATATTATTATTTGGTTTTAGTGTTATTTTATTACTTTTTATATTTGCTTTCATAGTAGTAGGTCAGATGGATATTTTTTGGAATAGTGATTTAGCATGAGTAATTATTCTGATTTGAATATTCATGAGAAGGTTTTGAAAATTAAAATTGATTTGGATCAACAAGATATTCCTAAATCTGGTAAGAATAATTTTAGTAAGTTTGCTTATCATGAATTAGAGGATATTATTCCACCTTTGCATGAGTTATTTGTTAAGTATAATGTTGATGTGCAGTTTAGTTTTATAGGGGATAAAGCTGTTTGTAATGTTATTAATTTAGATGATGTGGATAATATTAAAGAAATTGAAATACCTATACCTGAAATTAATGAAATGAATAAAGGTATGAATATTATGCAGTCTTTAGGTTCTTATACTACGTATCTTAGACGTTATTTGCTTTTAATCATGTTTGATATTACTGAGAAATGTACTGTGGATTCAGCTGAACAGAAAGATAATAATACTCCTAAAAGTAATGTTTCTAAGAACAATACAAGTAATCTTAAAAATAATAAAAAAACTGATGAACCTAAGTTTTTAAGAAGTATGATTACAGCTATTACTAAAAATGGTAAAAAAGCAACTATTGGTTCTTTGAATATTGAAATTACTAAATTAATAAAAAATAATGCTATTAGTAAAAAGGATGCTATTGGTATTAGGAAGTATGTTAAAGATCATCCTGAGGTGTTAGTATGAAACAATTAGCTAAAGCCTCAGTATTATTAGATGAAAATATTAATGTTTTGCATCTTGATGAAGAATTAATAGAATTAGAATTCACTAGTGAAACAGATCCTAAAAAGAAATATTTAGTGTCTTGTTGGGGTGGAAACTGGAAATGTGATTGTCATGATTTTCATTATCATGGTCTTAACTTAGAACATAGTAGTTATTGCTGTAAGCACCTTTTAAAAGGTATTATGTATTTGAATAATTGTAAAAAGTCTGAAATTGAATCTGATGAGTTTAAAACTGCTGATAAGGTAGTTGGTAATAATGGTTGCTAAAAATATTCCTAAAAATGTTGTTGTTAGTGGGCGTATTACTTCATCTCAAAAACATGTGATGGATAAGCAAGGGTGGAGTGTTAGTGATGCAATTAGTTTTTTTATTCAAGCTAATAAAGAGTCTGCTAAAAGTTTAGAGATTCAAAAAAATTATGTTAAATCTGAAATTGAAAACTTGAAGATAGATCTCATTAGTAAAGAAATGGAACTTGAGGAGTTAGGATCAGAAAAAAATAATATTTAAATGTGGTTTGTTATGGTTAAAAAGAATGTTACTATTTCTATTGATGAAGAGGTATGGCAGTTGGCTAGTAAGAAGTTAGATAATGGTCGTAGTGGATTTATTGAGGATCAATTAAAGAGGGTTATTGGTTTGGAAGATGATCATGAAAGGGAGTTGTTAAAGTTGATTAGTGAAAAACAAGATGAATTGAATGTGTTGGAATCTAAGCTTTGTAAAGTCAGGGAGAAAAGACTTAAAAAATCTAAGGAGAATAATATTTTGGATGATGCTATGGTTAGTATTAATAGGATTCAGGAGCGTTTAGGTGTTGTTGGTGTTAATCAAATTAAAATGATTGCTAAACAAAATGATGTTTCTTTTGATGTGTTGTATGATAATTGTGTGTCTTCTGAAATGGATTTAGTTAATTTTATGGAGGCTCCTGGAAGATGATTTGTAAACATTTTTGTTTACATTTCAGCGAGGGTCTTGTTGAAAATCCACATTTGTATACAAATGTACATGTGTATACATTTGTAGAATTTGATAATATCATCGTTAGAATGTAAACATTTTTGTTTACAGTTTTTATTGTTAGTGTAGGGTATTATTATTATTATTATTATTATTATTATT
>JAHKLT010000057.1 GCA_020854915.1 Methanobacteriaceae archaeon | reverse complement strand
AGGCTCTCCACTCATATAAAGCTTACTATTCTTATTTTATGAAAAAAACACGTGCCAAGGCACAATTATCAAAAAATCTAACAATAAAAAGAAATAAAAAATTGAGTGCAAAAAAACCAACTAACAAATTGACACTGACATACAATCTGGAAAATCAGTATTTTGATTACAATCGAATCCATAATAATTAACATTAACTTGATTTTCTTTATTTTGAGCAATGTATGACGTATAAATATTGTCAGCATTCGCAACTATTATTCCCTTTTTCATGCCCTCAGATAATAAAGCTTTTGCATGTAAATAATTTTTAAATGAATTTTTAACACCAACAACTTGTGTATGTTCTCGAGATACATTATTATAAACCACACCCATAGGTTCAATGGTTTCACAAATCACATCTGGTATGCCATGCTCAACATCCCTAATACCATATTCAAAAATACCTATGTCTGCATTATTTCTAAGTAAACCAGTAGCTATTGCACTAACAGTATTACTTTCATAATTATAAGATAGTTTAAAGTCATTTTCAAATAGCTTAACAACTATTTTAGTAATTGTAGTTTTTCCATTGGTTCCTGTGATTAAAATATTACCAAATTTTGTATTTTTAGCAAGTTTTTTTAAAGCATCAAATGATCCTACTCTTAAAAAAATATTTCCTGGAAAACTCTTTCCCATACCTCTACTAAAATTAATTCCAAAAAGAGCAATTCTTCCACAAAATTTAGATAAATAAAATCGTGAATCCCCAAACATATATTATAATATGGCATATCTTAATATTTAAAAATATCGTATAAATTTAAAAAACATTTGTTAAATATAATCAACTCACAAAAAGCATTAACCCGAAAGAACAAAAAAAAGAACAAAATACAAAAAAATTTCTTAAAAATCAAAGACCATATATCTTAAATTAATTAGTTATTTAAAAAAATATCTATTGAATCTTAAAATACAAATCAAAATACTATTAATTTTTAAAAAAAAATATGGATCAAGGCGTAATTACAAAGAAATTGAAAAAATACTTGAAAAAGCAATACTTGTTTTTGATTCAGGATATTTTCTCAGATGCCAACCTTAAATCAGCAGAAAAGCACGAAATAAATGGCCTAATAATGCCAAAAATAATAGCAAAACAAAATAACAACAAAATACGAAAAGAAAACATAATTACCACTCAAAGGAAGAAAAAAAACAAAAAATACAGTAAAAATATTTCAAAAGAATCAAAAACGGATACCTCTGCAAAAATTCCATAAAAGTACAGCATGCCCTAAATACCAGTACAAAGATAAATGCCTTGACAATTCCACTTATAAAACCATTACAGAGAGAATAACACCCTTAAAATATGAAATAGTCAACAAATTCACAGAACAAAGATACTTAAACATATACAAAGAAAGATTCCATGCCAGTGAAGGAATTAACGGATATTTAAAAAATACAAATGGCATACCACACCTATTAGGCACAAACAAAAACGCAATCACCAACAAAGTACATTTAAAAAAATACCATGTATAATTTAACACGACTAAAAAACTTAAAAGACACAATCTATTAAACAATAAAAATACACACACCAAAAACATGAATATTACTATTTATTAGTTTATATGCCCCATTAATTTAGCGAAATTTTCCGAAAAATATCATTATCCAAACATTTCACATAAAACAAACACTAGAATTCTAATAAAAAACACCAGAATCATTAATGTTCAAAAACAATATTTGTTTCTACGTATTAATAATTCTTACCAAAACAAAAACTAACAATAAAAATAAGAAATAAATAAACCCAAAAACCCCAAAATAATAATAAAAAAGAACTAAAAGAAAAATAAAGAAAAAATATCAATTCAAAGAATTATGGCAAATCCTCTTAAAATAATTAATAAAAAAATTTTTATAAAACTAAAACATACAATAAAATGTGATATATTTGGAAGAAAAAAAACCTCATGGATTGAAAGTTCGCCAAGGAATTCAAAAATTCATGACAAATCAAAGAAAAAGAATGTTTGATTTGGAATTTGACAAAGATAAATTTGAATTAGTCAATATTGAAGTAGAATTAGATGAACTTCATCCATCATTCAACGGATACAAAATTATTAATTTATCAGACATCCATTTAGGGCAATGGATGAGTCCAAAACATTTAGAAGGGCTTGTAGATTATGTTAATCAACAAAATCCAGATATGATTACATTAACTGGAGATTATGTTTCCTACATTCTAGATATATATGAAAAACCCCTTAAAGATTCTTTTAAAAAATTAAAAGCTAAAGATAAAAAATTAGCTGTTCTTGGAAATCATGACCATTGGTTAGGTGCAGAAAAAATAAGAGATATCTTTAAAAAATCAGATATTATAGATTTAAGTAATACTGTATACACTCTTGACAAATCCAAAAATGATGAAAAAAGAATTCTACATATTGCAGGTATTGATTGTGTAATGGTTGGGAAAAATGACTTTGATAAAGTAATGAAAGAATTACCTAAAGAAGGACCATGTATTTTACTATCACATGAACCTGATTTTGCAAAAATATCTGCATCAACTGGAAGGTTTGGTTTACAAATATCTGGCCATTCTCATGGAGGCCAATTTATTATCCCTGGAATGAATACAACTCTTTTTAGAGGATCTCACTCAAAAAAATACCCTGTTGGAAAATACAAAGTAAAAAATATGGTACAGTATACTAGTAAAGGATTGGGAACGAATATTTTTTGGTTTAGAATAAATTGTAAACCTGAAATAACTGTTTTTACACTAAAATCTACTGAAGATAAAAAGAAAAAAATTAAAATAGACTTTGATTAGATAATTATGAAAGAAGATAAAAAAATAGAAGAAATACAAAAACATTCCATAAAACAAATTATAAAAAGAAGTTTGGTTGTCTTAATTGGGAATATTTTGGGGTTTATAATATTATATTACACAAAAACAGGCATAGAATTTAGTAATTTAGAACATTTAGTTTTTTTCATAATAATATTAAGTATATTGAATTCTTTACTTTGGACAATTTTAACAAAGTTCTTCATGCCATTTTTAATCTATACTTTAGGTTTTGGTACATTAGTAATGAATACAATATTATTATATGTCCTAGATTTAACTTTTCCAGGTATATATTTAAGTGATTTTGCAATTGTTATCGCCCCTATAACTTTATCCATCATAACAACTGGTTTATCAACTATTTTAACAGTAGATGATGATACATCTTATTACAGAGCAGTTATAAGAAATTCTTTAAAAAGAAGAAAAAAAGAAAGAAAAAAATATCCTGGATTGATAATAATTGAAATTGATGGATTATCTAAAAAAATTTTAGAAGAAGCTATTTCAAAAGGAAATATGCCAACATTAGAGAGTTGGATTAAAAATAAAAGTCATTTAATAAAAAAATGGGAAACAGATTTATCTAGTCAAACCGGAGCTAGTCAAGCAGGAATCTTACATGGAAATAATAAAGATTTAATAGCTTTTAGATGGGTTGAAAAAGAAAACAATAATAAAATTGTAGAAAGTGTTGGAATTTCTGATGCACCTCAAATTGAAAAACGTATTAGTAATGGAAATGGTCTTTTAGTCAGTAATGGAGCTAGTAGGTCTAATCTTTTTTCAGGAGATGCAAAGGATGTTATTTTTACATATAGTAAAATCTTCAATTTAAAAAGATCATACAATAGTGCATGGTTTGCTGTATACTCCCATCCCCATAACTTTCCTCGTATTTTAATATTATTTTTATTAGATATTTTTATAGAAATTAAATCTCAAATAAAACATTTTATAAAGAATATAAATCCTAGAATAAGAAGGGGATTAATATATATTCTAACAAGAGCTTTTGCAAACGTTTTTATGAGAGAGATAACTACTCAAACATTGATTGGAGATATGATTGTAGGGGATATAGATATCTCATATTCAACATATATTGGTTATGATGAAGTAGCTCATCATTCAGGAATTAATGATGAAGATGTTTGGCCTGTTTTAAGAGGCATAGATAAACAGATATACAGGTTAGAAACTGCGGCTAAATTATCAGATAGAGAATATAAATTTGTAATTCAATCAGATCATGGACAAGAAAATGGAAGAACATTTAAACAAAGATATGGAATTGCCTTTGAAGATTTTGTTAGAAGCTTTCTTCCAGAGGATATGACAATGTATAGTGAAATGAGTTCAAATGAAGACCATTTTAAAAATACATTTTTACCAGATAATTCAATGAACCAAATCAAAGAAAAATATAACAATAGTTTAGGATATATTAAAAGATATAATCCCTCAAAGTGTACAGATAAAAAACCAAAAAGTTCTGAAATAATTGTTTTAGCATCTGGAAATCTAGCATTAATTTATTTCACACAATGGAATAGAAGACTATATTATGAAGAGATTGTATCTCTATTTCCTAATTTAATACCAGGAATTGTAAATCATGAAGGGGTAGGATTTATTTTAGTTAACTCAAAAAAATATGGAGGAATAGTCATCGGTGAAAAAGGAATATATTTTTTAGAAGAAGATAGAATAGATGGAGAAAATCCTCTTAAAAACTTTGGAAAAAATGCAGCTAATCATTTAAAAAGAAGTAACAATTTTAAAAATGTTCCAGATATATTAGTCAATAGTTTTTATGACCCTGAAAGTGGAGAAATATGTGCTTTTGAAGAGCTTATTGGTAGCCATGGTGGTTTAGGTGGAAATCAAACAAAACCATTTATAATGTATCCAAGTGATTGGAAAATTACAGAAGACATTGTAGGTGCAGAAAAAATTTATAGTCTATTAAAAAATGAAGCAGAAAAATTAAAAGAGGAAAAATATGAGTAAACTATATATTGTAGGTATAGGACCTGGATCAAAAGAATATCTAACAAAAAAAGCTATTGATACTGTTGAAAACGTAGAAATAACTGTAGGTAGTCAAAGAGCTATAGATTTATTTGAGAAAATAAATAAAAAAATCATTTTTAATGTTAAAGATTTAACAGAAAAATTAGAAGAATCTGTAGATTTAGCTAAATCAGGAAAAGAAATAGGTATTTTATCAACAGGAGATCCTGGATTTTCAGGTGTTTTAAATCCAATTAAAAGAATAGCTAAAGAAAAAAATTTTGATATAGACAATATTGAAGTCATACCCGGGATTAGTTCTTTACAATTAGCAGCTAGTAAAAATAATATTTCTTGGGATGATGCAAATATTATGACATTTCATGGTAGGGAAAATGTTGATGAAATATTTGAAGTAATTAATAATAACAAAAAAACAATAGCTTTGCCTTCAAGAAAAGTAAAAGATATGGCTCAATTTTTAATTGATAATGGAATTGAAAAAACAAGGAAAGTAATTGTTTGTGAAAGATTAAGCTATCCTGATGAGAAAATAGTTAAAACAACATTAGAAGAAGTATCTAAAAGTGAATTTACATATATGTGCGTTATGATTATTGATGAAGTCTGATGAACTTTTTTTAGAAATAAAAAATAAAATATCTAATAAAGAGATTAAAAAGAATGAAAAATTTGAAAGAAATAATTACAAATCAAAAATAGCTAGTTTTAATTATAATCTCTATAATGAAATTTTAAATAGAGAAATAAAAGATATATCTATTGAAGAAATAGATAATAAACTGTTAATAGATTTAAAATATAGTTTAGATTATTTTTTTAATAAATATCCTACAAATAATCCTGAATTTGATGAATTTGTAAAGTATATATGTATCTATTTACTTTTTATTGAAAAAAAGCCTTTTCACCCTGTAGGTCTTGAAATTAAAAATAAAATTCTTATTTTTAAAAAAAATAGTAAGTATTATTGTGGATTAAAAGAAAAGTATAAGGAAGATGAAAATTCACTTTGTAAATTTTGTGTTTCTCTTAGTTTATCATAATTCAATAGCATTCCTTTTTACTTCATTATTTTCTTTTTTTTCATACAAAATATCGGCCAAATTATATAATTTTTCTTTTCCTTTAATTTCATCTTTAAATAATGGAATTTTAGTAATAAATTGATTACTAAATTTTTGATTAATTAATGCTAAGCGTTTTTGTTGTAATTTATTCCTAGAGTGACAGAAATCACAATCATCAACATCAGGCATTATTTGATTAACTATAATACTATCAACTTTTATATTATATTTATCTAATGCTTCCATAGCTCTTTCTGATTCATAGATAGACATTTCTTCTGGAATAACAACCATTTTGAAAGTAGTTCTTTCTGGATCAGATAATACTTTTCTTGCTTCATCAATTTTACGTTTTGTTTCTTCTAGATCAGCTGTTGATTGTGAACCATTTTTATCATCCATAAAAGGAATAACATTTTTAAATGCAGCTGCAGCAGAGCCTAACTTAGATTTAATTTTCATCATTTTTCCAACCCATGAATCCATTATTTCAGGGAATGATAAAAATCTTAATGTGTGTCCAGTAGGTGCAGTATCAAAAACAACATAATCATATTCGTTATTGGTCATTACTGTTAAGAATACTTCAAATGCTGCAGCTTCATCTGCACCTGGAGAAGAAGAAGCAATATCCATTTGATCAGTTAACATATCCAAGCCCATCATGTTTTGAGCAGAAGAACTTCCGTTTTGAGCTTCGAGTTGAATTTTTTTCTCTTCCATAGCTTTATCTGGGTCAATTTCTACTGCAAATAAATTTTCTGTAATTTCAACAGGTTCAGAACCAATGTTTTCTTCAAGAGAATCAGAAAGTGAATGAGCAGGATCTGTAGAAACTATTAATGTTTTTTTACCTTGTTTAGCTAACCATAATGCAGTTGATGAGGATATTGATGTTTTTCCAACACCCCCTTTACCACCAACAAAAACAAATGTTGTTTTATCGTTATTTTTTTTAAAAAGATCTCTAAATGACAATTTATTACCTCCAATAATATATTAGTAACAATAAGTTATTTAATAATAAAATTATATTTTTTAGTATATAAATCTACTTAGCATAATTTAATTTAAAAAAATTTTTATAAAAATATAAATAAAAATAAATTTAGTGATAAAATGAAAAATATTCCCAAATTAAATAGCCTGAATTCAAAAGAAGAAATAATTAATTTTATTAAAAACAAATTAAATGAATCAAATGCAAATGGGATAGTAGTAGGTTTAAGTGGAGGGATAGATTCAAGTTTAACTGCTTATTTGTCTTGTGAAGCTATAGGTAGTGAAAATGTTTTAGGAATTTCAATGCCCTCTTCAACAACCCCCAAAGAAGATAATATCCATGGAAAAGAAATAAGTAGGTACTTAGGAATTAAATACAAAGAAATAGATATAGATAATATCTTAAATGAATATTTAAAAGAAATAAAAAATGAAAATAAAACTTCAAAAATAACTATTGGGAATTTAAAAGCTAGAATTAGAATGAATATACTTTATTTTTATTCTAACTTAAATAATTATATTGTAGGAGGAACTGGTAATAAAAGTGAACTATTAATAGGTTATTTTACAAAATATGGCGATGGAGCCTGTGATTTAGAACCTATTGGACATTTATACAAAACACAAATTATAAAATTAGCTAAAGAATGGAATATACCTAATGAGATTATAGAAAAACCTCCAAGAGCTGGTCTTTGGGATAATCAAAGTGATGAAGAAGAAATTGGTATGTCTTATGAACTGTTAGATAGAGTACTATACATGTTAATAGATGAAAATATGGATAAAAATGAAATAGCTAAAATTCTTGATATACCAGTAAAGGAAATTGATAAAATAATCTCCAGAATAGAAAATAATAAGCACAAAAATAAAATCCCTGAAACCCCAGAATCTTATTAGATATCTATTTATTTTAAGAAAAATAAATCAAATTATTAGATAAGAATGTTAGTTTTAATTTATATAACTTGCCAAGATAAAGAAGAAGCAAATAATATTGGCAATACCCTTGTTAAAAATCGTTTATGTGCATGTTGTAATATTATAAAGCAAATTGATTCTATATATTGGTGGGAAAATAAAATAGAAAATGATAAAGAATCTGTATTAATAGCTAAAACTTTAGAAAGTAAAATAGATGATGTAATATCTAAAGTTAAAGAAACCCATAGCTATGATAATCCATGTATTTTAGCTATTCCTACTTTAAAAGCAAGTGAGGAATATGAAGATTTTATTAATGATGAAGTTGATTAAAGAGTGATTGAATGAAAACAGATATTGAAAAGAAATGGCAGAAAAAATGGGAAGAAAATAAATTATTTCAATCCAATCCTAATGATAAAAAAAAATTATTCATAACAGTTGCATATCCTTACCCAAGTGGAGCTATGCATATAGGTCATGGGAGAACATATACTGTTCCAGATGTTTATGCTAGATTTAAAAGAATGGAAGGATTTAATGTTTTATTTCCAATGGCATGGCATGTAACTGGTGCTCCAGTGATAGGAATAGCTAGTAGAATAAAAAGAAAAGAAAAATGGACTATGGATTTATATGAAAATGTTCATAAAGTCCCAAAAGAAGAACTTCCTAAATTAGAAGATCCTGAATATATTGTAAAATATTTCAGCAAATATTACCACAATACAATGAATAATATGGGTTATTCTATTGATTGGAGAAGGGAATTTAAAACTACAGATCCAAGTTATAAAAAATTCATTGAATGGCAAATTAGACAATTAAAAGAAAAAGACTTAGTTAAAAAAGGAGAACATCCTGTTAAGTACTGTCCAAGATGTGAAAATCCAGTAGGAGATCATGACCTCTTAGAAGGTGAAGGGGTTGGTGTCAATGAACTAACTTTATTAAAATTCGAAATTGATGGTAAAATACTTGTAACAGCTACATTTAGACCAGAAACTATTACAGGTGCAACTAATGTTTGGATGAATCCTGATATTGAATATATTGAAGTTGATTCTAATGGAGAAAATTGGATAATAACAAAAGATGCATACCATAATCTTTCCAATCAAATAAAAGATTTAAAAATATTAAACAATATAAATCCAAAAGATTTAATTGGTAAATTTGTATTAAATCCTGAAACAGACAATAAAATGCCAATATTACCTGCTAGTTTTGTAGATGGAGAATATGGAAGTGGTGTTGTATTTTCAGTGCCTGCACATGCTCCAGCAGATTATATTGCTTTAAAAAACTTAAAAAATAATTCGAAATTGATTGAAGAATATAATCTAGAAGATATATTACCTAGTGTAAAACCAATTAATGTTATAACAGCAAAAGGTTATGGAAACTTTCCAGCAGAAGAACTAATAGAAAAATTAGGTGTTAAAAGTCAAGATGACCCTAAACTTGAAGAAGCTACTAATGAACTTTATAAAGCTGAACACAGTAAAGGAATCATGAGTAAACATATTCCTAAATATAACGGTGAAAAAGTAGCTAATGCAAGGGAAGAAATTAAAAACGAAATGATTGATAAAAATATAGCTACTATAATGTATGACTTTGCTGAAAGACCTGTTATCTGTCGTTGTGGAGAGCGTTGTGTTGTTAAAATCATGGATGATCAGTGGTTCATTAGATATTCTGATATTCATTGGAAAGAAAAGACTTATGAATGTTTAGGTGGAGAAACAATAATTCCACAAGAAGTTAGAAATAATTTTGAATATTATATTGATTGGTTAGATGATTGGGCCTGTTCTAGAAAAATAGGACTTGGTACAAAACTACCCTGGGATGATCAATGGTTAATAGAACCTTTAACCGATTCTACAATTTATATGTCTTATTATACAATAGCTAACTTTCTAAAAGACATGGATTATAATAAATTAAATGATGCATTCTTTAATAAAATATTCTTAGATAAAGATTCAAAAGAGATAAATTTTGATGAAAATACTGTTAATGAAATACAAAAAGAATTTAATTATTGGTACCCACTTGATTGGAGATTGTCTGCAAAAGATTTAGTAGGAAATCATTTAAGTTTCTTAATGTTCCATCATAGTGCAATATTTAAACAAGCTCAATGGCCAAAAGGAACAGTTGTTTTTGGAATGGGACTTCTTGAAGGAAACAAAATGTCATCATCAAAAGGAAATGTTATTCTTTTAAACGAAGCTATTGAAGAATACAGTGCAGATGTTGTTAGATTATTCTTAATGTCTTCAGCTGAACCATGGCAAGATTTTGATTGGAGAGAAAAAGAAGTTCTTGGAACACAAAGAAGATTACAATGGTTTATAGATTTCCCTAAAAAAATAGAAGAAATAAAAAGATCTGAATTTAAATTAGAAAAAATCGAAAAAATAAACCTTAAAAGACCTATTGATTTATGGATGATGAACCAATTACACTCAAGAATTAAAAAATCAACTGAAGCATTAGAATCATTCCAAACAAGAAAAGCATTACAAGAATCATTTTTCCTTCTTAAAAAAGATTTAGATCATTACATGCACAGAAATGCAAATACTGACAGTGATGAATATGTTTATGTTCTTTTAAATGTATTTGAAAATTGGTTAAAATTACTTACACCATTTACTCCACATATTTGTGAAGAATTATGGGAAAAATATTCTGGTCAAGGTTTTATATCTAATAAAAAATGGCCACAATATGATGAATCATTTATAAAAGAAGAAATAGAACGTAGCGAAGAAATAATTCAAAACATAATAAAAGACATTGGTGAAATTAAAAAAATAATCAATAAAGATATTAAAAAAATACATATTTATATAGCTCCAGAATGGAAATGGAAAATGTATGAAATAGCTGATAGTATTGGAAAACCTGATGTAGGGCAAATCATTGGACGCTCTATGAAAGCAGATTTAAATGATAATAAAAAAGAAATAGCTGAATTTGCTAAAAGAATTAGTCGTGAAATGACTAAAAGTAAATATATTGGTAAAATAGATGAAGAAGAAATACTTAAAAATGCATTAGACTTTATTTCTGATGAATATGGAAACGAGATTATAATCCACACAAATGATGATTTTGACCCAGACAATAAAGCAAGAAACGCATTACCTTATAAACCAGCTATTTATATGGAATAAGATATGATTAAAAATCTATTAGAACCTATAATCGAATTATTAAAATCATTTTTTATTAATTATGGTTCTTTTGGAGTGTTTTTTGGATGTATTATTGAAGAAATAATAGCTCCTATCCCTTCAACAATAGTTATACTTGGAAGTAGTATTTTTATATTAGAAGGCAAGACAATTAGTTTATTATCTTTTACTAAATTAGTTCTAGAAATTTCACTTCCTGCAGCATTAGGAATGACTTTAGGTTCATTGCTTATTTATTGTTTGTGTTATTATCTTGGAAAAGAGTTTATTGTTAGATGGGGAAAATATTTCACTATTAGTTGGGAAGAAATAGAAAAAACTCAAAATAAAATAGAAGATGAAAAAAGAGATCTTTTTTTATTAGTTGCTAGAGCAATACCTGTAATACCCAGTGTTGTTATTAGTGCTTTTTGTGGTGTAATAAGATATGATATTAAAAAATATATCATCATTACATTCATTGGAGGTTTTATTAGAGTTACAATATTAGGTTTTCTAGGTTGGCAATTTGGAAATATTTATGAGCAGATTTCAGGTGAAATATCATTTATTGAAAATATTATATTAATTTTAATTGTAATATTTGTTGTAATCTGGTTTATAAAACGTAAAAAAGATAAAAAATAATTATAATTTACGAGCAAAAAACAAATAACCAGTATGGCCTATCATACGAGTTTTAGGTCTTGTACCTTGAGTTTTAACTTCAATGCCTCTCTCAAGGACTTCAATAATATCAATATTTTGGAAATGTAATTTTTTAGCTACTCTAAAAGCAAGTTCTGCTTGATCAATATAAGGAGCATAAACAACTAACCAAGCACCTAAATTTAAAGATTCATATACATCTTCAAATATTTCATAAGGCTTTGGAAGGTCTAAAAATATTAAATCAATGTTTTTCTCATTAATCCCCTCTTTAATATCTTTATTTTTAATAATAATATTATTTAAACCAAATGTTTCAATGTTTTTCTTAGCTATTTCAGCAAAATCTTCTCTAATTTCATAACTATAAACCATACCTTTAGAACCTACAACATTAGCGAAATTTAAAGCTATAGCTCCAGCACCAGTGCCTGCATCAACAACATTATTTCCTGAACCTAAACCAGTATGTGCTAAAACAGAACCAATATCTTTTTTAACTAAAATTGAACATCTTCTATCCATTAAATCAATAAAATCATTTATGTTAGGTTTTATAACTTTGAATTCGTGATTTAAATGTGTTATTAAAGTATCACCTACAGAAGAATCTTTTATTTGTTTTTCATCAATAATACCTAAATCACTTTGAAATTCTTTTTCTTCTTTTAAAAAATATTTTTTACCTCTTTTATCCATAATAATTTTCAAAAAATCACCAAAATGTTTTAATAGTAGTTAATACAATAGAATGATTATTATTTTAATAATATAATTAAATTGTTAAAATAATAAAATCAATGAGAAGGGGAAAAATCATAAATAATATCAGCTATATTATCTTTTTTTATTCCTGGACTCAGTCAAAAATTGAAGGCTAAAGTCAAAAAGGAATTATAATGATTGTAATAGCTATTATACTATGGGCAATAAATCTTATGATACCATTTGTCGGAATCATTTAATATATACTGTTTATTCTGCTTATGATGCATATAAATTAGCACAATAAAAGTTAGCTTTAAAATAGCTAACTAATATTTTTTAAATTAATTATTAAAATCAGCTAATCTTTTTACTCTTTTTAACATATCAGGATGAGTAGATAATAACTCTTTAAGATTATCAGAACCTTTAACTTTTATATCATGATGATGAAGTTTATTAAGTTCAGCTTCACTAATTTTACCATTATTATCAATATCTAACTGACGAAAAGATCTTATATCATGACTTCCTTCATTTACATCATTTAAAAAGAAAGCTCTTGTTCCTTCAACATCTTTAATTTGTTCTTCAGAACTATTAGCAGCACCATAAGATAATTTATATAGAGCAGATGCTAGTTCATTAGGTCTATTCCCGAATTCAATACTAGCTGCATCAGCATAATATTCTCTTATTCTTGAAACCAATAAAACAAGTAATTGTCCTACAAAGTAAGCAATCCATGCAATGATTCCAATAATAAATCCAGAGTTGTTATTATTATTACGTGAAAACATAGATGAAAATGCTAAATAATAAAAAACCATTGGAATTGCACTAACAATTGTTGTTACAATCATATCATTATGTTTTATATGACCAAGTTCATGTCCTAAAACAGCTTTAAGTTCATCTCTATCTAATAAACCAAGTAAATTTCTTGTTATAGCTACATGTCCACTTCTTTTAGACCTACCATAAGCAAAAGCATTAGGTATATTAACATCAGAAATTCCTATTTTAGGTTTAGGAATGTCTGCTTTTTGTGCTAACTCTTCAACCATTGCATGAATATGAGGTGCTTCTTCTTTAGATAGTGGTTTAACTTTCATTGAACTTTCAACAATCTTTGGAGCAAATAGATATTGTAAAAATATCATTAAAATACCGATAATTGCATAAAACTGGTAGAATCCACCATAACCTAAAAATGATCCAGCTAAAGCAATTATAATATACAGCATTGTAAACATTAAAAGCATTACAAGCCACATTCTTAATTGTAGTTTCCAAGTTCCTTTCATTAAAATACTCCTAAATCTTTTTAATAAAAATTTATTAAATGTTACATAAATAATTATTGAATTTGAGATTTTTAAAAAAATAGAAAATCTCAAAAATCAACAATATATTTTAAAATAATTTTTTTACTTTTTTAAAAATCTATCAAAGGTTGTTTAAAATTTTCAAATTAATTAATTAGTTAATTATAGTGTGTTACCAAACTTTTTCATATAAATGCATGTTTTATTTATATATACATATTAAATTAATTAAAAAATATTAGGTAATCAAGTATAATTCGTTATAAATTGTAAAATAAGTTAAAAAGAGTTATATAATATTGTAAAATAACTTAAAAAGATTTATATAATAGCATACAATTTAACTAAAAACTTTACTAAATAAAAAGAGTATTATTAAAAAATAATGTTTAACAATAAATTGATCCATTTATAACTATTTATTATTATATTATTTATTACAAAGAATACTGTTAATATTATTATATTTATAATAAAGGTGTGTCCAATAATTAAATTTTTTATTAAATATTATTTAACTAAATTGATATTTAAAAAAGAATACAGCTATGATTATTTAAAATTAGAGAAATAGAACCAAAACCAATCTTAAAAAAATATTTTACTATTAACTTAATAATATTCTTTTAATTGATAAAATAGAAGTAAAAAGCTTCAAATTTTATTAAAATTAAAAATAAACTAGTATATATCAAGAAATAAAGAAAAAACATTAATTTAAAAATTATTGCAATTGATATTTAAAAAATAAAGAAATAGTTATTTAATACAAAAAATAGAGTTATTATCAAAGATAATATGGTGAAAAAATGAATGGACCTTGGGTAGAAAAATACAGACCACAAACTTTAGATGACATAGTTGGGCAAGACCACATTGTAAAACGACTAGAAAAATATGTTGATGAAGAAAGTATGCCTAATTTAATGTTTACAGGTCCGGCAGGAGTAGGAAAAACAACAACAGCTCTTGCTCTTGTAAAATTAATTCTTGGAGAATATTGGAGGCAAAACTTTCTTGAGTTAAATGCTTCAGATGCAAGAGGAATAGAAACAGTTAGAAATGATATTAAAAATTTTTGCAGATTAAAACCTGTTGGAACACCATTTAGAATAGTATTTTTAGATGAAGTCGATAATATGACTAAAGATGCACAGCATGCATTAAGAAGAGAAATGGAAATGTATACTAAAACAGCAACATTTATTCTTTCATGTAATTATTCATCTAAAATCATAGATCCAATCCAATCAAGATGCGCCATATTTAGATTTACACCTATTAAAGGTCAGGATATTTTAAAAAGATTAGAAAAAATAGCTAAAAATGAAAATTACGAATATGATACAGAAGCACTTGAGACAATAGTATATTTTGCAGAAGGAGATATGAGAAAATCTATTAATATGTTACAATCCGCAGCTTCTGAAGGGGAAAAGATAACAAATGATGCTGTTTATGATGTTGTTTCTAAAGCAAGACCAGAAGACATAAATTCCATGATAACTAAAGCATTATCTGGAGATTTTATGGGTGCTAGAACACTTTTAAGAGAGAACATGGTTTTACATGGTACAAGTGGAGAGGATATGGTAACTCAAATATATCAAGATATTTCTAAAAGAGTTATGGATGAAAAAATGGATGGAAAAATCTATATGGATTTAATGGAATATCTTGCAGATTGTGATTTTAGAATTCGTGAAGGTGCAAACCCTAGAATTCAACTTGAAGCACTTTTAACTAAATTTTTATAAATAGTTCTTGAATAAAAGGAATATTTAAAATGTTATGGACAGAAAAATACAGGCCAAAAACATTAAATGAAGTATTAGGTAATGGTAAACAAAAAAAAGAAATCGAAACATGGGTTTCTTCGTGGAAGAACAAGATTCCTCAAAAACCATTACTACTTGTTGGTCCACCAGGAATTGGAAAAACTACATTAGCCCATATAATAGCTAAAGAATTTTCTGAATATATAGAATTAAATGCTAGTGACAAACGTTCATATGATATCATTATGAATACAGTAGGAGAATCTTCAACAACTAGATCCTTTTTCAATGATGATTATAAATTGATTATATTAGATGAAGTTGATGGAATACATGGAAATGATGATCGTGGAGGAGCAAGAGCTATTGGTCAAATTATAGATAAAAGCAAACACCCATTGATTTTAATAGCTAATGATTTTTATAGTAAAAGAATAGCTACTATTAAAAATAAATCTCAAGTAGTTAAAATGCAAAAAGTTCATACAAATTCTTTAAATGCTTTTTTAAAAAAAATAGCACATAATGAAGGAATAAAAGCGGATCCTGTAGCTATTAAAGAATTAGCTAAACGATCTACAGGTGATGTTAGATCAGCTATTAATACTTTTGAAGTAATAGCTGATGAAAAAAAAACTTTCGAAATGGAAGATTTAGATATTATTAGTAAAAAAGATGATAGATTAACTATTTTTGATAGTCTTAGAACAGTACTAAAAAGTAAAACCCCTAAAAAAGTAAAAGATGCGATGTTCATTGAAGAAGATCCTACACTTATTATGGAATATATTGCAGAAAATATACCAAGAGAATATGAAAAGAAAAATGAAATAAAGAAAGCATACGAAAACATATCTAAAGCTGATTTATATTTTGGAAGAGCTAGAAATAGTAGAAATTATGGATATTGGAAATATGCATCAGATTTCATGGGTATTGGAGTTAGTTTATCAAAAAAAGATACTTATAAAAAATTCACAAAACTTACATCACCTACATCTTTTTCCTACCTTAGTAAAACTAGAGGAAAGAGAAACTTAAGAGATAAAATAGCTGAAAAAATGTCTAAAAAGCTTCATATATCACATTCAGTAGCTATTTCTATGTTTCCTTATTTTGAAATAATTTTTGAAAATGATGAAGATGCATATGATATATCTGATTTTCTTGAGCTTGATGATGATGAAATAAAAAGATTTAGGAAGAAAAAAATTCCAAAAAAGGTTATTAATGCAAAAGAAAAAGAAAAAATTAAAAATAGAGAAGAAAAAAAGAAAATAGAAATTGAAAAAGGAATATACATCAAGAAAAAACAAGATACAAGTACCAAAACAAAAAAATCACCAGATACTACACAAGTAAAACCAGAAGAAAAAACTAAAAAAGACTTAAAATCACAGAATGAGAAAAACACTAAAAAAACAGGAAAAGAGAAGAAAAAAGAACTATTAAAAGATATAAATGAGAAAAACACTAAAAAAGCTGAAGAAAATCCTAAAAAAGAAAAATTAAAAGACAGGAAAAAAACAGAAGATAATGCTCAAAAATCATTATTTAACTTTTAAAATTCTTTTTAATATATTCTTTTGAAACTAAAGTGTTTTCTCTATATTGAGGAGTAATTTCTGATAAAAAACTCATAAATAAATTGCTTATTTTTTCAAAATCATTATTAATTTCTTTTTCTTTAATCGTATCGAATTCTTCCATTTCTAAAAATGAATTTAACCATTCTTTAGGAATATTAATAAAAGGATAAACAGTATTTTTTTGCTGATTTTCTAAATTAACACCTTGTCCACTAAAAATTTCTGAGAAAATATTACTAACTTCTTCATCTAAATAGAAAGACTTAGCTATTAAATCAGTGTTTCCTTCATAAACTAATTCAACACCATATTTTCTAGTGTAGGGTTCTAGTACAATAGCTAAAAGTTCATTAATAGAGTTATCTTTTTTTGGAAGTAAAATACAATTTTTTGGTTTTAATTTATTAGATAAAACCTTTGAAGATCTTGAACATATTTTTTGAAATAAACTAGATCTTAAAATTTCAAAATCTGGATAGTGTTTTTTAAAAGCTTTTTCTTTTGTTTTAGAAAATTTAGAAAATCTTAAGTTATTAATGTATATTTTAGAAGAAGTATAACTAATATATCTTGAATCAACTCTAATAACTTTTAAGAATTTTAAAACATCTTTTTTAGAATCTGTAAATTCTTCATTGTTTGGTGTGAAATTAAAAAATAAACCCATATAATCACAAAATATTTAAAATAGCTTTTTCCATAATATCTATTGGTGCATCTTCACCTGTCCAAATTTTAAAACTTTCTGCACCCTGATAAATCAACATTTTAAGACCTGAAACTGTTTTTGCATTAACTTTTTTAGCTTCCTTAATAAGTGAAGTTTCTAATGGATTATAAACAATATCATTTACTATTAAATCTTCATGAAGAATTTTTGAATTAGCTATTGGTTCATCATTAATATTTGGATCCATTCCAATAGGAGTAGTATCAATAAAGATATCAGCATTAGATAATTCATTTTTTAATTCAGATAAACTACCATACTTAACATTATCATGCAATCCCGAATTTTTAATTTCTTTAGCTAGTAATACTGCCTTTTTTTCATTTCGATTAATAATTACTAACTCATCAATTGCAGAATTTGCAAATTGAAATGAAATAGCTCTTGAAGCACCACCAGCACCCGTAATAACAAGTTTTTTATTTTTAATATTTGTAATCTCTTCAATAGCTTTTAAAGCACCAATTCCATCTGTATTATATCCTTTCATCCTATTAAGATCAATTGTATTTACAGCACCTATTAATTTAGCTATTGGGTCTAAATTATCCAAATATTTAATAATATCGATTTTATAAGGAATTGTAACATTTAATCCTTTAATATTTAAGCTATTTGCTCCTGTAATTACATTTTTTAAATTTTCTTTTTCAACCTTAAATGGAAGATAAACATAATTTAATTTAAGTTCTTTAAATGCAGCATTATGCATTACTGGTGAAAAACTATGTTCTACAGGATTTCCTATTAATCCAAGAAGATTTGTATTACCATCAATCAATATTTCACTTCAATAAAATTTATTAAAAGAATTAATTTAAAATATCTTAAAAAAGCTATTTATAATTTTCTTGTACTAATTTTGTCGGATAAGATTGAGAAATTGCTTTCTCGCACTCTCCTAAGAACGGCTCGTGTCACTTTCATGACAAGTCCGCTCAAGCAAATCTTTATCTGTTAACAATTCAATGCTCGATTTTTAAAATAATCAGATTTACTCT
>JAHKLT010000021.1 GCA_020854915.1 Methanobacteriaceae archaeon | reverse complement strand
AGCTATCCGAATGAATAATGAATGTACTACAGGACATGTAGGAATTTAAGCTTGTGTTACTATAGAACATTAGTTCTATCTAAACAAGAAACTGTAGCTTATAATAGAGAGCAAAAATCTCCGAGTGAAACTTCATAAAATGATCACTCAGAGAGTATGTCAAGTGCTTGGTTTAGTTTGATATTTAGAATTAATTTTAATATTAATAAAAAATAAAAATCATGATTATATAAACAGAATTTATATAAAAATAATTGGGTTAAAAATTTTTATCAATTAATATTATAGTGTGTTACCAAACTTTTTCATATAAATACATGTTTTATTTATATATAAATATTAAATTAATTAAAAAATATTAGGTAATCAACTATATATAAAAATTACAATTTAATTTAACTATAACAAAAATCTAAAATATTAAAATAAAAAATAACTATTTGGTAGTGGTTCAATGATTAAAAATATTTATAAGGATTTATATTTAATATCTATCGATTTAACAAATTAATAATTACATAATTAATATTATATGAGATATATAATTTTTATTTTAATAAATTTCTTTTTAATAGTTTAATTGGGTTTTGGTGAAAATTAATTTTTCAAGAGATAATTTTATTTAATTCTTAAATAATAGATACTCTTTGTATTTGAGAATTAGAGGTTTTTTATAAATTATGGTGAAAATTTAAACTAAACCAATAAAAAACATATGATAGTAGTGATATAATGGAATCAGTTAGAAATAAAGATCAAATTAATGACTTAAAATATAATAAAATTTCTGGAAGTCCTGAATTTATTGATTCTTCAATAATTTTTAAAGGAAAAAATAATATTTTTGCTTGTGAGAGTAATGTTAAGCTATTAAACTGTTCAATAAGGTTTGAAGGTAATAATTCAGTTGTTTATTTGTCGAACTCTTCGAATTCTAATTATCCTTTGAATTTACAAATTTATAATGATTCGCTTGTTTTTTTTGGTAGAGACACATCTATCACACCAATGTTAAATGTTAATGTTCAAGAACATCAAAATTTAATTATAGGTGATGATTGTTTAATTGGTAGTAATTCGAATATAAGAACTTCTGATGCTCATCCTATTTATAGTGCTAAATCTAAAAAAAGAATAAACTTATCTAAAAGTGTTTTTATAGGTGATCACGTATGGTTAGGTCATTTGTCTTATATTTCTCGTGGGGTAAAAATTGGTTCTGGAGCTATAATTGATAATAATTGTTATATGGCTCCAAACTTTATTGGAAAATCAAACAGCTTTTCTAGTGGTAATCCTGCTTCACTAATTAAAGAGGATGTTTTCTTTGTAAAAGAGTATTTAGGTAATTTTAAAGAAGAAGAAACAATTGGCATAGATGAATATCTTAGTAGAATCTATCTTTTTGAATTCAATAAAACTGAATCTATTTCTTTAGATGCTATTGATAAAATATTAAAAGAATTAGATCCTGAAGGGAAAGTTGACTTTATAAAAAAATTATTTATTGAAAAAAAGAAAAAGAACAGGTTTTCAATTAATTAAAGAATATTTTTAAAGTTATTTGCTTTTTTTAATAGTATTAATTATTTCTTCAGATACTTTAATAAAGAATTCATTATTTTTTTTATCAAGATTAGAAGTGCTTATAACATAAGATTCAGAATCTTTTTTGAAATATATTTGAGTTAATTTTTCTGTTTCATTATATTCATTTCTTTCTAAATAAATTAAAGAAACATCTATATCTTTATATTTTAAAGAATCTTGATATGTTTTTGTCCAATTATCTTTTGAAACAAAACTAAAATATTCTTCTTTATTTGATATATTGTTTAATTGAATTACTTTTATTTTTAAACTTTTATTTTCATTAAATATATCTGCAGTTTGTTTTGTTTTTTCGGTTGTTATAAAACCATCGGGCATTATAAATTCAAAGGTGTTTAATGAAACTTTCTTAGAATTTTGAAAAACTCCTGTTTCATAAATAGTTGCTACACTTATTAAAGCTACTAAAATCACCAATATAATAACAATTTTTTTCATTTTTTTCCTTAAAGGGTTCTAATATATTTTTGATTAAAACAATTAAACTATTGTTTCTCCAACACAGAAAAGAATAATTCCTTCATCTTCAAAAACATGAGTTTTTGTAGAACTCATCTTTGATGCAATTTTTTCCATCTCTTTAGATTCATGTAATTTAGTTAAGTTATCATAGAATTTATCAAATTGAACAGGGTCTAAACTTCCACATCCACCTTTAACTTCTTGAGGACTACCCTTTTTCATATCATTTATAAAGAAAGAATTAGCTATATTATCGTCCCATTGTTTATTAGGATCTTTAAATGTAACTTTATAATTTACTTTAAATTCATTTCCATCGTATTTATCTTTATCGCTCTTTATATTAAATAATAAACCATGCATTTTATCACCTTATTTATACTTAATTTTTATGATTAATAAATTTTTATATTTTAGTAGAATTTATTTATTTTTTAATATCTAATTCAATGTCATCTTTAAATTCTATTTCATCATTATTAATTCCAACAACAGATTCAAATTCTTTAACTTTAAGTTCATTTTGTTTTTGTTCTAGGAAGTTATAAACAGTTTTATGTCTGGATCCATTTAAAATCATTTTAACAGCTTCTTTTGCTATCATAATATTTTCTAATTTTCCAATAAAAGAAACAGTTTTTCCATAAATTGCCATGTCTACTTCAGCCATATCAACAATAATTTCTCTAGTTTTACCATCTTTTCCTATGATTCTTCCTTTATGTCTAGCTAGAGCTTTTTTAGATTTTCCAATAATTAATGGTAACTTTATTATTTCTAAATATATATCATCATCAGTTAATTTAATGGCTTTTTCTGGATTAAAACCTCTTCCAATAGCTTTTACTATATGATTTGCATTCCATCCACCAAGAGGGTCTTCCATGTTTTCTTTTGGTATAATAGTAACTATTCCATCATTACTATCAATTTCTAATCGTGTTTCTGTTTCTTTTTCAATAGCTTTTTTTACTTTACCATTAGTTCCAATTATAACTCCTACTCTATCTTGTGGGACTTTAATATAATCCGTTTCTGGCATTTTTACACCTCTTAATTAAATTAAATTTATCTTTTATATTATTTATTAATTTCTAATTATTTTTAAAATTAATAAAGTTAGATATTTCTTCTGAAGAAGTATTAACACCTAATTTTTTATATTCTTTTGCAATAGTGTTTATATCTCTTTTTAATAGCTCTTCTGCTAATGGATGATCAGTTACAACTGATTGAGATACATCAATTATTACAGGGGTTTCTTCTTGATTTAATATATTAAAATTAGATAAATCTCCATGTATAAGTTTTCCTTTATTTACAAATTTACTCATTTCATTAAGTAATTTTTCAAAAAAACTGTCTACATCTTTTGGTGGTTTTACTTTGACAGTTGGAGATGGATTTCCTTGTCTATCTACAATGTATTCAAGAATTAAAATATTATTTAAGGTTGTGATTGGTTTTGGAACACTTAAATTTTCTTCATACAATCGTTTAAGATTTCTGAATTCTTTATTAACCCATGCATAGATTATTTGACGTTTATTTTTGGTTCTAAGATTGAACCTAGGATCTCCTGCAATGTAATAATTCATTTTTTTAAAATCAGATGTAGATATTCTATAAATTTTTACTGCTACAGGAGAATCATCATTTTTGATTCCTTTTAAAACATTAGCTTCTTTACCAGTGCTAATAGCTCCATTTAAAATATCTAAATAATTTTGATTAGCTAACTTATACAATGATTCTAGTGTTATTTTATCAAAAATTTCACTAGCTACTCTTCTATCTTCAACACTTTTTAATCTCTTTTTAGAAATTAATTTTTGAACTTCATCATCTGCTTTTGTTATTTTAGAATCCATTTTAACACAGTTTACGGATAAAATAACTATCTAATATTTACATTTTCAAGTAGCCTTTTTTTTCTAACCAATTGGATTCAGTTTTAGTATATCTCCATATAACATCTGCTTTTTCATCAGATTGGAAATCCCAAGGCTTTACTAAGATTACATCTCCTTCTCTAATCCAAATACGTTTTTTCATTTTTCCAGGAATGCGTGTCATACGCATATTCCCATCTGCACATCTAACTTTTAGTTTTCCATGACCCATAATTTGTTCTACAACACCAGGAATTTCTCCCTTTCTTGGTGTTCTAACTCTTCTAAATTCTTGGGTATTATTTTGTGGTTTTGACAAATATTCATCTCCATATTTTTATAAATTATCCATTTCTTAAATTAAATTTTAATAATTAGGAAAATTATAAATTAATATTAATAATTTTATTTTTCTTTATATTTAATATTATTTTTTAATTAAAGATTTTTATTAGCTATTTTTAATTTATAATTAAGTATAAAAATTTATAATATTTCAAATTAAAGAAATTAGTATATATAGAAATAAAAAAGTGTTTTATATGGGAACTGAATTTTTAAAGATTAAAGAATATAGTGAAGCTAAGGATATTATTAACGATTTATTTGATAAATATTACACTCCGTTAAATGAAGAAGTTTATGTAAAAGATTCCTATTCTAGGATTCTTTTCCAAGATGTTTATAGCTTGATGGATTATCCCTCATTTAATAAAGCTTTAAAAGATGGTTTTGCAATCAAATCAGAAGATAGCTATGGTGCCAATGAAGAAAATCCTAATACTCTTAAAATTATTGATTTTTTAGAAGCTGGATTTATAAGTGAAAAATCTGTTGAAAAAGGTAAATGTATTGAAATCAGTACTGGTGCACCTATTCCAGATGGTGCTGATAGTGTGGCCATGGTTGAATATACTAATAAACACGGAGATGAAGTAGATATCTTAAAAAGCATTACACCTTTCAATGAGATAGCTAAAAAAGGCTCTGATATGAAAGAATCTAATCTTTTATTAAAAAAGAAGGATTTTTTAAACCCAGGAAAAATTGGTGTTTTATTATCTCAAGGTTTTGAGAAAGTCGAAGTGTTTAAAAAACCAATTGTTGGTGTTATTTCTACTGGAAATGAGATCATCTCTCAAAATGATGAATTAAGCTATGGTAAGATTTATGATGTTAATTGTGAGATGATTAAAAATTCAATTATTTCTTTTGGAGCTATTGGAAAATCTTTTGGAATTGTTAAAGATGATTATGATTCTTTAAAGTTAAAGATTCAAAATTCTTTAAAAGAAGTAGATATTTTAATATGTTCTGGTGGAACTTCTGCAGGTTTAGGTGATGTATTAAAACAAGTTTTAGATGAATTAGGTGAGGTGCATATTCATGGAATTTCTGTTCAGCCTGGAAAACCAACAATTGTAGCTGAAGTTAATAATAAGATTGTAATTGGACTTCCAGGAAATCCTGTTTCAGCTATTGTAATTTTCAATGTATTTATAGCTCCTCAAATAGCTAAACTATTGGGGTTTAATTTAAATTTAAGTAAAAAAACAATTAAAGCTAAGTTATCTAAGAAAATTCACTCTTCAGTAGGTAGATTACAATATCAACTTGTTAAATTTAGGGATGGTTTTGTTGAACCTATTTTTAAAGATTCTGGGGCTATTTTTTCATTATCTGAAGCTGATGGTTATGTTAAAGTTTTAAAATCTGTTGAATTAGTAGATGAAAAAGAAGAAGTAGAAGTATATCTATTTGATTAATTACCTTTTTTTATTTCCATATCTCTTCATTATTTTTATTATGGGGTGTAATGTAATAGCTATTCCACAAAGAGCTAATATTAGTGTTAATAAAAATTTTTCGACTTCACTCATTTTTAAAACCTTTTTGAAATTTTATTAAAAAGGATAACTTTAAATTGATTTAATTAATTAAATAATTATAATTTTTATTTTTGGGACTGCACAATAATTAACTTTTTTAATTTAGAACTAATTTATTTAAAAAGTTTTAAAATAAATATATTTATTAATTTTAAAAACTATATTTTTTAATTAAGGTGTATTTATGGAGATTAAAGATAAAGTTATTCCTGATCAAAAATTAGCAGTTATTAATTATAAAGGCCCTATTGCAGATATGGATGTTTTAATTGCAAAATTAATGGGTTGGGTTGAATCTGAAGATGTTGAAACAAATAATCCTCCTTTTATAATTTATTATTCTAATAGATTTTCTTATGATCCTGAAGAAGTTGTTTTTGATGTTGGAGTGCCTATATCTAATGATGCAGAAGGAACTGAACTGATTAATATTGTTGATATGTTAGAACATACTGTTTTAAGCTCTACTCACTATGGTTCTTATGAGAATATTAAAGATTCTTATGAGAAAATGGTGGATTATACAGAAGAAAAAAATTATGATATTATTGGATCTCCTAAAGAAGTTTTGGTTCAAAATCGTTTTGAAATTGATGATGATAATGATTTAGTTACTGAGATACAATTACCTATTATTAAAATGTTTGATTGATAAAAATGTCTAAAAAAGAAAAAAATGAAGAAGACCTCCAAGATAATGATTTCAATGAAAAAGTAGAAAATATAACTCATAAAATAGACAGTTATATTTTAAGATATGAGTCATTTTTAGAAGGTAAGATTCAAGAATTAGAAAATAAAAATGAAAAATTTATGGATATGGAAACGATTGAAATTGATTCTAAAGAAGAATTAATTGATGAGGGATTTGAATTTAAAGAGAATATTGATTTTAAAAAGAGATTAGAACATTTAAGATAATTTTTCAACTATTTCTTTAAACGAATCAACAATATAAGTTCTTTGCTTATCAGTCATTCCATAAGTACTACATTTAAACCATTCAGTTTGCCCTCTTTTTATTCCTGTTATTTTTCTTGATTTTAATTCTTCATATAAATAAAATCCTTTTCTTTGATGTTTAAGTCCGATTTCATGTAATATTGGTGTATTAAATCTAACAAGATCGTGTTTAGTTGGGTTTTCACCTATTTGTCTTATTCCATCTATTTTCTCAAGTTCTTTTACAAATTTTCTACTTTTTTGAACTTCACTGTCCCAATTATTAACTCTTTCAATAACATAAGGTAAAGATGCCATTAAAGTAGCTATTGGTGCTCCTCTACTAGTACAACCTAACATTTCAACTTCTTTTTTTGGATATTTGGGGGAACGATTTAGTATAATCTCTTCCCATTCTGATTTCATTCCAAGCACTCCTATTGGTCCTGATGCAGCCATACTTTTATGCCCACTTCCTACTACAAAATCTAATTCCCATTCATTAGCTTTAATTGGGAGTCTTCCCATTGAATAAGCACAATTTAAAAGAGAAACAACTCCTAAATCTTTACAAATTTTTCCAAATTTTTTTGCATCTGTAAGATTCCCATAATCTCCATCAACATGAGTTAGAAGAGCTAATTTTATTTCACCAAGTTCATCAATAGATTTTTCTAATGTTTTTTTATAATTATCCATTGTAATTTTCTTTTCGTTATCATCAGTACTTGGAACTTCTATTATTTCTACTCCAGCTCTCTCACATGCAATATAAGTAGTATAATGTGCATTAGAATCTATTACTACACTATCTCCAGGATTACAAATTTTATTTATAACTGTAAATTTTCCTTCACGAGCACCATGAACAGTTCTAACAAGATCTGAGTCAATAAACTTTGCTAAATCACCTAAAAAATTATTGATTGAAGGTTTATTAATTTCATCTAATCTACCTGCACAGTAATCACATACACTATATCCATCTCCAAAATCATAAAGTGCTTCTCTTGCTGCTTCGGGGAGAATTCCTCCTCTTTGTAATGGATTTAAATTTAAATTTTCTCTTTCCATATCTCTTGTTAGGTTATAATTTTCACATTCCATTTCATCACCCTAAAACTTTTAAATTATTTATAATAATTTTTGGAATAATAAAAGGACCATATTGTTTTGTTTCAGATTTCAACTTTTTACAATCATTTAAAATTTCAAAAAGATTTCCAGAAATCATAGCTTTTTTAACAGGTTTTGTAATTTCACCATTTTCAATTAAAAATGCGTTGTTTGCTTCTACAGAAAAATCTCCAGATATTGGATTTGCAGTATGAGCTCCAAGCACATCAGTAACTATGAATCCATCATTTATTTCATCAATTCCTTTTTCTTCTTTAAAATCAAAGATTATATTTGAAGGTGATATTTGAGGAATATTATTATATGATTCTCTATACCCATTAGCAGTACTTTCTTCTCCTTCTTTTTTACTTGTATAAACATCATAAATATAGGATTTTAAAGTTCCATCTTCAACTAATTTAGTTTTTTTAGAGACAACTCCTTCACCATCACATTTTGAAGATAATAATCCTTTGTTTAATGTTGAATCATTAGTTATTGTAATATTTTTATCTATGATTAATTGATCTTTTTTATCTTTTAAAATAGACCTTCCTCTTTGAATATTATCTGCAGAAAAGGCATTAATAAATGTTGATAATAAACCAGAAGCTGCATGATAATCAAAAACAACTTCTCTATTTTTTGTTTCAATAAACTCTCCATTAATAGAATCTTTAGCTATTTTACAAACATTTTTCACCATTTTCTTACTTTCTAAATCAAAAGATCTAGAAGATAGATAATCATATGCTGATGATTTTTCTCCATTTTTCTCTGCATTAATTGAAATACTTGATCCAAACCAAGTTCCTTTATCAGAAATAGCAATATCATTAGAGTTTATAATTAATGATTCTTTACATGTTTTAGAAAAATTACCAGAGCTTACTTCACATTTTTCTTCTTCAACAAAAGCAATCATTTCTTTTAAAAATTCAATAGATTCATCAATATTTAAATCTTTATTTTTTGAATCGAAGGTTCCTTTTATTGTTTTTTCTTTTTCTTTTTCTGCAAATCCAAAATTTTCATCTTTTTCATTTATTTTTGTATTTAAAAAAGCTTGTTTTGCAGTGTTTTTAATTTGTTCTATATCTGATGTATATGCAAAACCAATCTTTTCATTATTTAAAACTCTAATTCCTATTCCGAAACTAAGTTCTTCTTTTGCAAAATTCAAATCAGATTTTTGAGATTCTAATTTTAGAGCTTCTACTTGTTCAATATATATTTCATATTCTTCACAGTATTTCAATACTTCTTTTTTAACATTTTCAGATATTTGATATAACATTAACTATTCTCCTAATACAAATTTATCTATTGCTTCTTTTACTCCATCACCATATTTATTTTTACAAACATAATCACTAATATTTTTTAATTTTGTATCACTATTTGCAACAGCTATTTTTAATCCAGCTACTTCTAAAAATTCTTCATCATTTTCACTATCACCAATAGCTATAATTTCAGACATTTTGATATTGTTATTTTCACATAACTTTTTAAGAGATGAACCTTTGTTTATGTTTTTATTAGTAATATGTATTGCAAATCCACTGTCATAAATATTTAGTTTATTTAAATATTCAAAATCCTTAAGAGCATTAACTATAGTTTCTTTTTTAACATTTTTATAATAAACTTTTTCAGTTAATCTATATTCATTATCATTAGAATATTTTAAATCTTTTATTTTTGATTTTATATAGTTATCAGCTAAATCTATATATTTTTTGTTAGCTAATTTAATAAGTTCATTATTATTTTTTCCTTCTTGAAAGATAACTCCACCATTTTCAGCTACAATTCCACCACTACAGCCAATTAATACTGAAGTAGCGTAGGCATAATTTATTACATTTCCTGTAACAATGATTATTGGAATTCCTTTTTTCTCACATTTTCTAAGAGATTCTAATGCAGATATACAAATTCTACGACTTGCATCAGTAATTGTTCCATCAACATCTACTGCAACAGCTTTTATTTCAACCATTAAAACACCTAGATTGAATATCTATGAGCTATATTACATGTTCCTTCTTTACTAACCATACATGCGCCGATTGGGTGCAATGGATTACATTCCTTTCTAAATAGAGAACAATTTTCTGGTCTAGCTGTTCCTCTTAAAATTGGTCCACAAATACAACCTTTAGGTGCTTCTTTTACATCTTTAACTTCAATGTCATATTTTTCTCTTGCATTCCAATTACTAAATTCTTTTTTAAGCTCTAAAACTGAATTAGGAATTTTTGGAAAACCTCTCCATTCTCTACTTTCAACTTTAAAAACATTGTTAATAGCTTTTTGAGCAATAATGTTTCCTTCATCTTTAACTGCTCTTGCATATTCATTATCAATTTTAGGTGTTCCTTGTTTTACTTGCCTTAAAATCATATATATTGACATTAAAATATCTAATGGGTTAAAACCTGCTACTGATTGAGGTATGCCATATTCAGTTGAGAAATATTCGAAAGGTTTAGTTCCAATTATTGTACAAACATGTCCTGGTTCAATTAATGCATCTAAATTAGTTTCTCCAGAATTAATTAAAAAATCAATAGCTGGGGGGATGATTCTATGACATGATAATACTGAAAAATTTTCTGGAGGATTAGATAGAATTTCTGAAGCAGTTGTTGGGGCTGTTGTTTCAAATCCTGCTGCTATGAAAACTACTTCATTATCCTCTTTTTCAGCTATTTCTACCGCTTTGTTAATACCATAAACAACTCTTACATCTGCACCTTCTGCTTTTGCATTAGCTAAAGAGCTTTTAGAACCTGGAACTCTTAACATATCCCCAAATGTCGTTATTGTAACTCCTTTTTCTATTAATTCTAAACTTTCATCAATTTCTCGTGAAGGAACACAACAAACAGGGCATCCTGGTCCTGCAACAATTTCAACTTCTTTTGGAAGAAGAGTTCTAATTCCATTTTCCATTATAGTATGTTCATGAGAACCACAAACATGCATTATTTTAATTGGTGTAGCTATTTTCTCTATTCTTTTTATAAGCTCTTTAGACATATTTTTCATTATAACACCATAATTCTTATTTTATATAATATATTTTTATTTCTTAATAAATTAACACTTAATATTTTTATCAATTGAATTTTTAAATATTTAATATTACAAATAAATGATATTTTGAAAAGAGGAATTAAAATTGAAGATAAATTTGTTAATAGAAAAAGAGCTTCCTTTTTTGATAGATTAATTTATCAAAATTATGTATATAATACTAAAAAATTGTCTTTTTGAATAATATTTTTAATTTTTTTATAAAAATTATTACAATATTTTTAAAATTTTTATCTGATAATATTTTCTCATTTTTACACACTATTGTTTATTAGATATGTATATTGTATTTTTTTGTACTTTAATGAGCAACAACTTTAATTAATCGTTTTAATATAACTTATTATGATTAAAACAATTTGTATAAAGTTTTTCAACTATCTAAAAGAGGAGATTTAATGTTTGAAAATAATAAAATTTTAGTTGTTATTCCTGCTAGTGGAGGATCAAAAGATATTCCTCGTAAAAATGTAAGAATTTTAGGAGAACAACCTTTAATTTCTTATTCTATTAAAACTGCAAAAAATTCTAAATATGTTGATGATGTTGTTGTATCAACAGATGATGATGAAATTAAATTCATTTCTGAAAAATTTGGTGCCACTGTTGTTAGACGGTCTACTGATCTAACTGGTGAAGATGTTCCTTTGGATTCAGTTATTTATGATGCTTTATTACAAAAAGAAAAATTAGTTTTTGATGAATATGAAATTGTTATTACATTACAACCTACTTCCCCTATTTTAAAAACAGAAACATTAGATTTAGCTATTGAAAAATTTTCCTCTACAGATGTTGATTCTGTTGTTAGTGTTGTTGAAGATGACCATTTAAGTTGGAAATTAGATGAAAACACAAATAGATATTATAAACAACCTTTAACTAAAGAATTTAGAGAAACTAATGCTATATTAGCCACTAAAAGAACTTTTTTGTCTGAAAATTCAAGATTAGGTAATAATATTGATTTAATTAAGCTATCATACCCTGAAGCTATAGATATTAATAAACGTGAAGATTGGTGGACTGCTGAGAGATATGTTAATAAAAGACGTATTGTTTTTAAAGTTGATGCATTTAATAAAATAGGAACTGGCCATATTTATCGTTGTATGTCGATGGCTTCTAAATTACTTTATCATGATATTTTATTTGTATTAAATAAAAAACATGAATTAGGTATTGATATTCTAAAAAAATATGATATACCTTTTGTTTTACATGGTAATGATAAAGATTTATATAAAAAAATTGATGAATTTAAACCTGATGTAGTTATTAATGATATTTTAAACACTTCTCTAGATTACATTTCAACACTAAAATCTAAAGGTTATTTTGTTGTTAACTTCCAAGATTTAGGTAAAGGTGCTGAAGTTGCAGATTTAGTTTTTGATCCATTTGAAGAAAGTAATCTTAATGATAGAAATGTCTTTAAAGGAGCCATGTTTTATATTTTAAAAGAAGAATTCTTTTTCCAACAACCTAAAATAATCACTCAAGATGTTAAAAATGTTTTATTAACATTTGGTGGTGTTGATAATAATAATTTCACTGAAAAAGTCTTAGATGCTATAATTGACAGTGGATATTCTAAACAAATCCATGTTATTTTAGGACCAGGATATTCTAATAAAAAAGATATTGAGGAAAAATATAAAACTCATTTAAACATATCTATCTTCTCAAATATTAATAACATTAGTGATTTTATGGTTTCTGCTGATATAATATTTACATCTGCAGGAATGACAATGTATGAAGTGTGTTCTTTAGGTGTTCCTTGTATATGTTTATGTCAGGATGAACTAGAATTATCTCGTACTTTTGGAAATTCTTCAAATGGATTTATTAATATGGGTTTAGGTAATAATCTTTCTAAAGAAGATATTTCAAATCAATTTATAAAATTAGTAAATGATTTTAATCTTAGAAAAGAAATGAATAAAAAAATGTTATCAATTAATTTGAAATATGGTTTTGATAGTGTATGGTCTATAATGAGACCATCATATAGAAATTTCACATTCCAAAATAGATTTAAAACATGATGGTTATTTTTAAAAATTAACTTAAGAGGAACATTCTGTTGCATATTGACTTAAAATAACTGCACATTTATGTATAGTGACTGTATCTAATGTTACAGGGTTTGTTTTAATTTTATTTATTAATTCATCTAAAAATAAGTCTTCATCTGTTAAAGGCATGTTAATTACAGCAACATCATTATTCACAAATCCTACAAGAGGTTCTACAAAAAAATGTTCAAAACCATTTTCATTAAGGAAATTTATTAGATTTTCACCTAATTTCAATGATTTTTGTTTGATTTTGTTATTGTGTTCGAATTTATCTTTTTTCACATTATAATGGAATTTATTTTCAGATATAGAAATATCACTAGTATTTTCTTCTGTTGATTTTATAAATTCATTAGTTTCTTTTTCAGATTTTAAAATATCACTTTCTTTACTATAATATTTCTGAGTAATAATAGAATATATTCCTGTTGGGCCAATAACTATATGGTTTATAGCAGAATGAGATTCTGGAACTTTTACATAGTATAAAACATAGAATTCTTCTGGTAGAGATAATAATCTTTCCCTAATTATTTTTCCTCTTTTTTCAGTTTCACCATAATCTTTAGTTTTATAAATTCCATAAATAGTTATTATTAATCCAATAAAAAGAAATATTATTCCATAACCTCTGTTAGATGTAAAAACATCTATAAATCCTATAATTCCACATATAGCTCCTATTACTAAATAGACATAATGGTATTGGTTATTTTTTTCATTAGGATATGGAATTAAATCGTGTTTATCTGTTTTTATATCTTCTTCTGCTTTTTTTGAAGAAATTCTATTAAAAAACCCTTGTTCAGTTATATCTTCACTATTCTCTATATCTCGAGATATTGTATAATCTTTTTCAATTTCTTCATAAAAGTTTTTCTTAAGATAATCTTTTAAAGTATTATAATTAGTTACTTTAGAAATATCAAAATCTCTTTCAAATTTTGATAATATATATGATGGAATTCTTGTTCTAGCTGTTTTAACTATATTGGTATTTTCATGTTTTTCTTTTATATATGGTGTTTTTATTTGTTCTGAAGTTTTATTAAAGGTATTTTTTTTCTTATCATTATTTTTTTCAAATTCTTCATTTAAAGATTTATCAATGTATTTTAAAAGTCCTCCACAACTATCACATTCATAATCTGAAATATTTTTTTCATTATTAAGTCTGTATTTTAACCCACAATCTCTACATTTAACAATTAAATCATTTTCATCATAAGGTTGGCGAAATAATTTAGATTTTTTAGAATTAGGGGGGGAAGGGTATCTTTCAACTAATTCAAGGTTTCCTGCACATGAAGAACATTCAAATGTACTTATATCATCGTCATCATCTAATTGATAATTAGCACCACAGTTCTTACATGTTACAACTTTCATCTTATCCCTTTATTAGTTTTTTAATAATTAATATATTGTTTTTTTAATATAAATATTCTATCTTTTTAAATGACCATCTATAAACTCATTTACTTTTTTATAAGCTTCTTCATCATTGTATTGTATTGGTGGATGTTTCATTACATATGAAGAAATGGATGTTAATTGTCCTGATATACCTCTTTCAAGAGCTAGCTTACAGCAGCGTATTGCATCAATTACACAACCTGCTGAGTTTGGTGAATCTTCAACACTTAATCTAAGTTCAATATTCATTGGTACATCTCCAAAAGTACGTCCTTCCATTCTTAAGAAACATAACTTATTATCATTTTGCCATGGTACATAATCACTTGGACCAATATGGATATCTCTATCATCCATTCTTTCATTGAAAATAGATTGAACAGCTTCTGTTTTTGATTCTTTTTTAGAATCTAGTCTTTCTCTATTAAGCATATTCAAAAAATCAGTGTTTCCTCCAGTGTTTATTTGGTAAGTATGGTCTAATTTAACACCTCTATCTTCAAATAAATTTGCAAGTGTTCTATGGGTGATTGTTGCTCCAATTTGAGCTTTAATATCATCACCTACTATTGGAATTCCTTTTTCTTCGAATTTTTGAGCCCACTGGGAATCACTAACAATAAATACAGGCATACAATTAATAAAACCTACTCCTGCATCAAGTGCTGATTGTGCATAAAATCTTGCTGCTTTTTCTGAACCAACAGGTAAATAATTTACAAGAATTTCAGCACCACTTTCTTTTAAAACATTAACAACATCAACAGGTTCTTTTTCTGCAACTGAAAAAGTATAATCTTCATCATAATTAGCCATATGCTCAGCTACACCATCTAAAACATGACCCATTTGAACTTTTACTTCTGATTTTGGAATATCTTTTTGAAAGATTGTTGTACAATTTGGTTTTGCAAATATTGCTTCATCAATGGTTTTTCCTACTTTACGCTTATCAACATCGAATGCAGCAACAACTTCAATATCTTTAGCTTCATAATCACCAATTTCCCAATGCATTAATCCAATTGCATCTTTTTCATTTTTATCCTTGTAGTAATGGATTCCTTGTATTAAAGAACTTGCACAGTTTCCAATACCAATAATAGCTATTTTAATTTTACTCAATTTTACACCAACGATTATAAATTAGAAAATATTTAATCTTAAATTAAATAAGAATAAGAATAATGTTATTTTATACTAATTACTATATTTAAATAAATTAATTTATAAAGCTATTGTTTGTGTGTTTTACATTTAATAGAAATTATTATTTAGATAGTTCTTATGAACAATATTATATGTATAAATATTGTTCATCTAAAATTAAAAATAATTATTTTACTTATTATTTTCTTTTTTTAAGATGTTTATAGTTAAACTTGTTTTATTTTTTGATTTCATTTATTTTAGATATAGTCTTGTTTGTTGTTTTTTATATTAAATTAGAAGAATAAGCATTTTTATAATAAATACACAAAAAACATATTAACTTGAAATCATCTATTAATTTTTATATTTAAAAATATAAATTACTATATGATTTAAATGAATCCCTATATTAATATAATTCGTCCTGGAAATGTTATGATGGCATTAGTTGCCGTTATTTTAATGGCAATAATAGCTAATTATTATAAAATACCTCTTATTTTAGGATTAATCGCAGTATTTTTTGTAATGAGTGGTGGTAATGTTATTAATGATTATTTTGATTATAATATTGATTTAATTAATCGACCAGATAGACCTATTCCTTCAGGTAAAATTACTTTAAAAAATGCAAGAAATTATGCTTATATTCTATTTATTATAGCTATTTTTATTGGAATTTTAATAACATATTTTATTAAGGATTTAATACCTTTTTTAATAATATTATTTTCAATAGCTATTTTATATTTATATGCTTATAAGTTTAAAGGCACGGTTCTCGTTGGAAACTTTATTGTAGGTCTTTTAACAGCTTTATGTTTTGTATTTTCAGGTTATATTATTGGTATTCAACTAAATTCAAATGAAATTATGTTCATATCTTTATTTTTAGGTTTATTTGCTCTTATTATGACAATGGCGAGAGAAATAACTAAAGATATGGAAGATATTGTTGGGGATGAAAAAGAGAATATTAAAACCTTACCAATTCTTATTGGTCTTAAAAAATCTTCTTATGGAGTAATATTTTTAATTATTTTAGACTGTATCTTATCTCCTGTGGTCTATTTTTTAGGAATATTTAATATTTATTATATCTTAATAATAGCTATAGCTATTTTATTATTTTTATATGGGGCTTTCATTATATTTAAAAGTCAATCTAATGTTTCTTGTAATAAAACATCTAAATTTTTAAAAATAGGCATGTTAATAAGTTTCATTGCATTTGCAATAGGTTCTTTTTAAAGAATTATAATCTTTATAAAAATTACTTATGGTTAAATTAATATATTCTTAAATCCTAATAATTTATAATGGTATATAATTTTAAAGATAGTAACTTGTTTTATTTAACAATATTAGTAATATTTAGTGTTATATTAATAGCTTATTATATTAATTTTAATATTAATTATGGGATTTTTTGTTCTGATGTTTTTGTTTATCTATTAAATGCACTTTATTTTACTGGTGAAAGTATCAGAGCAAGTTCCACTATTTCTCTTGCTCCTGTTGTTTGTTTTTTAACATCATTATTTTTTTATATTGGAATTAAAGATGAAATAGCTATTTTTATAATAACTGGTCTTTTTGCTATTTTAGGTAATATTGGACTTTTTTTACTTTTTAGAGTAAAGTTTAATAATATCTTAAGTTTATTTGGAACAATATTATTTATGACATTTTCTATTAACTTAGCTTGGCTTGCAAATGGTTCAATTGATATTCCAGCAGTTAGTATTAATTTTTGGACAATGTTATTTACTATTTGGGCACTTAATAAAAAACCTAAATATTTTATTTGGGTTTTTATAACATTTACTCTATCTTTTTTCATTCGTCCTACTGTAATTTTATTTTTACCTGTAATAATTTTATATTACTTAATTAAAAAAGATTTTATAATGAATTTACTTAGTGAAAATAGATATTTAAAGTTAAAGAATTATTTTAAAAGTGAAGAATTTCACTATATTGTAAAAGGACTGATAATTTCTGCTTTGATATTCATATTTATTTATACTGTAGTTTCAATAATGGGAAGTAAAATAACTTTCATTTTTCAATCTTCAGATGCAATTTCAGGTTCTCTTGGTTCTATTAATGATCCAGCATATAATCCTAATAAACTTTTTTATATAGAAAACTTTTTAAACTTTTTATCAAGCTCTAGTACTTCATTTGTTGATTTAAAACTATTTTTAAATAAACCTACATTTTTTGCTTATGGATTAGTAGGAATTCTTATTGTTGGTTTTATTTTAACTATTTATGATTATTTCAATATATTAAAAAAATCAAATATTAAAAAAGATAAATTAAATCTATTAGCTTTATTTATAGCTATGACTATAACAATATTATCTTTTAATAATGTTAGTTCGGTTATAACTATTATTTTTGCTTTTTTAACATTATTATATGGGGAATTTATATTTAAAAAGTATGAATTTGATTATTTAACCTTAAATATTTCATTTCTAGCTTGGATTATATTTAACCTAATATTTTGTTCTTATTATGATATAAAAGTTGATAGATATATTATTCCATCTATGGTTGGAGTAAGCTATTTTATTATAAGTTCTATATCTCTAATACAATCTAAATTTCAAAAAGATAAAATTTTTCATATTGCTTATGTAATTATGATAATATTTTTAATTATATCTTCATTTAATTTTGTAAATACTTTTGAAGATACAGATTACTTTAAAAATAATGAAATTATGGCCGATTATTTAAAAGAATATGATGATAATTATGAAAATGAATCAATTGGAGTTTACAATGTAAGACCCTATTCTTGGTATCTTGAAACTCATGTAGAAGCTATGTCTTCAGGTGATCCACAATCCATTGATAAAAGTAATATCACATACTATATATCTAATAAATCTTTAAATCTAGAAAATTTTATAGAAGTCAAGAATATTGGTGATCTATATTTATATAAAAGAGTTAAATGATTTTTAAATAAAAATTAGCTATTCAATAAAAATAATAGTGTATTAATCTTGAGATAAACATATATTGAGGTAATGCAAAATAGGAGGTATTTTATATTTTTATATGTTTATCTCAAGTCATATACAGGTTAGATATATCTATTTCTTAATATATAAATCTTGTGTTTTTTTTCATGCACTACTTTTTTTTGGAATGTACTACTTTTTTTGGAATTATAATAAATATTTTAGATTAATTATTCATTGCTTTCTTAAATGATTAATGTTCTTATAGTAAAGATTAAATACTTCTTAATATAAATTAAATAATTGTATGAATATACTGGATATAGTATTGATTATATAATTTTTATATCTTTTTTTAATAAATTAATAATTTCGTTAAAAAATTATCATAAATTTAGGCAATTTAAGAGGTGTTTAATGATGAAAGTTACAAAAATTACTGAAACAGCACTTAGGGATGGGCATCAATCGTTACTTGCTACTAGGCTTCGAACTCGTGATTTAGTACCTATAGCTGAAGAATTAGATAAAATTGGATTTTTTTCTATAGAAGCATGGGGCGGTGCTACATTTGATACATGTATAAGGTATTTAAATGAAGATCCGTGGGAAAGACTAAGAAGTTTAAAGGAAAAAATTACCCAAACACCTCTTCAAATGCTTTTAAGAGGGCAGAATTTAGTAGGGTACAAACATTATTCTGATGATGTTGTTACTAAATTTGTTGAAAAATCTTATGAAAATGGTGTGGATGTTTTCAGAATTTTTGATGCTTTAAATGATGTTAAAAATATGGAACAATCTATTAAAGTTGCTAAAGCTCAAGGAGCCCATGTTCAAGGTACAATCAGCTACACTGTAAGTCCGGCTCATTCATTAGATACTTTTATTGATCTTGCAAAAGAACTTGAATCTTTAGAATGTGATTCCATAGCTATTAAAGACATGGCTGGATTAATTAATCCTTCTACTACTTATGAACTTGTTTCAAGATTAAAAGAAGAAACAGATTTACTCGTAGATTTACACTGTCATTGTACTAGTGGTATGACTCCAATAAGCTATTATGCTGCATGTCAAGCAGGTGTAGATATTTTAGATACAGCTATTTCTCCTTTAGCATGGGGTACTTCACAACCTCCAACTGAGAGTATAGTTGCAGCATTACAAGGTACTGAATATGATACAAAACTAAATTTAAAACTTTTGAACCATATTAAAAAGTATTTTGATGATATTAGAGAAAAATATTCATCATTAATTGATCCAATTACAGAAAAAGTAGATACAGATGTTTTGATCTATCAAATTCCTGGAGGTATGCTTTCTAACTTGATTTCACAACTAAAAGAACAAAATGCATTAGATAGATATCAAGATGTATTAGATGAAATGCCTCGTGTAAGAAAAGACATGGGATATCCTCCACTTGTAACTCCTACTAGTCAAATTGTTGGAATTCAAGCAGTAATGAATGTTTTAGGTGGAGAAAGATATAAAACAGTTTCTAATGAGGTAAAAGAATACATGAAAGGTAGTTATGGAACTCCTCCAGCACCACTAAATCAAAATGTAGTTAAAAAAATTATTGGAAATGAAAAACCTATTGGTGTTCGACCAGCTGATTTAATCGAACCAAAATACGAAAAATATAAAAAAGAAGCTGAAGAAAAAGGTTTAGTTAAAAAAGATGAAGATATTTTAACATATTCATTATACCCCTCTGTTGCAACTAAATTTTTAAAAGGTGAAGCTGAAGAAGAAGAATTAATTGAATCAAGAACAGATATGTCTGATTCTGATGGTGCTATTCCTACTGAATATAATGTTGAAGTTGATGGAGATGTATTTGAAGTTAGGATCATGCCAACTGGATTTTTAGATGTTAAAGAAACAGATAAAGGACCTTTCACTCCTGTTGAAGGAGGAATTTCATCTTCAATGCAAGGAATGGTTATAAAAGTAAAAGTTAATGTTGGAGATAAAGTAAGAAAAGGTTCTACAGTCGCTGTTATTGAAGCTATGAAAATGGAAAATGATATACAATCTGATGTTGAAGGTGTTGTTAAAGAGATTTACGTTGAACCTGGTGATGCAGTAAAAGCAGGTGATACTTTAATGGTTATTGCTTAGATAACTATTAAATTATTTTTTTATATTTATTTTTCATAAATTGTAGGATCTTCAATTCCAGCTATTTTAAAAGCTCTTTTTCTTCTTCTGCATGATTCACATATTCCACAATGATTTTTTAGACCTTCATAACAAGAATAGCTAAGTTCCATTGGTGCATCTAATTTTAATCCTAGCTCAACAATTTCTTTTTTATCCAAATCAATAGCTGGAGCTTCAATTTTTATATCATCAGGTGAACCAATTTTTATAAGTTCATTAAAGCTATTTAAAAATTCTTTAGAATTATCTGGAAATGTGCTTGCTTCTTCTTTATCCCATCCTACAATGATTTTTTCTGCGGTTTCTGCCTCAGCAAATGATATTGCAATTGATGTAAAAACTAAATTTCTAGCAGGTACCCAAACAGATTTTGCAGAACTTTTACACTTTTCTAAATCATCTAAATCATCATCATCTAATTTAGGAATTTTTTTATCTGTAGTTAATGCAGATTTGCTGATATTTGAAAGCCATTTAAGATTAATAACACTATGTTTTCCACCTAATTTTTTACAAATTTCTTTTGATGAGTTTATTTCCATTTTTGCTGCTTTTTGCCCATAATCAAAAGTTATCCCTTGAATTTCCCAATCTTTGTATTTTGAAATAGCTACAGTTGAGTCAAGTCCACCAGATAAAACTCCAATAACTTTTTTCATTTATTCACCTTGTTCATTTTCTAAATAATCTTTTATCATCATATTAGCTATATTTCTAACTTCATTTAAAGCCATTTCTTGATCAATAGCTATTAATTTAATATCTTCAAATTCTGGTCTACAAGATATGATTTCATTATCACTTAATCCAATTTTAAAATTAATTTTATAGATCTTTTTATTAATTTCAATTTTTAAAGGTATGATTTCACGATTTGCTGTGGATCTATGTGTATCTTCACTAATTCGAATTCCAAGAGTTCCAGTTTCTTTAAATATTATATCTACTAAATGATTTGTGTTTTCCTCTCTTGATATTACTTTTAAGATTTGTCCTGGTCTGTTTTTTTTCATAATTGTTGGAATAACACTCACATCAGATGCTCCTTCTATTAAAAGATTATCAAATAAATATCCAATATCTTCACCTGATAAATGGTCTAAATTAGTTTCTATTACATTTATTTTTTGTTTTTTATGAGTATTTTCACTTTCAATAATTCTTAATACATTTGGGAAATCAAAATCATAGTCTCCAGCACCATAAGCAATTTTTGATGGTTTTATTAAAGGAATATAATCTAAAAATTCATCACAAATTTCCATATAAATTGCTGCTCCTGTAGGTGTTGCAAGTTCTGAGTTTATAGGACCTCCAAAACATTTAACTCCTTTTAAAGTCTCTAATGTTGCAGGACTTGGTATTGGTATTAATCCATGTTGGGATTTTATAGATCCACCACCTAAAGCTATTGGTAGGCCTATAATGTTTTGTTCATTTAATTTTAAATCATAATATCCGTAAATTGATCCAATAACATCTGCAACTGCATCTGCAGAACCTACTTCATGAAAGTGAACTTTTTCAACAGTTGTTCCATGAATTTTTGACTCACTAATAGCTATTCTTTCAAAAACATTTTTAACTTTTTTTAAAATATTTTCATCTATATCTAGATTATTTATTTTTTCTATAAAATCTTTGTATTTTATGGGTTTTTCATTATCGATAGCTGTAACAGAACAATGAGTAGATTCAATACCATGTTTATTAATTTTTTGAAAATTCACATTGACATTGCCAAATTCTTTTGAAGATTTTTCCATGATTTCTTTAATATTTGTCTGATTAGAACCTAAATCAACTAATGCTCCTATAATCATATTTCCTGATATTCCAGCATTTTGAGGATCAATAATAATTGTCATGTTTTTTTTATTTGTTTTGAATTAATATTATATTTTGGGGTATACTGTATTTTTAAAAAATAATCTCATTTAATATGGAAATTTTTCTGATTTTCATTAATCATTTAAACAAATTTAAATTATATAAATAATATAAATATTAAATACTTTATATATTAAAAAGGTTTTTATAATGGATAATAATAATTTTAAACTTATATCTACTGATGAAGGTGTAGCTATAAATAATAAAGAGTTTTTTTTAACTATAAGTGATTTAGCTCTTAGTGAAGGTGTTGATATTGTTGAAACTATTAATATTTTAAATTCTGATTCTTTAACTGAAGAAGAATTACTAGAATCAAGTGAAAAATTTAATAAAGACAATAATATTGAAGGAACTTATATTTCTCAAAACTTTAAAGATATAAGTTTGTTTGAAAATTCTTATAAAGATTTTGACGTGTTAACCTTTTTTTCAAATGATGTAATTCTTGAAGAATTTTCTCAAGGTTTGAAGGTAGCAAATTCTCCTTGTGGATTTGAAGAAGCGGAAATTAATATTTCTCATATTGTATATATTAATAAAGTATTATCTCCTAAAACACTTTTAAAATTATATAAAATAATTATCAGTATTAAATCACAGTTTTTTGAATCATTAAGATTACCATTACATATAAAAAATATAATTAATAAAGATGATTTTTGTGTTTTAGCTTCTAAAATTGATCCAAACACTTTTAATGAAGACAACGTTTATAATAATTCTGTGGATATGGGAAATATTGAATATGATGATTTAGGAATGGAATTTAGTGAATTTAAAACCTTAATCGAAGATGCAATTATAATAAGCTGTGAAGATGTAATTGAAAAACTAGAACTTAGTTTTGGAATATTGGACTACTTTGTATCAGAAGGAATACTAATTGGGGACTTAGTTGAAGCTGGTTTTGAATTATGTGAAGGTATTGAAGTGACCGATGAGCTTAAAGATAAATTATATCAACAAATTTTAAAATCATTAACAGATATAAATGTTATAGCTCTTTTAATGGCAGCTATTAGGACAGAAGAAGATTTTTCTAATGGTAGGCTTCGTGAAGTTGATGTTAGTGAGGATCCTGCATATTTATATACTGATGAAGTTTTAGGTATGGCTATTTCGAATCAAATAGCTGGTACAAAAGCAATTTTTAATTTTACACGTTATGATAAAGCAAAACCGGGGATTATATATGGTTTAGGTCCAATGGTTGATGATATATTTGCTGGACTAATTGCAGGTTCTATGTCTAAAATATTTGAGGAATAAGTGATTATTATGAACAATGAATTAAAAAATACTAAAAAAAATTCGATATTACGTTCTATTTTAGGACTTTTAACATTTTCAACCATTTTACCTATAGGTTATAATTTGTCATTGAGGGATATGGTTCGTATGGTTTGGTTGTGGCCAGCTATACATTTTTTTGTTGGTATATTAGGATTTGTTGTAGCTATTATTTCTATTAATATTTTTAATTTACCAAATTTATTTTCTGCAGCAATTCTATATGGGTTTTTCCTGATTATTACAGGATTTCATCATATTGATGGTATAATGGATATGGCTGATGGTGTAATGGTTCATGGCGATGTTAATAAGAAAATAGCTGTAATGAAAGATTCAATGGTTGGATCTGCTGGCATTGTTAGCTTTTTTTTAATTGGAATTGTTACTCTTTTAGGTTTCGCTAATTTACTTGATTATAATTTCCTATATGGTATCATAATTGCAGAAATGGCTTCTAAAGTATCACTTTTAACAACATGTATAAGTTCAAGACCACATAGTGAAGGTTCTGCTGTGATTTTTGTAAATTCAGTAAATATAATAAACTATACTTTTTCTCTTATAATATCTATTATACTAGCTATTCTTGTTGGAGGATTAATTGGGTTTATTGGTGTTTTAGGAGGAATTTTAGGAGGAGGTATTATATCTCTGATTGCTCAAAAGAACTTTAAAATGGCTAATGGGGATGTTCTTGGTGCTTCTAATGAATTTGGAAGAATGACATCTTTAATTTTAATGTTGATTTTTTTGGGTGTGATTCTATGAATGTAAATGTTTTAAGGCTTGATCACAGAATTGGAAGAGATACAAGAATTACAACTCATGTATGTTTAACATCACGTGCTTTTGGAGCAAGTAAAATATATTTATCTGGTCAAGAGGACACTAAACTAATGGATAATGTTATAGATATTGTTAATAGGTGGGGTGGAGATTTTCAAGTTGAATACATTAAAAATTTCATGGAATTAATTTTAAAATGGCGAGAAGATGGTGGAAAAATAGTTCATTTAACAATGTATGGTTCACAAGCAAATGAAAAAATTAATGAGATTAAAAAATCTTTAAAAGATATTTTAATCATTGTTGGTGGACCAAAAGTTCCAACAGAAGTTTTTGAAAATGCTGATTGGAATATTTCCATTACGAATCAACCTCACTCTGAAGTATCCTCTCTTGGAGTTTTTCAACATTTACTTATGGATGGCAAAGAATTTGATTTAGAATTTGAAAATCCTCTATTTGAAGTTATTCCAGATAATCAAGGTAAAAATGTTAATGTACATAAAAACTAAAACCTTTATTTTTAAAAGTTTTATGATTATTTAATATTTTTTAAAAATTAATTTTTATTATTTATTTTTATAATTTATTATATTATAATTACTTAAATTAATTTATATTAGCTATTAAATTATTTTTATAAATAAAAATATTTTTTTGATAAATTCTAATAAAATAAGGGATAATGGATTTGATTTTTTTTTAAAAAACAAATTAGAATAAGAAAAGTTTAAATGTATATAACTATAAATATCTTTATATTATAATTTTATTAAATTTATTTTATTAATTTTATAGGAGTTTATTTAATATGTCAATCAAAGATGGAGATTTTATTAAAATTGAATTTACAGGTAAAGTTGCAGATACTAGAGATGTTTTTGATACTACTTCTGAAGAAATAGCTAAAGAAGCAGATATTTATGTTGAAGAAAAAAATTATGAACCTATCCCAATAGTTGTTGGGGGAGAACATCTTTTAAAAGCACTTGATGAAGCTGTTATTGGCCTTGATGTTGGGGATGAAAAAACCATAGAAATTGAAAGTCAAGATGCTTATGGTAATAGAGACTCTAAGTTAGTTCAACTTATACCTATGAAAGAGTTTAAAAAACAGGGGATGACTCCTGTTCCAGGTATGGTTATTACTGCTGATGGTCAAAATGGTAGAGTTTTAACTGTTAATGGTGGAAGAGTTAAAGTAGATTTTAACCATGAATTAGCTGGCAAGGATGTTATTTATGATGTTAAAATTGATGAAATCATTGAAGATGATGAAGAAAAAATCAAAAGCATGATTAAGCTTCATTATACTTATCCTAATATGGATATTGATAAAACTGAAATCACATTTGATGGGAAAGTTGTTAGTATTAAATTAGATGAAATTGCAAGATTTGATCAAAAGTCTTATATGGATATAACATTTGCAAGGTTTAGAATTGCAAAAGATATCTGGGAAAATATGGATGTTGATAAAGTAAATTTTGTAGATGAATTTGAGAAGAAAGAAGTTGAAGATGATGATGAAGTAGTTTTAGATGAATCTGAGAAGAAAGAAGTTGAAGATGAGAGAGTTGAAGAATAATCTTTAACTTTCAAATAGCTATTTTTTAATTAAATTATTTTATTTAATAATATTTTTTTCATACAATTTTCTTATTTTTTTAAAACAAGATTTGTAAAATTAGAAATTTATGTTATTGATATAATATTTTCAGTTTCTGGAAAATTATCATTATTTGCTATATTTTTAAATAGTTCTTCTTTGTATGTTTTATCTTTTATTTTATATTCAAAATCAATTACTACATGTATTAAACCATTTTGTATTTGAATTAATGTTTTAACTTTAGGATTTTTAATATTTTTTTATCTATTTTTAAAATTTTTTAAAACATTTTATGATTCATAAATTTTGTATTAATGCAAAAAAGTTTTCTCCATTTAAAATTATCAGAATCTCTTTAAAATATTATTTATAATCTTTTATTTGTTTTTCCATTGGTATATTGATTTTTATCTTAGACCCAAAAGAATACTATGACTGAATCTTAATTTAGATTACTTCTCCATTTATGGATGCTACAATTCCTGGAATATTTTCTACTTTTAATTTATAAATAGCTTCAATTCCTTCTTCTTTAAATGCAATACATTTTTTATTTTTTATACAATCTGTTAAAAGAGCTGTTACTGGTGGTGTAATAACAAAGATAGAGTTATATTTATTTAATTCTTTAATTGTTTCACTAGATAATGAACCTTTTCCTATATGCATTTTAACACCACTTTTAGATAGAAATCCCATTGTTGATTCTATTTCTTTTTTATTACTTGTTGTAGGACCAATTCCAGCATCACTTACTCCTGTGTGCATAATAGCTGCACCTTCTATATCAAATATTTTTTCATCATTTTTAATAGCTTTAACTAGTTTTGGTAGTGCTTTATCTCTTCCTGTGTATATTTCTCCAGAAATAGCTATTTTATCACCTAGTTTTAATTTAGATATTTCATTATCATTGAGTGGTATTTTAATATGTATCATAATATCATTTGAAAAATATTTTTTTAAGACAATAATTTATTTAATACTTCTAACAAATTAAATTTATATATATTGTAAGGAGATTATGATGATTAATATAGATGAGGATTTATGTAAGGGTTGCCACCTTTGTGTTTTTATTTGTTATAAAAATGTTTATGCGGTTTCCTTAAAACCTAATAAAAAAGGGGTTTTATTACCTTATCCTAAATTTGAAAAAGAGTGCACTAAATGTGGAGATTGTGAATTAATGTGTCCGGACCAAGCTATTGATGTGGATATTGAAACACATTGGTGGGTAAAAGAAAAAGATTCAAAATTTAACCCAAATTTTAATAATAAAAAGGAGTCTTAAAATGGTTAAAGAATTATTTATTCAAGGAAATGAAGCATGTGCTGAAGGAGCTTTAAAAGCAGGATGCAGATTTTTTGCAGGTTACCCTATTACTCCATCAACAGAAGTTGCTGAAACTTTAGCTATTAAACTTCCAGCATATAAAGGATCTTTTGTTCAGATGGAAGATGAAATTGGTGCTGCAGGTGCAATTATAGGTGGTTCTTGGGGTGGTTCTAAATCTATGACTGCAACCTCGGGTCCAGGATTTTCTCTTATGCAGGAAAATATTGGTTATGCATTTATGAGTGAAACTCCTATTGTAATTGTTGATGTTCAAAGAGGTTCTCCATCTACTGGTCAGCCTACAATGGTTGGTCAAGGAGACATGATGCAAGCTCGTTGGGGTTCTCATGGAGATTACGAACCAATAGCTTTATCACCTTCTTCTGTTCAAGAGTTTTTTGATTTTACTGTAGAAGCTTTTAATTTAGCTGAAAAATTTAGAACTCCTGTTTTTGTTATGGCAGATGAAATTGTTGGTCATATGAGGGAAAAAATTATAATTCCTGATAAAATAGATATTGTTCCAAGAAAAATGCCAGAATCTCAAAAGGATTTTCTACCTTTTAAAAATAATGGAATTAATCCAATGCCTTCTTTTGGTGAAGGATTCGATATTCATGTAACAGGTTTAACTCATGATGAGCGAGGTTATCCCGATGCAAATAACCCAAAAACACATGATACTTTAGTTAGGAGATTATCTAGTAAAATTTTGGATAATAAAAAAGATATTGTTTCTACTCAAAAAGATTTCTGTGAGGAGGCAGATATTGTTGTTGTATCTTATGGTGCTCCATTTAGATCTGCTCTTAATGCAGTAAACATTGCAAGAGATGATGGTTTGAAGGTAGGATCTTTTAAACTTAATACTCCATGGCCATTTCCAGAAGCGGAAATCAGGGAAATTTCTAAAAATGCAAGTCATATTATTGTTGTTGAGATGAATTTAGGTCAAATTTATTGGGAAGTTGAAAGAGTAGCTTGTTCCAATTCTAAAACACATTTAATTGGTAAAATTGGTGGAGAGATTCCAAAACCAAATGAAATTTTAGCTGAAATTAAAAAAGTAGGAGGTAATTAATATGCCTGATGAAAAATCTCCATTTTTAAAATATTTAAGGGAAGATAGACTCCCAACTATTTTTTGTCCAGGTTGTGGTATTGGGACTATTATAAATAGCTTTTTAAAAGGTGTAAATGAAGCAGAGCTTGATTTTGATAATTTAGCTTTAGTCTCAGGAATTGGATGTTCTTCAAGAATTCCTGGTTATATTCAATCTGATTCTCTTCATACAACTCATGGTAGAGCTATTAGTTTTGCTACAGGATTAAAAGTTTCAAACTCTGATTTAGATGTTGTTGTTTTCACAGGAGATGGTGATGCAGCTTCAATTGGTGGAAATCATTTAATCCATGCTGCAAGACGTAACATTAATTTAACTGTAATTTGTATTAATAATAATATTTATGGAATGACTGGTGGTCAAATTAGTCCAACTTCTCCTAAAGGAAGTTTTGGATCTACTGCACCTTATGGTACTACTGATAATCCATTCAACTTAGCTGAACTTGTTGCTACAGCTGGTGCATCATATTCTGCAAGATGGACTACTTTGAAAATACATCATGTTGTCAGATCTATTAAGGATGCTTTAAAAAATCCTGGTTTTTCATTTGTTGAGGTAATTTCACAATGTCCAACTTATTTTGGACGTAAAAACAAATTAAGATCTCCTGTTGACATGATTAGTTATATGAAAAATAATACTGTTTTCAAAGCTCAAGTACCATCTCTTTCTAGGAAAGAACTTGAAGGAAAAATCATTGTTGGTGAATTTGCAAATACTAAAAAACCAGAATTTGTTGAAAATATTAAGGAGTTATCTAAATCTAAGTCTGATAGTGAACCAATTCAAAATTCAGCTTATTTAGAAGAATTTTAATAAGGAATGATTATAATGAGAGAAGATATTAGAATTGCAGGTTTTGGTGGACAAGGTGTTATTTTATCTGGTATTATAGTTGGTAAAGCAGCATCACTATTTGATAATAAAAATGCAGTTCAAACTCAATCATATGGTCCTGAAGCTCGTGGTGGAGCTTCAAGATGCGAGGTTGTAATAAGTGATGAAACAATTGATTATCCTAAAGTTCAAAACCCTGATATATTTGTTGCAATGTCTCATGAAGCTTTAATGACTTATATTGATGATTTAAAAGATGGTGGGACATTAATAATTGATCCTGGAACTATAACTGAAAGTGAAATTGAGGAATTTGTAAAAGAGCATAATATTAAATTATACAGGGCACCAGCAACAGAAATTGCAACAAATGAAATCAAGTTAAAAATAGTTGCAAATATTGTAATGATTGGAGCTTTTGTTAAAATTACAAATGCAATCTCAAAAGAAGCAGCTATTAAAGCTATCGAAGACAGTGTTCCAAGTGGTACAGAAGAAAAAAATATTCAAGCTTTTGAAGCAGGTTATAATTTTGTTTAGGTTGTTATTATGAAATTTTTTGAATATAATGGAAAAAAAATCTTTGAAAAAGAAAAAATAGCTATTTTAGAAGGGTATCTTGCTAACTCTCCAGAGGAAGCTAAAGAAATTACATCTAAAATGGATAAATCAGTAGTTTTAAAATCCCAAGTTCTTGTTGGTGGCCGTGGAAAAGCTGGTGGAATCAAGTTTGCAGATACACCTGATGAAGCATTTAAAAAATCTATTGAATTATTCGGAATGGAAATTAAAGGTGAAACAGTAGAACATCTTTTAATTGAAGAAAAAGCTGATATTAAAAATGAATTTTTCATTAGTGTAACAGTTGATCGTAACAATAAAAAACCTGTAATTATGGCAAGTAGTGAAGGTGGAGTTGATATAGAGAATTTAGCTATTTCATCACCTGAGAAACTTATTAAATATCATCCAAACCCACTAGATGAATTTTTACCTTATGAAGCTCGTGAAATTGCACGTAAAATGCAAGTTCCAAATGAATTAATCTCAAAACTTGGAACTATCATATGGAAACTATTTAATATATTTAATAAATACGATGCAACAACTGCAGAAATAAATCCTTTAATTTTAACAGATGAAGGTTTAATAGCTGCAGATGCAAAACTTGAAGTTGAAAATGATTCTTTATTTAGACATAAAGATTTAGTTAAAATGAATAATTATAAAGAGAAAGAATTAGACTTTGTTAAATTAGATGGTAACATTGCAGTTATTGGAAATGGAGCTGGTTTAACTTTAACAGGTATGGATATGATTAAACTTAATGGTGGAAAACCTGCAACATTTTTAGATATTGGTGGTGGATCATCACAAGATACTATTGAAAAAGCTCTTAATATGGTTTTAGATTATGAACCAGTAAAAGTTATATTTTTAAATGTGTTAGGCGGAATTACACGGGCGGATGATGTTGCAAAAGGCGTTATTGATGTTTTAAATAAGACTCCAAAAAAAGTAAATATTGTAATTCGATTAACTGGAACTAATGAAAAAGAAGGACAAGAATTACTAGAAAAAGCAGGTATTCCATTTGATATATCAATGGAAAAAGCTGCAAAAAAAGCAGTAGAAATTTGTAAATCTTTAGAGTAAGCTATTCTAAAAGGACAACACGGCTTATTTCAGATTTATTTACAATTTCTCTTCCACAATTTTTAGCTATTTTATCTGCAAAATCATATACTTCACTAAACTCAGGCATATTGTCGAGTGTTAATCTGTCTCTTGATGAACCAACACACATATATGCTTTTATCTCAACAAAATCAGGATCGGCTTTTTTAATTAATTTTGCATAATTTTCTGGATTTTTCATGTTTTTGTCTTTAACACATGTTGTTCTTATACATGTTCTACTATTAAAACTAGCTAATGTTTCAAGAGATTCATTTAAATTTAACCAACCATCATCGATTTGAGGGTTGCAAAGCTCATCATATGTTTTTTTATCTGGTGCATCTAAGGATAAATATAGCTGGTAAGGTTCATTTTCTAAGTTTTTTAATCTATCAACATACTGGCCATTACTTACAAGAAAAGTAGTAAAATCTCTTTTTTTAAATTCATAAATTAAATCACTAATATCTGGATATAATGTAGGTTCACCTGCAAGAGAAATAGCTGCATTGTTTGGAGTTTTAGATTCTATTAATTTATTTTTATTTGCATTATCATTTCCAAAAAAACCACATAAAAGCTTATTTTGATTTTTGATAGCTTCATCAATGATTATTCCAGGTTCATCATAGTCTCCTATCCATTGTGTTTTATTATGTGAGAAATCTCTCCAACAAAATTCACATTTTTGCTGACAAAAACTAACAGCAGGAGACATTTGAAGACATCTATGACTTTCAATACCATAAAATTTTTCTTTATAACAAACTCCCTTATCCAGTAAACTTTGCCTAGTCCAATGACAAATTTTAACAGCGGTATGTTTATTTTGACCTACAAATCGATATCCACTATATTCTAGTTTCTTTATTTCTTCTTTTGAAAGTATCATTAGATTTACTTTTCTTATTTTAATGATTTAAATATTTTCTTTAAAATTCATTAATTAAGGTATATTTAACTTTCCACTTATCATTATCTCCAATATATTCAATATATTCTTTTTTAACTAACATATGACTATATTTTTTTAATGCTTTTTCAAAATAAAGTAAATGATCCATAAATAACCTTTTTTCTTCTTCACTTAAGCTTTGGTCGAATGTATAACAATATTTTACTTTAGGTCTTCCATTTTCAATATATTTAGTAACTTTAATAGTAAAATACTTTTCATCACCCTCAACGTCAATAAATTCCATTAATACCTTTTGATCTTTTTGTCTCATGTTAATCACTCTTTTATAATATGAATATAATTTTATTTTTTAATATATTTTTCTATTTGTTTCTCATTTTTGTATATATTAAAATGGAAATATTGGTTTATTTTAAATTTTTTATAATAAAGATGAAAAAATAATACTTTTCATTAGATAAACATAAATATAAATAAATTATATTTTAAAGTATTAATTAATAAAAATTTTTAAAAGTGATTAAATGTATAAACTTAAAAACCCTATTGTAATATTAAATTTTAAAACTTATTTAGAATCTAGTGGAGAAAAGGCTTTAAATTTAGCTAAATCATTAGAAAGTGTAGAAGAAGAATCAGGAATAACGATGATAGCAGTCCCACAATCAGCTGATATTTATAGAATTAAAGAAGAAACCTCAATTTTAACATTAGCTCAACACATTGATGCAATATCTCCTGGGAGCAATACAGGATCTAATCTATTTGAAACATTACTATCATCAGGAATCGATGGAAGCTTACTTAACCATTCAGAAAAAAGAATGGAACTAGCAGATATTGATTTAGTTAACTCTAAACTAAATGATAATGATTTAATATCTTGCATATGTTCAAATAATGTTAAAACAAGTATTGCAGTAGCTACAATGAACCCTCAATTTGTAGCTATTGAACCACCAGAACTCATAGGAACAGGTATACCAGTCTCACAAGCTGAACCAGAAGTTGTTCAAGGAACAGTTGATGAAGTTAAAAAAATAAATAAAGATGTTAAAGTACTATGTGGTGCAGGAATATCAACTGGTGAAGATATGGCACAAGCATTAGAACTTGGTGCAGAAGGAGTTTTACTTGCATCAGGAATTATAAGAGCTGATGATCCTAAAAAAGCTTTACTTGATTTAGTTAGTAAAATCTAGCTATTTTTTTCTTTTAATATTTTTTCTTATTCCTTTTAATAAAATTTTTTAAAGGATCATAGTAAGTGAAATTCTTTTTCTATCTATATCAAAATCTACTACTTTTATTGTAATAATATCTCCAACACTTAGGATATCTAATGGATGTTTTATAAACTTATTTTCAACAATTTGGGATATATGAACAAGACCATCTTGATGAACTCCAATATCTACAAATGCTCCAAAATCAACAATATTTCTAACAGTTCCTTCTAAAACCATTCCTTCTTTAAGATTTTCAATACCTAAAATATTTTTTCTTAAAATCGGCTTTTGAAGGTCTTCTCTAGGGTCTCGTCCTGGTTTTTTAAGCTCTTTTACAATATCCTTTAATGTAATAAGACCAATATCTAAATCTGCAGATAATGATTCATAGTTTATATCTTCTAAATTTTTTTCTTTAATATCATCTAAATCGTAATTTAATTCTCTTAAAAATTTAAAACAAGCTTTATATGATTCTGGATGTATTGTTGTATTATCTAATGGATTATTACTTTCAGGAACTTTAATAAATCCTGCACATTGCTCAAAAGTTTTATCTCCAAGTTTTTTTACATTCAATAGCTCTTTTCTATTTTTAAAAGCACCATTATTTTCTCTGTATTCCACTATATTTTTTGAAACGGTTTTGGAGATTCCAGATATATAATTTAAAAGAGAACTTGAAGCAGTATTTAAATCAACACCTACTTCGTTTACAACCTTTTCAATAGTACTTTTTAAAGATTCATTTAATCTTTTCTGATTCATATCATGTTGATATTGGCCAACACCAATGGATTTTGGATCAATTTTAACAAGTTCTGCAAGAGGGTCTTGTAATCTTCTAGCTATTGAAATAGCACTTCTCTCACCTTCATTAAATTCTGGAAATTCTTCACTAGCTAATTTACTTGCAGAATAAACAGAAGCTCCAGCTTCATTAACAATTATGTATTTTGTATTAGTTCCTTTTATAATATCTGCAACAATCTTTTCAGATTCTTTAGATGCAGTTCCATTTCCAATAGCTATTATATCAATATCATATTTTTTTATTAGTTCTTTAACAAGTTTTTTGGATTCTTCAACTTTATTTTGAGGTTCAGTAGGATAAATTAAAGAAGTATCTAATACTTTTCCATTTGAATTAATAACAGCTAATTTACAACCAGTTCTAAATGCAGAATCCCATCCAAGTATTGTTTTAGAACTTATTGGTCTCTCCATAAGTAATTGTTCTAAATTCTTTTTAAAAACTTCAATTGATTTTTTCTCTGCTTTATCAGTTAAACAATTCCTAATTTCTCGCTCAATTGCAGGAAATATTAAACGTTTATATGAATCTTCAATAGATTCCTCTATAATTGGTGTTGTATAAGGGTTGTATTCTACTTTTTCTGGAATTTTTGATTTGTTTTTTAAAACATGTCTTTTTAAATAGATTAATATATCATCCTTTTCTAAATCTATTTTTCCACTTAAAATTTTCTCAGATTCTCCTCTATTAATTGCTAAAATTCTGTGAGGAGGAATCTTAGATAATTTTTCTTCATAATTATAATATAGCTCGTATTCTGTTTCATTTTCTGAATCTTTACATTTTGTTTTTATATTTCCAACAAAATAAGTATTCTTTCTTATTTTCTTTCTAAACTCAGAGTTTTCAGAAACAATTTCAGCAATAATATCTTTTGCTCCATCTATAGCTTCATCAACACTTTTTACATCATTTTTAACATATTTTTGAGCTATTTTATCTAATGGATAATTTATATTTTGTTCTAAAATGGTTTTTGCAAGACTTTCAAGTCCTTTCTCTTTAGCTATTGATGCTCTTGTATTTTTTTTACTTTTATATGGTCTATATAAATCTTCAAGTTCTACGAGTGTTTTTGCATTTAAAATTTTATTTTTTAAAGCATCTGTTAATTTTCCCTTCTCTTCAATCTTTTTTAAAACTTGTTCCTTTTTTTCTTCAAGATTTCTTAAAGTTTTTAATCTATCATCAAATTTTCGAAGAACTTCATCATTTAAAGAACCTGTAACATCTTTTCTATATCTTGCAATAAAAGGAATAGTTTTACCTTCATCTATTAAATTCATAACTTTATTTACTTGCCAATCAGCTATGTTTAATTCTTTTTTAAGTGTTTGAGCTATCATTAGAACAATCCATTTTAAAATAATTATTATATATCTTTTTAAACTTTTCTTTTTAAATAAAATAAATATTATGGTTTAAAATTTTTTAATAATGATTTAAATATTTATACGTAAAACAATAATCTTTTTTTAAATTAAGAGAGTCGGCCAAAATTCAAAATCATTTTCTTAAAACGATAGATTAATCCTTTCTTTGAGATTTGAAGAAACATCTTTCTTGAAAAAGGTATTTTTGTCCGACACTCATTAATGGCTTTGTAGAAACTCTAATTTTTTAAGAATTTAATATTTGATTTTTTTTGAAATATAAGTAGTTATTCATTGAAATAATTCTTTTAATCTTCCTTATATTTTTTAATTATTCATTTAATATTATTAATTTTAAAATTAGTAAGAAAAAAGATATAAATATTAAAACAAATAATATATACTAATATTAAACGCAAAAATACATATTCTTCATTTAATAATTTGACTTCAAAACAATTAAATCTTCTGGATTTTCACTTTGAAACACTACTAAAAAATTACATTAAAAAAATTTAAAATCGAACTAAAAACAATGAAAATAAAAATAACATTATAAAATTCATTATTTACACTAATAAATATGCAAAAATAAGTTTAAACAAATATTTCAACTATTTTTCTAATCATTTATACTCTCAAACTGTTTTATTCACAATTTTAGCATTAAAAATTTACTTAAAATTAACTTATCGTGAAATAAGTTTTTTAATGGATTTATCTGATTAATTAAAGAAATTTTTACATATCCAAAGAGCATCACACTTCCCCAAAATACAAAAAAATTCTTCAACAGAATACTAACAGAACTTTTAAACAAAATAAACCAACTAATATTAATAGAAAAGAAAATAAAACTAGAAATCACAGAATTAAATGGAAATGTATTCACAAATAATCGTGCTGATAAATATTATGCCATAATACGTAAAAAAAAAGAGAAAAAGCTACATTAAAAACCATATTGTAATTGATGTTAAATCTCGTTTAATACTAAATTACCAAACACAAAAAGGATCAAAATAGGATTACACAATTTGCAATCAATTCTATTAAAAAAACAAACAAATATCAACCAAAATATATCGTAGCATATGGAGCATACGATACAGGATCTATAAAATACATAAACAAAGAAATGAATTTATTTGACCAATATATTTTAAAAAAAGAGCTAAAAAAGGAAAATACATATTAAAAAGTCAAACAATATTTCAACACAAAATATACAGAAAAAGAAACAATGTTGAAAGTGTGTTCAGTGTTATAAAAAGATCATTCAGTGGAATAAATAAAAGTAGAAGCACCAAACTATCAAATAAAGAAACCAAACTTAAAAACACAATTTACAACATACATCGATCAACATAAATACAATAAAAAAAGGGTTTCTATAAAGCCCTTATAAGAATAAATTTAATAAATTTTTAAATCAATTTGTTTAATTTTAACTACTTTTTAATGACAATTTTAACTTTTTATTAATTTTTTGTGATATAGCTATTAAAATTCTTTATCTTAACATGTTTTCATTATTTCTAAAGTCAAAAATCTTTCATAAAATATAAATATCATTGAATAACACAAATATATTTATCTAAATCATTTTTTATTTTGTTTAAATAAGACTTGTTTTAGGTGTTTTGATAATTTTTAAAAACTAAATGTGAGGTAGTTAATATTAATTCGAAAAATAAAGGAATAATATTAATAAGCATGTTCTTATTAATGTTATTTTCAATTAGTTCAATCAGTGCTGAAGAAATAGGCAATGATTTGAATGCAAACGAAGAAATTGATGATGTAGCTATTGAAACTACATCTAATGCAAATTATGATAAAGAAATTTATGTAAACACTACTACTAATCCTAGTGGTGATGGTGGTAAAAACAATCCTTATGATAATATAAAAGATGGTATTTCTAAGGCTAATTCATCTGATAATGCTGTTATTTATTTAGGTGAAGGAACTTTTAATAAAAATAATTTAGATAATAATTTAGAAATTAACTTAGCACATAAAAATTATAATGGAAGTTTAACTTTTATAGGTGCAGGTTATAACAAAACATTTTTAGATGGAAATAATGCTAATGCAATTTTTAGTAATATTGGTCGAGATTCAATTGTAACTTTTAAAAATATAAGTTTTATAAATGGAAAAAATACACAAGGTGGGGCTATAGTTAGTGAAGGAGCTTTAACAATAGAAAACTGTATATTTGAAAATAATTATGCAACAAGTAATTTTGGAGGAGCTATATGGCAAAGATATGGTGATTACACTATTAAAGATTCTATATTTAAAAATAATTCTGCAAATACTCGTGGAGGAGCTATATACTCCATTACTAGTATTCAAAATGCTGAACTAATTAATAATACATTTGTTAACAATTATGTGAGAGCTAGTAATACTTATGGTGCTGCAGCTTTTGTTTATGGTGCAAATTTCACTAATGTTTCAAATAATAAATTTATTAATTCTACAGGAAATGGTTATGATGCAGTCTTATATATAAACTCTGTAAAAACTGGTAATATTATAAATAATGTTTTTATAAATTGTACTAACTCTGGAACAACATATGCCATAATATATCTTGGTGGTTATAATTTTGTAAAAAACAATACTTTCATTAATTCAGTTTCACCAATCAATGGACATATTTATAATAATGGATATATGAACTTAAATATTACTTATGAAGATGCAGTTATAACAAGCCCTACAGATATCACACTTAAAGCTACTGTTACTGATGATATGGGTAATCTTATAACAGGACCAACAGGTACTTCAAATGGTATTTCATTTTATTATAATAATACTTTTTTTAAAAATGCTAGAGTATTAAATGGTACTGCAACAGCTGTTGTTACTATGCTTATAAATAATGGGATTTATACAATTAATGGTACAAATTTACAAAATTATAAAGAATCTAATATTACTACAGCAAAATTAACTGTTAATATTGACCAAACACCTATAGATTTATGGGTAAATTCTAATACTGGAAACGATGGAACAGGTGATGGATCACAAAGCAAACCATTTAAAACTATCAATCATGCAATTGTATATGGATTTTCTAAATCATTTTTCCCTGTAATTCATATTAATGAGGGAACTTTTTCTGGTGTAGGTAATACTAATATCTCTGCTAATTCATTAGGTTATTTAACTTTAATTGGTGAGTCATATAATAAAACAATAATTGATGGTGATAATTCGGATTGGTTTTTAAATATTGGTTCTGATACTAATTTTGAAATGATAAATTTAACTTTTACTAAAGGTTATTTTCCTACTTATAATCGCAATATAATAAATATTGCTGGAAAATCAATAGTTTCTGACTGTATTTTCTATGATAATGTTCATTTGGGAAATGGATTTGTGTTAAGGGCAATTGCTAATTGTGAAATTAATAATTCAATTTTTATGGATAATATAGGTTATGTTTCTATGATGGGTATTGTTAATAATTCTCACTTTGAAAATATTGTTGGTGGGGGGATATATTGTACTGGTAATTTAATTGTTGAAAATTCAAAATTTATTAATAATTCAAGAACTAATGGTGATGGTGGTGCAATTTCTCGTCAAAGTGGTCAATTAACAACTATAAATAACACATTTAAAAATAATATTGCAAATCAAGGTGGTGCTATTGGTGGATTGTCTATTTCAAAAAATGATATTTTTATAGGAAATTCTGCATTAACAAGTTATGGGGCAATTATATCTAATAATAATGTTACCATAATAAATGCTGTTTTTTATAATAATTCTGCTATTGAAGGTGGAGCATTAGGTATTAGAGGTGGGCAAATAATTAATTCTAGTTTTGAAGAAAATAAAGCATTAACTTATGGTGGTGCTATATATATTTTTGAATCACTTGTTGATGGGTTTTTCACTACAAAAATATCTAGTGATTCTAGATTTAAAAATAATTTTGCAGGAAAAAATGGGGAAGATATTTATTTATCAGTAAAATCTCGTCCACTTGGTCAAACTAATGGTGAAATTGATGATCTTTTAATTAGGTTTAATGATCTTAATATTGTATATTTGGCGGATACTTTAAGTGCTAATATTTCACATCAAAGTGGTGCGCTTATTGGTGGAGGAAATATAAAATTTTATTTAGATGATTTTTATTTAGGTGAATCACCATTAATTAATGGTGTTGCGACTTTAGAATATATTGGTTTTGAAAATGGCACATATACTTTGTCTGGCCAATATATCCACACTGGAAATAACCCAAAATATATTTATGGAAATATTACAGTAGATTTAAGTTCTTTAATAAATAATGTTACTATTTTTGTTTCAGACGGTAAGGGTAACGATGTTTCAGGTATTGGAACATTTAATAATCCTTTTAAAACAATAAAAAAAGCATTATATGAGGCATATAAAATTTCAGATAATATTACTATTCGTATTTTAGAAGGTAACTATTTTGGTGAGGGAAATGTTAATCTACTCATACCTACTTCTGTCAAAATAACTATTTCGGGTGATGGGCCGAAAAAAACTATTATTAATGGGTCAAATATGGATTATTTCTTTGATGTTGCTATTGGTCTTAAAATTCTTACTATTGCTAATTTAACTTTTACTAATGGATGTTATCCTTATGGTAGTTATCCATCTGACTATGATTATCCTGCACCAATTGATATTCCTGAAAATGTAACTGTTATAATTGATAATGTTCATTTTATTGGAAATCATGGTTATAATGGTGGTGCATTAAGAAGTTATGGTACTGTAACTATATCTAATTCGTATTTTTTAAATAATGGTGATTCTAATTATGGTGGTGCAATATATAATGCGGGTGTAATGACTATTTTGAATTCTAAATTTGTTGCAAATGCTGCAAAATATTCAGGAACCATACATAGTGATGGCAATTTATATTTCTATAGCTCTCATATTGAAGATAGTCTTAGGGTAGATGGTTTTACTGGAAGTGGTGGATCTTTGGGAGGTCATGGAAATCTTACAGTAAAAGATTCAAGTATAATTGTAACTGGTAAAATGTATTCTGGTTATCAATATACTATGTCTATAATATCTACAGGTAATATCTATTTGGATAATGTTTTTGTTGATGGTTATGAAATACTTCATCAAACTACTGGATATCAATCATATAATACAGTTGCATTAACTGCTGGGTCAGGAACAGCAAATTATGAGGTATATAATTCAACTTTTGTAAATACAAAATATATTATAGCTAAGGCTAATAATTCTTTATTTGAAAACTGTGTTTTTGAATCATTCACAACTTTTGGAACATTGGAAAATCCTGTATTATTTATCAATGTTACTAATTCTATTATTTTAGGAGATTTAGTAAGTATTGCTGCAAATAATCATGATTTTAATAATAATTGGTGGGGTTCTAATGACAAACCAGTGTTTAAAATTAATTCTTTAAATTTTAATCCTGATTCATGGATTATTTTGAATTTCACATCAAATAATGCTCCAGGATATTCTCAATTACTCACTTTGTCTTTCATGGGGACTGATGGTTCGGGAATTTATAAATATAATAATTCTTTACCAACTAGGGAATTTAAATTTAAGACATCAACAGGAAATATTGACCCAATTTCAGGAGATTTAAATAACAAGGTGTCCGATTTAAGTGAATTCTACGAGGTTGGAAATTTCTTCAATTTTCTTATAACCTTTGCTAATCATGATGCCTATTAAAAGTACATTCAGATATACATGTTTATAAACAGAACGCTTCGTATATGCGTGT
>JAHKLT010000032.1 GCA_020854915.1 Methanobacteriaceae archaeon | reverse complement strand
GATACACACTATAATGCTACTGTTTTAGATGGTCAAGGTAATCCTTTAGCTAATTCCACTGTTAGTTTTAATATTAATGGAGTATTTTATACTAAAATTACTGATTCTAATGGTGTTGCTACTTTAAGTATTAATCTTAATCCTGGTGATTATATTATTACTGCAACAGGAGCTGATGGTTTAAAAGTAAGTAATTCTATTAAAGTTTTACCTATATAATGGATGATGTAAAGTAAATAATGTTGTGATTGTTTTTAGATTTGGGTTAAGGTAATTTTAGTAAATTAAAATGTAAACTGTTAATATTGGAGTATTTTAGTATAAAACAATAGATTCTAATGAAGGGTATAAATAAAATCTAAGTTCAGGTTTTTATTATTAAAAACTTTAAATATGTAATATTAGTAATGTGATAAAAGTAGGATTAATTAAATTCTACTTATTTTTTTTATTTTTATTAATAGTAGATTTCAAAATTTTTAACTCATTTTTTTTCAAACCTCTTGCATTTTAAATAAATTGTTTATATGGGATGTTATATTTTTAGGAAATTTTTGAATATGCTCTGTTCTTTTTTTTGTTTAGTAATGCTTGTTGTGTTTTGTAGGGTACGGTTTCTTTTTTTTTGGTTTTTGATTTAGATTTTTTGTTGCATTTTTGTCTTGTGTCTTAGTTGTATGCCTGATTGTTGTTAATAGTATGGATGGATATATTGTTTTGTTGGATGATGATTGTGGTGTATTTTTCCTAATCTGAATGCTTTTTTGCTTACTTTGAAAAAATTTTCTATTTTTTTACATATGGATTTTATAATCTTTCCAATTGTTAAGTATGTGGAATAGTTTATTTTTAATAATCTTGAATAGTTTTTTTTATTTGTTTTATAGTGTGTTACCAACTTTTTCATATAAATGCATGTTTTATTTATAGATATTAAATTAATTAAAAAATATTAGGTAATCAACTATAATTTTTTTTTTGGAGTTAGATATGTTTTAATGGGTTAGGATATTTTGTTGTTTAATTTTTTTTTATTTGGAAGTTAGGTATTGACCATATCTACTGAAGTTTTATGTATTACTTATGCCTATAAGTATATAATATAGTGATGGTGATTTTTTAGGGGTAAGCGTGGTCCTAAACCTAGTTTTATTGATGTTCCTTGTCCAAATAAGGATTGTGTGGATTATGGTAAGATTGATAATGAGAATGTAGTGGGTAATGGTACTTATCAGACGAAAAATGGTAGTGTTCATAAGTATATTTGTAGAACTTGTTCTAAAAGTTTTACATCGAATGTTAATACTGTTTTACATGATTTAAGGACTGATGAGGAGACTGTTTTTTTAGCATTGAAAATGATTTTAAAAGGTGTTAATCTTAGATCGACAGCGGAGATATTGGAAGTTAAACTTGATACTGTTCGTCGTTGGTTGCAAATTTCAGCAAATCATAGCGAAGAAGTTAACAAAGTTTTGATGAAAAATCTAGATGTTGATAAAGTAGAACTTGATGAACTTTGGACATTTGTTAAAAAAAAACGTTTCCGAGCATGGAATGCTCCGGAGAAAACGAACGATGGATCTGGTTAAGCTTTACACCAGAACATCGATTAATTTTATCATCAAAAGTAGGCAATATGACACAAGAATCAGCAAAATAAAGTTGTAAACGAAACTTATGATAGAATTAACTGGGATAATTTACCATTATTTGTTACCGATGGTAGAAAGTATTACATAGAAGCAATATTAGATAGACACAGTACTGTAAAAGAATTTCCAAAAAACTGGTAAAAGAGGAAGACCTCGAAAACCTAAAAAAGTCCCTGTGGATGAATTAAGATATGCTCAAGTTATAAAACACAGAGAAGGTAAAGATTTAGTTAGTGTAACTAAAAAAAACAATATTGGGTGATGAAAAGACTATAGATGATTCAGACATTACAACATCACATATTGAACGTGAAAACTTAAATTTAAGACAAGAAAAACAAAAAATTAGCAAAAAAAACACTAGCATACTCTAAAGAAGATGAATGGTTACAACACTCTGCAACTTTTCAAATAACAGCACACAACTTCACACGACCACATCACTCATTAAAAAGAACAAAAATAAAAAATATTATAGGTAACATCTGGAAAAAATATGAAAAAGTAACACCAATGATGTCAATAAAATTAACAGATCATGTATGGACTTTAAAAGAATTACTAACATTTCCTTACCATAAAAACATCAGTAGATAAAAGAGTCAATACCTAAATTTTCAATTAATTTTTAAGGAAAATTTATATAATTTCTTTTTTATATTTTATATTAAGAATTAATTTTTAAGGAAATTAAAATGTTTGAGATTAAAGCAAAAGATAGTCGAGGAAGAGTAGGTGTTTTAAAAACAAATCATGGTAATATTAAAACACCTGCATTAATGCCTGTAATTCATCCTAGAAAACAAGTTATTGATGTTAAAAAATATGGTGCAGATATTGTTATAACAAATGCTTATTTGATTTATAAAGATGAAGATTTAAAAGAAGAAGCTATTCAAAAAGGATTACATGAGTTAATTAATTTTGATGGTCCTATAATGACTGATTCTGGTTCATTTCAGCTATCTGTTTATGGTGATGTTGATATAACAAATAAAGAAGTTATAGAATTTCAGGAATTAATAAAAACAGATATTGGAACTAGTCTTGATATTCCTACAGCTCCTTATGTTGATAGGGAAAAAGCAGAAAATGATTTAAAAATTACAATAGAACGATCAAAAGAAGCTATTGAATATAAAAATGAAAATAATTTCCAAATGAAGTTAAATTCTGTTGTTCAGGGTTCTACTTTTCTAGATTTAAGAGCTAAATGTGGAGATGAATTAGCAAGTTTAGATAGTGATTTATATCCTATTGGTGCTGTTGTTCCTTTAATGGAATCATATAATTATGGAGATTTAGTTGATGTTGTGATGACAAGTGTTAATCATTTACCTGATTCTAAAGCTCGTCATTTAATGGGTGCAGGTCATCCTATGGTTTTTGCTCTTGCAGTAGCTATGGGTTGTGATTTATTTGATTCTGCAGCTTATATTTTATATGCTGAAGATGATAGGTTCTTAACAACACGTGGAACTTATAAATTAGAAAATCTAAATGAAATGCCTTGTTCTTGTGAAGTTTGTATGAATTATACTCCAGATGATTTAAGGGACATGGAAAAGGATAAAAGAAGGGATTTAATAGCTCAACATAATCTTTTTGCATCTTTTGCAGAGATAAAATTAATAAGACAAGCTATTTATGAAGGTAGTTTAATGGAACTTGTTGAAGAACGTTGTAGGGTTCATCCTAATTTATTAGATGCTTGTAGAAAGTTAGGTGTTTATTCTAAAGACTTAGAGCAATATGATCCAAGGGTTAAAAAATCTGCATTTTTTTATACTGGTTCAGAATCTTTAAATAGGCCAGAAATTAAAAGACATTTGGATAAATTAAGGGATTTGGATAAAAAAAGGGACTTAGTAATTTTACCTAGCTCAAAAAAACCTTACTCTAAATATATTGGTGGAAAACTAGGTGAATTTTATATCTATGGTAGTGAAATGGAATTAGATTTAGATAACACTGATTTCATGGTTTTAGATATTCCTTTTGGTCTTATTCCTGTTGATTTAGATGATGTTTATCCATTAGGTCAAAATGAATCTCCAAAAATAGAAGATTTTGATTCTTTAAATTTTGTTGAGGATATTATGAGTGAATTTGTTGAATATTATTCTCAAACTTTAATTCACTCAAAAATTATAAAAAAATTTGATGTTGGCTTGTATAATATACATTCAGACTCAGATAAAATAAGATTTAAAAAAGATGATATAAGAAAAATTAAATCTATTGCTGATTATCAGTTTGGTCCAGAATCAGGTGAAGCATTATTTACAGGGGATATAAGTTTAGAAAAAAGTAAAAAAACAGGTAAAATTAGACATATATATTCTGATGGCAAGTTAATAGCTAATATGAGAGCAGCTGATTCATTTTTTGTCTTATCAACTGAAGGAGCTAAAAGATTACATAATTCATCAGAATCTCCAAAAAATAGAGTTATTGTAAATAAAGATTCAGAACCATTTACAAAAGAAGGTAAAAGTGTGTTTTCAAAATTTGTAGTTAATTGTGATAAAAATATTAGATCAAATGATGAAGTTTTACTTGTAAATGAAGATGATGAACTTTTAGCTTATGGTAAATCATTACTTTCTTATAATGAAATCATGGACTTTAAAATAGGTCAAGCTATTAAAAATCGTAAAGGTATAAAGTGATTGTTTATGAAAGATGAGAAATTAATTCGTAAAGGTATAAAGTGATTGTTTATGAAAGATGAGAAATTAATTCGTAAAGGTATAAAGTGATTGTTTATGAAAGATGAGAAATTAATTTTAAATGCAAGAAAACCTAAAGGAGAATTAGGTTCACAACTACTTGATAGAATGAATGAATCCCATGAAAATCTAGCTATTTGGGGTGCAGGACACTTAGACATTAAAGAAACTGATTATATTTTAGATATTGGTTGTGGTGGTGGAGTCAATATTGAAAGATTTGCAAAAATAGCTACCTCTGGTAAAGTTTGTGGAATTGATTATTCAGAGGTAAGTGTTGATAAATCTAGGAAATTAAATAAAAAAGCTATTGATGAGGGAATAGTTGAAGTTCAAGAAGCATCTGTATCTGATTTACCTTATGAAGATAATACTTTTGATATTATCACTGCTTTTGAAACAGTTTATTTCTGGGAAGATTTTTTAAAAGACTTAAAAGAAATTAGAAGAGTTTTAAAACCTGGGGGCTCTTTTTTAATTTGTAATGAAGCATATATATCTCGTGAATATCCAGAAGAATATCATAAAAAGTTTATTGATATTTTAGATATGAAAGTTTATTCTGAAGATGAATTTAAAGATTATTTATTAAAAGCAGATTTTGTAAATATTGAGATGGATACAAGAGATGAGTGGATTTGTGTAATTTCATCAAAAAATTAAATTTAAAAAAGAAAAGGTTTTTAGTTTGATAATCAAACTAAAAACGGTTGTGCAAATGTAAACATTACAACTATAGTTACTATTATTCCAACAACTACAATTGGAAGACCTGCTTTAAATATTTCTTTTATATTTACATAATTTGTACCATAAGCCATAGCTACTGTTGGATCTGCCATTGGGAGTAAGAATGATAGTGAACATGCAATAGCTATAGGTACTGCATATATTCCAACAGCTAAATCTTGGGATTGAGCTAAAGTTACTGATAATGGTACTAAAATAGCTGCAAGAGCTACATTAGACATAACTTGTGTTATTGAAACTGCAACAATCATTAGTACAATTACAACTAAAAATGTTGCTGGATTAGATCCAAGTAATGCAATTATATCATTTATTAACCATTGTGCAGCACCTGTGTTTAAAATAGCTGCACCTAAAGATAATGCTCCTCCAAAAAATACTACAAGTCCCCAATCTATATTTGTTTCACATTGTCTCCAATCTGAAATTCTAAATAAAAAGAATAATGATGCTCCAATTAAAGCTACTGAATAACTGTCTAGACCTGTAATTCCTGTTGTAATCCATAGGATTATAGCAAAAATTAATATTCCAAAAGCTATTTTTTCTCTTTTTGTAATTTTACCAATTTCATTTAATTTTTCTTGAATTACTTTTTTTCCATCTTCAATTCCATCTACTTCTGGTGGGAAAATAAATCCTAAAAGTTTCCAAATAACAGTAAGTAGAACTATTGATATAGGAATACCAAATACTAACCAATTTATAAATGGAATATTTGTATATGCTGCAGCTATTAAATTCGGTGCTGTTCCAATTTCAGTTGCTATACCACCTGCAAGAGATGCAAAACATGCTCCTAAAATTAAAGCTTTCGCCATATTACTTTCACCTTTGTGAGCATTTTTACACTTCATAAGGTCTATTATTTCTGCAATAATAGGCATTATAAGGGCAAATGCAATAATGTTTTCTATCCAAGCTGATAATATTCCCGTTGCAAAAACACATACAAAAATAGCTTTTGTTGATGTTGTTCCAAATTTATTTAATAAATTATAAGTTAATCTTCGTACTAAACCACTTTCACGAATACCTTCAGCCATTATAAATCCACCAATCATTAAAAAGATTATGGGATTTGCAAAATGAACTACTGCATCTGTAAAACTACAAATACCTAATATAGGTTGTATAAATAGAATTATAAGTGATGTAACAGCTAAATGAAATGTTTCACTAGCCCACATGACAATTGCAAAAATAAGTAAAGCTATTGTCATATGTCCTGCATGTGATAGGCCTGGCAGTGGAACAAGTCCAATAATTAATGCAAAAATAACTGCTAAAGGAAATCCATTTTTTTTAAAGTCCAATATGTTTGTCATAAAATTTCCCTCATACTATGCCCAGTATATAATATTTATAGCTAAATTTTTATAATAATTTTAAAAATTTAACATTCTATTATTTATATCTTTTAGCTTTTATAGCTTTTTATAATGTTTTTTCATTATTAAATAATTTTTTATAAAAATTTTGTAAATTTTGAATTTATAATTATATAAAAAAATGGATATAAAAATATATTTATTATAAATAATAGAATTTATCTTATGACTAATCATGTTGAAATAATTGAAAAATATCTTAATGAATTAAGTGATGAAAATAATTTAGGTGAAGTTACTTTTCATAAAGTTGAAGATGAAGACGAACTTGATGAAATTTTTTATGTTAGTGTACCTAAAAACATAAGACCTCATGATAAACAAGCTATTTGGAAAGATATGATAGATGATACTAGAAAATTCTGTATAGATCATGATCTTGAGGAACATCTAAAAGATATGTCTATAATATTAAAATAGCTATTTTAGAATAATTTAAAAAAAATAAAATTTAATCCTATTAAGGATTTATTTTTTATTGTATTTGAAGTAATTTTATCTTCAAAATAATATTTAATGACTTAAATTTAAATTATAGTTAACGACATGAGAATATTTATATATTATTTTTTACAAATATTTTATTATGAGTCGAAAAGCTTTTTTAAATAAGGATCATGCTACTATAGAAGAGATTCAAACTAAAATTAAAAGTTTAGAACAAGATATTAAGGTTTTAAATAAGTTATATTTTATTAATGATATTTATCATGGATATACTGTTTCTAAAACTTGTGAAAAGTTAGGTATTACTAATCCTACTGGTTTTAAATGGTTAAAAAATTGGAATACGAATGGATTT
>JAHKLT010000027.1 GCA_020854915.1 Methanobacteriaceae archaeon | reverse complement strand
ACAAGACCCCATTCTTTCTGCTCAATATTAGACTTAACCAAAACCATAAAAAACACCCTAAAAAATAAACACACTATTAAATAAATATAGTAAAACCTAATATATAAAATTAACCCAAAATAAGAATTATGGCCAAGACTCGTGATTAATAAACTTGAAAGACAATATATAGAAAAAAGAAGATTATCTTTATTACAGTTTATAGGATGCATAATTGTCGCATTTTCTTTATCTTATATTGGAAATATTATAGGTGTTGCAATAACTTCATTAATTGGTAACTTTTTAAGTTCCCCTATTGTAAATCCCGTTTCAGAGATGGTTGGATCTGTAGATATTTGGACTACATTTCTTGTTATAGTTATTTTAGCCCCAATTTTTGAAGAATTATTTTTTAGGAAATTTTTAATTGATAGAACAATTAAATATGGTGGATGGGCTTCTGTAGTAATTTCTGCTACACTTTTTGCTTTTTTCCATGGAAATCTTAATCAATTTTTTTATACATTTTTATTAGGTGCATTTTTTGCATATGTTTATGTAAAAACAGGTAATATAAAATATACAATAGCTTTACATGGGTTAATCAATTTTTCAGGATCTATTGTCAGTATGTTTCTAATTTCATTATTAGAATCTTCTATTCCAGTAGACATTTCTAATTTAACTAATGCACAAATAATGGCTAATATTAGTGATTATACACCTTATATAGCTATTTTATTTATTTCTATTTTAATATTACTTGTAATTGTTTTAGGGATTATTTTAATTCTATTAAATTATAATAAAATAAATTTACCAGTAGGTGAAGTTACATTAAAAAAATCATCTATATTTTTAAACTTTGGTATGATTTGTTTTTTAATATTTTATATTTTTGTAATAATTAGTTCTATTTTTGTATAAAAAGGTGTAATTGTGAATAAAGACTTGTATCTTGAAGATCAAAAAGAAGGAGGAAAATTTTTCTCTAAAATAGGTTTTACTTTTATAGTAATTACATTTGCAACAATTGTTTTTCAAGTAATTTTAATGTCTTTAATGGAATTGTTTTCTATTGATATGGTTAGTACGAATGGTGATATTATTGTAGGATTAAGTGTTAGTGTAGTTCAAATTATTTTTTTTATTTTGCTTATGAAAAATAATGAAAGTTTTCATATCGAAAAAAATAAGATGAGTATACTCGCATTTATTGGATGTATTTTTGTTTCTTTTGCATTAGTGTTTATTGGAGATTTAATTGGAACATTATTAACTGATTTTATTGGTAATTCTTTAAATTCTCCTGTTACGAATCCTGTCTCAGAAATGATTGAAGAATCTGATATATGGTCTAATGTATTACTTATTGTTATATTTGCTCCGGTTTTTGAGGAATTATTATTTAGGAAACTTTTAATTGATAAAACCATGAAGTATGGTGGATTTGTTTCTATAATATTTTCAGCTACTTTGTTTGGCTTTTTTCATGGAAATTTTACTCAATTTTTCTATGCATTTTTATTAGGTGGGTTTTTTGCATTAATTTATGTTAAAACAGGATATATATGGTATACTATTATTTTACATGGGATAATTAACTTTTTTGGATCAATTTTAAGTGGAATGTTAAATTCATTTTTTGAGACAAATATGTCACAAGATTTAACAAATACAACAATAAATCAAATAATGTTAAATATAAATGATTATTTAGGATATTTTATATCTATAGCTATCAATATTTTCTTTTATTTAATGATTATAATAGGAGTAATACTTATTTTATATTATTTTAGGAAAATAAAGTTACCTGAAGGAGATATTAAATTAAAAAAATCATTATTATTCCTTAATCCTGGGATGATTTGCTTTTTATTATTGTATTTATTTGTAATGGTACTTTCTATTTTTTCATGAGAAACATTTTTATATTTTAATAATGGAATTAAAAATATGTATATAGTATTTGAAGGAATTGATGGAGCTGGAAAAACTACTCAAATTCAAATTTTAAAAGAATGGTTGATAGAATCAGGTTTTGAAGTAGAAACAATAGTAGAACCAACAGAAGGGGATGTTGGAAAATTAATTCGTAAAATTTTACAAGATAAAAAAGCTTCTTCTGATAAGGTTTTAAAGAAATTAGGTTTACTATTTGCAGCAGATAGATTAGAGTTATTAGATAAAATTTCTAATTTTGAATATTCTAATAAAATAGTTATAAGTGATAGATCATTTTATTCTAGCTTAGTATATCAAAAACCTCAAGAATGGATTCGTGAAATTAATAAATTTGCAAAAGTTCCTGATTTGGTTTTATTATTGGATTTAGATGTTAAAAAAAGTGTTGCACGTAGTAATCAAAGTGATGAATTTGAAAATGAAGAATTTTTAAAGGAAGTTAGGGAAAAATATTTAGAAATAGCTAGTAAAAATTTGAATTTCAAAGTGATTAATGCAAATAATGAAAAAAATAAAGTTTCATCAGATATTAAGAAAAGTGTAGCTTCATTGATTGGAGCATGCCCTAATCAAATAATATGATTATTCTAATTCTTTCAATCTTTCTTCAATAGCTTTAACAATATATTTATGAGCTTTTTTTAATTCCTCTTCACTACCTATTAATTTAGGTCCATATTCTGTATGCTCTAATTTCACATCAAAGTTATCAATTGTATGAGCAAGCATTTGTTCTCCAACACCATTAGGTATTTTAAGTTCATAATCCATTTAATCATCCTCCATAAATTCTCTAACAGGTTTCAAATAATTAATTAAAAAGTCACTAACTCCAGATTTTAAATCCATAGGGTGTAATTCTTCTTTAGAGTACATATCAATTAATTCATCTTCATTTAAAGTTAAATCTCCACCAAATTTTTCAGGTCTTTTAATAGTAAATTTTTCTTGATTAGTGAAGATAAAATATTTAGCTATTTCAATAATCGGATTTCCATCTAACTCTCCAATAGGACAATAGCTTTTATTAATCTTATTTTTAATTTCTTTTTCATTATCATCTACAGCTATGAAGTTTCCTTTACTTGATGACATTTTTTCATCACCATCAAGACCATGTAAAAGAGGAGTATGAATACATACTGGAATATTATCACCAATTTTGTCTATATTTTCTCTTGCAAGCATTTGGATTTTTCTCTGTTCCATACCACCAAGAGCAATATCTACATCTAATGCAACCATATCTGCAACTTGCATTAAAGGATAAATAACATTAGCTACTTTTGGATTATCTGAATTTCTACTAACTTGATCCATACTCCTTTTTGCTCTTGACAAAGTAGTTAAGGTAGCTAATTTATAAACATTTTCTGTGTATTCTTCTTTTGTTTGAAATGTTGATCCTAAAACAAATTCAGTATCATCTGTTAAACCTAAAGCCCTAAAACACATTTCATTATATTTTGCTATTTCAGCTATTTCTTCTACACTGCCTTTACCATTTAAAAATGCATGATAATCAGCTAAAAGTATTTTAATTTTAAAACCAATATTTTGAAGAGATTTTAATTTTGCTATTGTGATTGCATGACCTAAATGAATCTTACCTGAAGGTTCATAACCTGTATAAGCTATGGGTTGTTTTTTTTCTAATTTAGAATTCAATTCATCATTACTAATAACTTCAAGGGTTCCTTTTTCAATTATCTTTATTTTTTCTTCAATATTCATCATATCACATATTTAAAATAACAATAATTTCAATTATATTTAAAAAGAGTTTTTTATAATTGTATACTTATTTTTAAACTAAATAAATTTGATTTTCAATTTTTATAATAGCTACTTCGTCATTAATGTTAAATGACTTTAAATCATCTGTAATTTCTAAATCCACTACTTCATAATTATCTGGATCTAAGATTTGGATTTTTTTAGGACTTTTAGAAATAATATTAGTTTTTTCTATTTCTTCTTCTTTTCCAACAATAGCTATATTATTATAATCTTTAAAAGAAATAGTAAATAATATATTTAATTTTAAATCATTGCATTGAATTTTAGAACTTCCAATAGACTTAATTTGAGCTATTTTATCTTCAAATTTAATAAAATCATTAACTTTGAATTTTGGAATTCTAAAAGATATCCATATTCTGTAAAGTCCTTTTCCAGTAGATTTATCTTCACTTATAAGTCTTGGTGATTCTTTTATTACTCCTCCAAAGTGTTCTTGTAATTGTTTAACTATTTTTTTACCAGATTTATAAGAACCTATGTAATAATCATGTCCTTCTTTAGGTTTAGCTATTTGAACAAGGTAAGCTAATTTATCTTTTTGAAATAAATTATTCAATGTTTTTAAAACAATCTCATCAGCATCATTTAATTCATCTTCAGTTAATTCTCTCTCATCTGCTCTAAGTTGTATTACAACTTCATAATAACCAGAATTTTGTTTGCTACAAGTGGGACAAACTGTTTTATTGATTTTTACAATAGTATCATAATCTTCTTGAAGATTATTATCATAAACAGTAGCTTCAATATTAATATTACACTCAGCTATTGAACCACGCATCTTTATAATTTCAAGATCAATGATTTCATTTTCAACTAAATCATCAATTTTTATATTATCTTCTAAAGCACGATAAATTATTTCTTCTAAAGGAATGTTAATATCTTTCCATTTACCTTCTTCTAGCTTACCATTACAATGACTACAGATATTAACTTCGATTTTCTCTGGAATATTTAACATGTGGAAATCTTTTAAAAAACAATCAATACAAATATTTTCAATTAATTTATCGGTATCATTTCCACATTCTAAACAAAACATATTATCTCTTAAGATTATAATTGTTTTAATGGAGCTTTAGCACCACATGCTTCGCATTTTAATAAAAATATTCTACCTTCTCTTATAATTTTGGTATCAGGCCTATTACATTCTTGGCAAATAACATATTTTTCAACATATTCTTCTAATCTTTCATTGATTAAATAATGTGTGAATTTCCCTTGTAAAATAGCTCTTCCACCTTCTAAATTTCCAGCTGTACCCAATTCTCTTAATAAGAATTTTAAAACATGTTGCGGGTCTCTACCTAATCTTTCAGCAACTTCTTTGAAGTTTTTTATAAATGTTCTGTTTCCTTGGATATCTGAATAAGCTTTAGGAATTTTAAACCTTTTGTGTTCAAATACTTCAGGAGGTAACTGGTCTATAGCTCTGCTTAATAAATCTTCATAATTATCCATATTATCTCTCCGTTATTAATAAATTAAAAAAATTATATTTTACTTAAAATTTTATAAATCAATAATATATAAATTATATTTTTACTTATTTATTAACTTATGTAAAATAAAAAATTATATTAAATTTTATAAAAAGGTTTTTTTAAGCCTTTTTAAGATAACCATTAGTTGGTTCGTAGATTACTCCTTTATTTTTTAAGTTTTTAATTATTGCTTCTACCTTTTCTTCACTAACATCATATTTATCCATCATGTTAGAAGTTAAAACATTAATAGGAGCTTGTCCTGCATATTCTTCTGACAATTCTTCAATTTCATCAATTACTCTTTGAAGTTTATCTCTATCGGACTTTGGAGTTCTTCCTTCTACTTTATCAATATCGATTTCACCAGTTTCTGGATCAATACCAACTTCTTTTAAACATGCAAGTTGTAATCTAACAGCTCGTTCAGCATCTTCTTTTTCAACAAAATCTTTAAGTTTTAGCTTTGCACTAGCTTCTGCTAATCGAATAATAGCTTCTAATTGTCTTGCAGTAATTGGAACAGGTGAATCTTCTTCAGGTGAACTATTACGAGTACTAACATAAAATTCTTTTAAAATTGTAATAGCTTCATCTGAAAGTTTAGGATTAATATTTTTACGTGCATAAGCTATATATTTTCTAAGTAAGTCAGATTCAATCTCATAATTAATAGAATCTTCTTGATGTATTTTTAATATGTGTTGTGCAAGTTCTGAATCATTTTTAACATTTGGTTTATCTTCAACAACAAATGTTAAATCAAAACGAGATAAAATAGGTGAAGGTAAATCAATTTGTTCTGCAAGTAATTTGAATCTATCAAATCTTCCAAATTTAGGATTTGCTGCAGCGAGAACAGAACATCTAGAATTTAAAGTAGCCATGATTCCTGCTTTAGCTATACTAACAGTTTGTTGTTCCAATGCTTCGTGAAGTGCAGATCTATCTTCTGATCGCATTTTATCCAACTCGTCAACACAAACATTTCCTTGATCTCCAAGTACTAATGCACCTGCTTCTAAAGACCATCCTCCTAATTCATCACGAACTGCTGCTGCTGTTAAACCAGCACCAGTTGTACCTTTACCACTTGTATAAATACTTCTTGGTGCAAGTTTAGAAACATATTTAAGCATTTGAGATTTACCAATACCTGGATCTCCTACAATTAAAATATGTATATCTCCTCTAAGTCTAGTTTCATCTTCCAATTCTTTAGCAGAACCACCAAATAATTGTAATGCAATAGCTTCTTTAACATCCCTATATCCTTTTATAGAAGGTGCAGTTGATTTAATAATTTTTTCATGAATATTTGGGTCACTTGCAAGTTCTAAAATCTTTTCTTCATCTTCTTCACTAATTTGGAGTTCCTCAAATTCTTGTTCTAATGGTTCAATATGATTTACATAGATATAATTTTTAAATTTACCACTTCTTTCTTCTCTAAAAGTTTTTAAAGTTCCTGTTATTCTTACTTTATCTCCAGGATTAAGATTATCAACTAAATCATCTTCTAAAACCATTAATATTTGTTTAGGTTCAGTTCCACCTGATAAATTTTCAAGAGGTTCTTGCATTCTTGCAGTTTGTGTATCTACATATTTAGATTCTTCTTGTAGTAATCTAAAAGATCGCCCCCCACATTCACTGCAAAGTGATGGTTCAACTATACGATTATCAGTTCTTTGTTCTACTTCATGCAGTCTCATACATCCTCTACATTCAAAAACACCTGTTTCAATTCTTGGGCGTATTTCATCTGTTTTTCTAACAATTCCATCGCATGATACAAATTTACCAATGTATTTACTTAGTAAATACTTTAATTGAATATGATTTGAAAGATTTTCTATTCTAATATTAATTTCAGCATCTTTCATCAATGGATCTACATTTTTAACTGCATTCTCAGAGGATTCTAATATTTCTTCTGGTTTTTCAATTAATAAATCAGCTAAATCAGGATCAAATATCTCTAAATTATTATAGTCAATATTCAATGATCTTTCATCAGGATATTTTTCTAAAATGTTAAATACATCATCTTTATAAGATGTAGAGAAAAATTCTTCGAATTTATTAATCGATGATTGGGATTTGGTACTACTATTCATTAGCTAAATATTATGTTTTTATATATTTAAAAATTTTTTCATAGGAAAATTTTAATTAAACTTATAAATGGTTAAATTAGGAATTGATAAAAATAAAAGATAAAATTAGTTTTAATTCAATATTATTTGGATTGATTATAAGTATAGCTATTGATATTTCGTGAATTTATTTTTTTACATCTATTCTCTTTGGAAGAATTTTTTAGGCTTAATTAACTAAATGTAAATTATTTAATTACATAAAAGATGGAATTAGTGGGGGAATTGTTTCTTCTGTATTAATAATATTCCATATATCAATTACTTTAATTAATTTTAATTAATTTATTTTTTATGATGATACTATGCTTTATTTTATAATATATCAAATAACTTTAGAGATAATACTTATATATATGTGGATAAATAAATTATAAAAATTTAGATTGAATTTTTGATAACAAATTTTAAATAGCTATTATTAGATTGAATTTTTGATAACAAATTTTAAATATCTATTTTAATTAAATTAATTTTAAGAATAAAAAATTTCTATTTTTTTTAATGAATATTATAAATGAGGTATTAAATGGTTTTATCTGAGTTATTAGCTCCTGCTGGTTCGTATGATGTTTTTAAAGTTGCAGTTAATGCTGGTGCTGATGCAGTGTATTTGGCAGGACAACGTTTTGGTGCTAGAGCATATGCTCAAAATTTTACTTTAGATGAAATTGAAAAAGGGGTTCAATATGCTCATTTAAATAATGTTAAAGTTTATGTTACAATTAATACATTAATAAATGAATTTGAGATTGTTGATGCTTTAAAATACATTTTTAAATTATATAAATTTGGTGTTGATGCTGTAATTATACAAGATTTTGGTATTTTATTATTAATTAATTCTTTATTTCCTGATTTAGCTATTCATGCTTCAACTCAAATGACACTTAATAATTATGAAAGTATAGTATGGGCTTATAAAAATGGAATATCTAGGGTAATTTTTCCAAGAGAGATTAGTGTAAATGAAATTTCCAGTATTAATTCTAGATTAAAAGAAAATAATATGGATTTAGAATTAGAAGTTTTTGGTCATGGTGCTTTGTGTTACTCTATATCTGGTAATTGTTATATTTCTTCATTGAATAGTGGTCGTAGTGGTAATAGGGGAGCTTGTGCTCAACCATGCAGGAGGGAATATAAATTAAAATATAAAGGGTATAATATTGGAAATGGATATTTACTTTCAACGCATGATTTAAATACTGCTGATTATTTAGATGTTTTAGATAAATCTGGTATAAATTCTCTTAAATTAGAAGGAAGAATGAAATCTGAAGATTATATTGGAACAATTGTTAATTCTTATAGGAATATTTTAGATTATAATGATGAAGAATCAAAAAATAATTTAAATCTTGTTTTTAATCGTAAATTCACAAAAGGTTATATTTTAAACAATAAACCTGGAAATGTTATGGGTCGAAAAAGTTCAGGTCATGAAGGAATTTATATTGGGGATATAGTTGATGTTAATGATGAAGAGATTACTGTAGCTAAAAATCAAGATATTAATTTAAAAACAGGTGATGGAATAGCTTTTAAATATAAAAATAAAATTAAAGGTATTTATATTGATAATATTATTAGTCAAAGCAAAGATAAAATTGTTCTAACAACAACTCGTAATGTTAGAGCAGGAGATAAAGTTCTTTTAAGCTATTCTAATAAAATGCACAAAAAACTTAAACAATTTAGAAATGATAATATACAGCCTAAAATTCCAATTTCTTTTGATATTTCTTTTGATAAATCTGGATTTATGGTGGTTTATTATAATTTTAAATTAAAAGAGACTAAATTAAATTCAAAATATGTATCGAAAATACCTATTCAAAAAGCTATTAATAAACCAATTACTTGTGAGTTTATTAAAAAACAATTGTATAAAACTGGTGGAACTCCATTTTTTATAGAAGAGATTTCTATCAATAATCTTCCAGAAAATTCATTTTTGTCTTTAGGGGATTTAAATAAAATACGCCGTGAAATTTTAAATAGAGCTAGTGAAATTCTATTAAACTATTATAAACCTAATAAAAAACAAGTTAATGAATATAATAATAAATTAAATAGATTTATTAAAGAGTATGATAATAATTTTAATGAAGTTTCTAAAAAAAAGATAGGAGTATGTGTTTTTGTTGATAATTTAGATCTTTTAAAGATTGCATCTACTTTTCCTGTAAAAAAGATTTATTTTGACCCTTCTTATTTGTATAATAATTCTGATGATTACTTTAAAAACATAAAAGATTTGATTTTAGAAGCATCAGAAAATATTTCAGGAATTGATTTAGTTTGGGTTTTACCTTCTTTTATATCATCTGAAGAGATTATTAAATGTAGGGAAATTTATAATGATTTCCTAAATGAAGGCATTACTATTTCTATTATGAGTGATATTCCTGGGCTTAATGAAATATTTGATTGTCAGATATATGGAAATCATAATCTAAATGTATGGAATAGCTATTCAGTTCAAAACTTAGAAAATTCAGGTTTTAATAGTCTTATTTTATCTTCAGAACTATCAAAGGATGAAAATAAACAACTGATTCTAAAAAAAAATAATTCTAATTTAGATTTAGAGTTAATTACACATGGTAATATAGAAGTGATTACTAGTTTCGATGATTTTTCTAATTTAAATGGTGGAAAAGATTTTATTATTAATAATAATTCTGATTATGCAATCTTAGAAGATAAAAAAAGAAAAAAATTCAGATATAAAGTTTTATTTGACTATAATAGAAAAAGCCATATTTTAAATAAAGATTGTTTGTGTTTAATAGATGAACTTAAAGAGCTTAAGGATATGGGTATTGATTCTATTGTGTTAGATTGCAGATTCTCTAATGAAAAATATTTATCTAAAATAATATCATTTTATATTCAAGGTTTGAAAAGTAATGATAAAAAATATTTAAATTCTCTTAAGGAGGAGATATATTCTTCTTCACATTCTTATATTAATAAAGGTAACTTTATTGAGGGTAGGCTCCATGAAAAAGAGGATTAATTTTTAATAGATAATATTATATATTAAAATTTAGAAAATGATTATATTAACTATTAATATTAAATGATTAACATGAAAAAATCAAGATTAAATTTATTTAAATCCACTTCAATGCTTATTTCAATTGCAGGGATTCTTATGATAATCTCAACAATTATCATTGTTGCATATATTGGATTCAGTATTACATCATCTGGAATAACAAATGAAATATCTTCAGGAACACAGTATGATGACTTAGCTGAATTAAAATCTTCATACGCTTCTCTTGAAACTAATTTAGATAATATGAAAGAATCTGTACATGGAAGTAACTCTCGTGATCAGATTAATGAATATAATGATGCGAGATTACAATTAACTAGGGCAAAAACAGCTATTGATAATGCTCAAAGTGCATTGGATTCTGGAAAATCTTCTGTGGAAGTAGATAATAGAATTAATTTTGCAAAAGAAAAATTAGATATAGCTTATCAAGCATACAATCAATTATGATTGTTTTTTAAATCCTAATCCTATGATATAAATTTCAGCACTTTTTTTACGTGAGGATGGGGGTTTTGTTGTTTTTAAAACCCTAAATTTCTTTTTTAATTTATCTAAAATGGCTTTATATTCTTTTCCTTGAAATGCTTTTATAACTAAATTACCTTTAGGCTCTAAAATATTATCAGCTATTGTTATAATACTGTCAATCAAATCATAAGAATTTAATTGGTCTATATTTTTAATTCCAGTAAGTGAAGGTGATGCATCTGAAATTAAAACCTTTGTTTTTCCATTTATTTTCTCAATAATTTGATTTTGAACCTCTTCAATTGTAAAATCTCCCCTAATAGAGTAAAAATTTTCCTCTTCAAATGGTTTTATTCTATTTAAATCAACTCCAACTACTAATCCTTCTTCACCAACTTTTTCAAGAGCTATCTGAGACCATCCTCCAGGACTAGCACCTAAATCTACAACAGTGTTTCCTTGTTTTATGATTTTGAATTTTTTATCTAATTGTTTTAATTTATAAGATGCTCGTGATCTATATTCTTCAGACTTTGCTTTCTTATAATAAGGATCGTTTTTTTTCTCTTGTTGCCATCTACTTCCCATAATTTTCACTCATTTTTTAAACTGATCCAGATTTAATGCTGAACAAGTTGATTCTCCTAATTTTATTGGTTTAACTTCAACTTCTCCATTATCTAATTCAAGTAACATAACAGTTGGATCTGCAAGTTTTGGAGAAGTTGGGCTTCCTGGATTTAAAAGTAAAACATCTTCATATTCTTCAATCTTTGCTTGATGAGTATGACCGGTTACTAATATTTTAACACCTAATTCTTTTGCTATATAGTAAAGTTGCTGGTTATCTCCTCTAGGATAAACTTCTCCATGAGATAAACCAATTTTTATGCCTTCTTTCTCAATAATTTGTGTTTTAGGTAGGTCTAATCCATTAAAACGATCCATATTTCCTTGAACTGCTATTACTGGAGCTATTTTTTCAAGGTCTTCAATAACAATTTCTGATGTAAGATCTCCTGCATGTAAAATTAAGTCAACACCTTTAAAAGCTATTTTGATTTTAGTCATTAACTCTTCTGAATGTTCATTTAAATGTGTGTCTGATACTAATCCAATAATCATTTTATCACTTTGATAATATCTTTATTTATAGTATTATATTAATTCTTCATTAAATATTTTCAATATTTTGAATTTAAATCAATAAAAAAGGTTATATGTTTATAAAATCATATCTTTACATTCCAATATAGTTATATAGAGGAGAAATAATAATGGGTAAAGTTAAAAAAAATGAAATATTAGGGATACTTGACGGATATGACAAAGAAAACATAACAATAGCTACTTTAGGTAGCCATACATCTTTGCATATTTTAAAAGGAGCTAAAGAAGAAGGATTCAGAACAGCTATTGTTTGTGAAAAGGGAAGAGAAATTCCTTATCAAAGATTCGATGTTGCTGATGAATATATTATGGTTGATAAATTTCCAGATATTGTAAATGGGGATGTACAAGAGAAACTTAAATCTATGAATGCTATTGTTGTACCACATGGTTCTTTTGTTGCATATGCTGGTTTAGACAGAGTTGAAGACGATTTTGTTGTACCTATGTTTGGAAATAGAGATATCTTAAGATGGGAAGCAGAAAGAGATTTAGAAAGGAAATTATTAGTTGAAGGTGATGTTAGAATACCTTACAAATATAATGATCCTTCTGAAATTGATCGAGCGGTTATGGTTAAATTTCCTGGTGCAAGAGGTGGAAGGGGATACTTTGTTGCATCATCTAATGAGGAATTCAATGAAAAGATTAAAATAATGAAAGACAGAGGATGGCTTGAAGATAAAGATGTTGAAAATGCACATATTGAAGAATATGTAGCTGGATGTAATTATTGTATACATTATTTCTATTCTGCATTAAATGATGAAGTAGAAGTTATGGGTATGGATAGCAGATATGAATCTAGTATTGATGGATTTGTTAGAATGCCTGCAAAAGATCAATTAGATATTTCTATGAGTCCATCTTATGTTGTAACTGGTAATCATCCTGCAGTAATAAGGGAATCCTTACTAACACAGGTTTTTGATATTGGGGATAAGTTAGTTGAAAGTGCTAAAAAATTAGTAAGTCCTGGTATGAATGGTCCATTTTGTATGCAAACTCTTGTCAATGATGATTTGGAAGTTATTTGTTTTGAAATAAGTGCTCGTAGTGATGGTGGAACAAATACATTTATGGGAGGATCACCTTATAGTCATATCAAATATGGTGAACCTATGAGTATGGGTCGTAGAGTTGCACGTGAAATAAAAACAGCTATAAAAGAAGGAGGATTAGAAAAAATTATAACATAATTTTTTCTTTTTAATTTCTTTTTGCTAAAGCACCACCCACAGCTCCAGTAATTCCCATTACTATTGCATAATAAATTATATTTCCGATTACAGAAATTAAACTATAAACTCCAGAGATTGTAAATCCTACTAAACCACCAAACATTCCAAATAATGATCCCCCGAAAGTAGCCACTAAAATAAATAAAACTGCACTAACAATTGTTCCAAGAGATCCTGCAACAGCAGCATTTAACATTCCACCAAATAATCCTTCTTTGGCTATGTAACCTACTATAAAACCAACTGCAAGCAATCCTATAAATTCATAATTTCCAAAAAAAGATTTTACAATAACTGCGAGTATAAACCCAATTATAACTGGTATTGTTTTAACCATCTAATCACCTTAATAATTATATTGTAGATATTTCAATATATATTTATTCATTTAATTTATCTTTAATTTTATCTATCACTGCTCTCTGCATTCTTTTTGTAAATTCACTTTTATCGTTTTCTGATAAGACATCAAAATAACCTTGTGAAACTAAATTAAATGCGAAAGGACTTGGAATATCTGTATTGATTATTTTTATTTCCATTTCTCCACTTTCTATCCATTTTAAAACTTTTATTGCATTTTCAATATCCATATGATCTTCTATAACTTCTCTTTGAGCCTCTTTTAATATTGAAAAATTTTCATCCATCTCTTGAATAAATTTAAGTAAAATTTTTCCCCTTACTTGTTGACGGCCAACAGATTTAGATTCTCCTTTATATTTTCGTAGAGTCATTAAAGATCTTCCAGCACAATGTCTAAAACGACTTGCTAATGTTTCTGTTTTATTTAATGACTGAATTAAAATATTCTTAAAGTTTTCACTTCTTAGTTCTCTAAATCCTTCTAATGCTCCAATTTTACCTTCTGAACTTAAATAAAATCCATTATCTGTTACAGTAATAGTAACATTAATATTATATCTTCTAGCTATTATAAAAGCAAGAGCACGTGAGATTGCATCATTCACTTTTCTTCCGAATAATAGATGGAATACTGCAAAACGTCTATCTCCAAATCCTTTATAATATTCAATTAACAATCTACGATTACTTGGGATTTTACCATAATAAAATTGTTCACTAAAATATTCATAAATAGAATTAGCTGCAAAATCGTCTACATATAAATATTCATGAATAAACTCTAAAATTTCCTCTTTACTTCTTCCATATTGGAATTTACTGTTCATAAAATCTCTAAATCTCTGGATATCTAATGCAAGATCAAAGGACAATGGTAGTTGTTGTGAAAACCATGATGGTATAGTTGGGGGTCCATTAGCTGGTGAAACGTTTATTGTCATACCTTTTCCATAATTAAAACGAAAGACATTTCCTCCTAATACAAATGTATCTCCTTTTTTGAGGCGTTCCATAAATTCTTCTTCAATTTTTCCAACAGTTTCACCATCACATTTAACAAGAACTCCAGAACTATCTGGAATTGTACCAATATTTGTTGAATACAACATTCGAGCTAATTTTCCTCTTTTTCCAAAAGTTTTCTCTTTATAATCAATCCATATTTTTGGATAAACATACCTTTCTTCTAATTCACCATATTCTCCAGCTAAATAGCTTAATATATCTTCATAATCATCTTTTTCTAAATTTTTGTAACAATAGCTCTTTTTAATAACATCATATGCATATTCAATATCCCATGGATTTTCAATTGACATTCCATAAATGTGTTGTGATAGGACATCTAAACAATTTTCAGGAATTCTAATTTTATCAATTTTACCTTCTTTAGCATCTTTTAAAAGTACAGAACATTCAACTAAATCGTCACGATCTGTTACAACAATTCGTCCTTTTGATTTTTCATGTAACTGATGTCCACTTCTTCCAATTCTCTGTAAAGCCCTTGCAACAGATTTAGGGGAATTAATAAGAATAACAAGATCTATATATCCTATGTCTATTCCAAGTTCTAGTGAAGTTGAGGATATGACAGTTTTTAATTCGCCTTTTTTTAATTTGTTTTCTGTTTCTAATCTAACATCTTTTGATAAAGATGAGTGATGAGCCATTATGTTTTCATTGTTGTAATTTTCAGGATACATTTTTTTAAGATTGTATACAAATCTTTCAGTTCCACTTCGAGTATTTGTAAAAATAAGTGTTGTTTTATGTTCTTGTATCAAATCATCAACTAAATCATACATTCCAAGATGAGTATCTTCACTATCTGCAAGTACAATGTCACTTACAGGGGATATTACTTCAATATCTAATTCTTTAAGATAATTAACATCTACTATTAAACAATCTCTTTGAACTCCATATTCAAAACCAACTAAAAAACTAGCTATTTCTTCAAGAGGATTTACAGTTGCAGATAACCCAATTCTAGTAAAATTTCCAATTAAATGCTGTAATCGTTCTAAAGATAAACTTAAATGTACTCCTCTTTTATTTTCTGCTAAAGAATGTATTTCATCAATAATAACATATTTAACATTGGATAGTTTTTCTCTAAATTTTGGTGCAACAAGTAATATAGATAGTGTCTCAGGAGTTGTGATTAAAATATGTGGTGGTGTTTTTAACATCTTATTTCTTTGATATTGACTTGTATCACCTGTTCTAACAGCTTTTCTAATATTTAATTTTTTTCCAGCTATTTCTTCAATACCATTAAATGGTTCATCTAAATTTTTTTCAATATCATTATCTAATGCTTTTAAAGGAGAAATATAGATACAATAAACCTTATCTTCTAATTTTCCTTTCTCTTCTAATGTAGTAAGATAACTTAAAACAGATAAAAATGCAGTTAATGTTTTTCCAGATCCTGTTGGTGATGAAACTAATGTATTATTTCCTTTACTTATATCAACTAATGATTTTTTCTGTGATGGTGTAAAATCATCAAAAGTTTCATCAAACCATTTTCTAACCCATGGATGGAGTGTTTTATAAATTTCTTCTTTAGAATATTCATTATCTTGTGTTTTTATCATCTTATCTTAAAAAAAATTATTTATATTTTTCATGAAATTTTTTTAAGTTTGTTTTATATTTTTCAGAGATGTCATACTGTCTAATATTCTGTATAGCACCTTATAAAGCAATTGACTTAGAAAAACATGCTGAATCATCAATTTATTTAATTTTTAACCAAGTTTCTTTAGAACCTATCTCTTCTAACTGTTCTTTATTAAAAATTCCAATTTCATTTAATAGTTTGGCCAATATTAGGTAATTTAGATAATTTTCCCATTTAAAATCACTCATAATCTTTAAATGACTTCTCGTTTTTGTTGTTTTTAGCAATTTCTTCTGTTTCTTTTGATTTATTTTTTAAATTTTCAATTATTTCTTTTTTAACTGTAACTTTTTCTTTTATGTTTAAATTTTCATCATCTTTAAATAACTCAGCTATTCCTCCAATTGAACCTAAGATACCGGACATTTCTGAGGGTAAGAATATTTTTGTAGAATTACCATCAGCTATTTTTTCAAGTGATTCTAAATATTTAATAGCTAATAAATCATTTGTTGGGTTTCCTTCATGAATTGCATTGTAAATATTTAAAATAGCTTTAGCTTCACCTTCTGCAATAGCTATTTCTTGATATTGATCGGCATCAGCTACTCTTTTAATAGCTTCTGCTTCACCTTCTGCTTCTAAAATTACAGAGTCTTTATTACCTTCAGCTACCTTTTTTATTGCTTCTGCTTTACCTTCAGCATCTAAAATAGCTGATTGTTTATCACCTTCAGCCTTTTTAATCTCGGATTGTTTATATCCTTCTGCTTCAAGAATAGATGCTCTTTTCATTCTTTCAGCTTTCATCTGTTTACTCATTGCATCTACAATATCTGTAGGAGGTTCAATTCTTTGAATTTCAACTCTCACTACACGTGTTCCCCATTTATCAGTTGCATCATCTAAAACTTCTCTAAGCTGTGTATTAATCATTTCTCTTGAGGTTAATGTTTCATCAAGTTCTAAATCACCAATAATATTTCTTAAATTTGTTTGTGCAAGTTTTGTAATAGCTTGATAAAAATTTACAACATTATAAACTGCATTAAAAGGATCTGTTACTTCATAGAAAATAACACAGTCAACAACTACAACAGTATTATCTTTTGTAATAACTTCCTGTGGTGGAACATCAACAACTTCTTCACGAAGGTCTACTTTTGTAATATTTTCAATAAAAGGGATTACGAAAACTAAACCACTTTCAACTGTTCTTTGGTATTTACCAAATCTTTCTACAACGCCTTTTTCATAAGGCCTTAAAATTTTTATAGATGTAAATGCTATAACTGCAATTATGACGATTATAATTAAAATTAATAAAAAATCCATTTTTTCACCTTTTTAATAATATATTTTTTCTTCCATATATTTTTAGAAATAATTTAAAAAATCTTAATTTCATTGTTTTTTAACAATTAGTTTAACACCAATTATATTTTCAACAATAGCCTTATCACCTACGGGAATATTGTCACTAGATTTAGCTTTCCAAACATCTCCAGAATATTTAACTAAGCCCATTTCATTTTCTTTTATTTCTTCTATTACAATGACTTCTTTACCAATTAAACGTTCTGAATTAGATTTTTTATCTGGTGAGTTCTTAGTCAATTTATTTGCTAATGGTTTTGATGCGATTATACAAATCAAACTTATTATAACAAAAACTAATAATTGAACTATAGGGTCAAAACCTAAGTAATTAACAAGGCCTGCAAAAGCAGAACCTATTCCTAATGAAAATAAAAAGAAAGTTGATGTTAATAATTCTCCTAAAATAAATATAAAAGCTAAAATAAGCCAAAATTCTAAACTAAACATTGTATTTTAATAATTTAAAAGTAAAATTAATTATACTTTTTATTATCCTCCACACGATAATATGTAAAAAATAAAATATTAAACTTATGCTTTATTTTGAATGTTAATTTTTTAGTTGATTTTTAGGCATTTTCACAGGACTTAAAGAAGATTTTTCTCTTATTTTATCAAAATCAGTTTTTAAATCTAACCAACCATCAATATCCTTGTTTAAGTTCATAAAAAAACTTTTAGGTATTCCAATAATTTCAATATCTAAAAAAGTCTCTCCACATGTTACAAATGGGTTTACTTTTTCTTTAGCTATTTATTTATCAATAGCAATTGTCTAATAACTTGATTTGCTAAACAAGCACTATTTTTCACTGGACATACACTTTGGCAAGTATAACAATAAAAACAATTCCATATTTTTTCATCTTTGATTATAATTTCATTATTATTAAGGATGTCAGCTATTAAATCACGAGGATTATAATCTGTGTGTGCAGCAGCAGGACATAATGATGTACACATACCACATTGGATACATTTAAGTAGGTCTAAATCTTTAGGAGCTTCAATAGAGTTTAATATCTTCTTTGAAAGATTTATTGAATATTTATCATTATCTTTGTCATTTCCATAACTCATTTTTTTTAAACTCCTTATTTTATCATTATTTTATAACAATTATTTAGGATTGATATTAGATTAAATATTGGAATAAAATATTCTCATGAAAATGTTTATATATAATTTAGTCATAATATAAAATATAACTATTGTTATAAAAATCCTAAGAATTATATTAATTATTTAAAAATTAAAAATGAATATAAATTTAAAAATATTTTAATTATAAATTGTATAACGCATAAATTGTATAAAGCAAGAAAGTGATTTAATGCCAACAAGATATATAGGAATGGGATATTGGGAACTTATTAGTCGTCAAATGAGCATAGTAACAAAAAGCCAGCAAACTAGATTCAAAGAATCAGAAGTAACTGTAATTGGATGTGGAGGAATTGGGGGATCTTTAATTGAACAATTAGCTCGTATGGGTGTAGGAAAAATTAATTTAATCGATAAAGATATTTTTGACCTTTCAAACATGAATAGGCAGCTCATAAGCGGATTAGAAACATTAGGTAAGGAAAAAAGTTATTCTGCAAAAGAAAGAGTTAGAAATGTAAATCCTTATGTTGAAGTTAATGCTTTTGATGAAGAATTAAATGAAGAAAATGTAGAAACAGTCATAGGGGACTCTGATGTAGTTTTAGATGCATTAGATAATTTAGTTACCCGTGTAATTGTAAGTAGGGCTGCTAAAAAACTTAAAATCCCCTATGTCCATGGAGCAATTCATGGGACAATGGGTCAAGTTTCTGTTTTTACTCCTGAAACAAAAACTTATGAAGAAATGTTTAAATTACCTTCAATCGATAAAGAATTAGATGAAAATACAATAAAAGATATTAATTCATTAAATAGAGGAGTACCTCCTGTTATTGGCCCAACACCAAATATTGTAGGTTGTTTAGAAGCTTTCGAAGCATTCAAATTAATAACTGGTGTTGGTGAAGTCACTTACTCACCAGAACTTTTAAGTTTTAATATTTTAGATTTATCATCATTTGATGTAATAGAATTATAAAATAGGTGTTATTATGAGTTTTACATTAATATTTGAAAATAAAAAAGAAAACAAGGAACTTGATGAAGAAATTAGTGTTCAAGATGTTTTAAAAGATCTTGATGTTTCTATTGAAAGTACTGTTGTTAAGAAAAATGGAGAAATAGTAGAAGAAGAAGCTATTATTAAAGACGGAGATGAAGTTCAAATTATACAAATCGTTTATGGAGGATAATATTATAAATAACTAATTATTATTACAAAAATCCTAACATATATCTTTTAATCAAAAAAAATAATTTAATAATACATAATAATATTAAACTAACAATGTGTCCGATAATTTAATTTTTTCTGAGAACATACAACCCTTATTTTATATTGTTTGATAGTGTACAAATCATATTTGGTAAAAGTACACTTTTATTAATTATAATTTTTAATTTAGAGTCTTTTAAATCAGAATATTTATATATAATGGAATATATACATTTAATTGATGATTAAAATGAAAATTCCATTAAATCCTGATGAAAAAGACCTTATATGGATATTGTTCGGCATTGTAATTAAGCTTATTGTTTCTCGATCTTTTCAACAAGAATTAGCTAGAAATGGGTTAAAAAAGATTAATATCCATCAAAATATGTTAAAACTAATATTATTATCTATATTTTTTAAATTAGACTTATCTTATGTTTATAATCAAACATCATCCAGCAATAATCTCTTAAAATTTCTGAATATTACTCACATTCCAATTTTAAAAGAGATTAGAGAGATTTATTCCAGGCATAGTGAGGATAAATACCTTGAATTGACTTTAAAAACATTAAATAAATTGTAATTTAAACAAATACGTAATATTAAAACAATAATTTTAGATTCCACACCAATTACATTAGATTTAAAATTTAATGGAATGTATTTAAGCAAGCAAATGTTACTGGAAAAAGACTATGGTAGAGGATATTCTACTGGAATTAAGCATTTTGCAGGATTTCAAATGACACTGGCAATAGAACATGAAACATGCAAACCATTAGCCATATTAATACACAGAGGATCTCCACATGACAGTAAAATATTCGATGAAATATTGCATGAACTAAAAAGAAGACGAATATTAAAAAGAGGACAATTAATTTTATGTGATCGAGGATTTCAAATCCTAGAAAACTACTTAATAGGCATAAACAAATACCAAATAATCCCATTACTATTTTCTAAGAAAAAACCGTCACTAATAACATTGATAGAACGAATACAAAACCCTATAGAATATTTCACCGAAGAAAAATATCAAAATCCTATTTATAATCATTTAAAACAAAAATTATTTAATTTATTACCCAAATGGGAAGATTATCGTAGAAAAAGATGGAAAATTGAAGAAACATTCAAATTCCTAAAAGAAGAATTAAAAATGAAGAATATCCATGCATATACAAAGCGTTCTGTTTATAAACATGTATATCTGAATGTACTTTTAATAGGAATCATAATAAGTAAAGGTTATAAGAAAATTGAAGAGATATCGAAGCTTGCAGAATTCACTTAAATCGGACACCTTGTTAAACTAATAATATTTAGAATTAACTATTACTAATTCTTAAAAATAGAATCAAAAAAATCCTCAAGTTTCTAGATTGATGTTAAATCGTAATGTTTATATATTATTTTCATTCAAATAACAGTTGTTATAATTTTTGGAAAAATTTCTATATATAAATGTAATAATAAAAAAATATAAAAATATAGTAAAATATATATATAATATAGCAAAAAAATTGAATAAAAAGTAAAAATCAGAGCGAAAAATAAAGATAGATAAAATTTAAAAATATGGTGAAATTAGGGTACTAATTGTTGAATCTGATGTAGGAGGAGCAATATTAGCAATAGATCTATCGAAATTTAATATTCCCGTAACTATTGTTGAAAAAGGACCATTTTATGATGTTGCTGATTCATATAAATATTATGATGAAATTGATGATTATTTAGATTTTTCAAAAATAACTTGTTTTGGAGGATCAAGTTTTGTAGCAGCTGGAAATGGTGTTAGGCTACTTGAAGATGAATTAAAAGATTATGATGTTGATATCTCAAAAGAACTTGATGAAGTAGAGGAATTATTAGATATCCACCAAATAAATGATTCTCACTTTGGTGAAAGTACAATGAAATTTATTGAAGCTGCAAAATCTATTGGTCTTCCAGTTATAAAAATGCCTAAATTTATAAGAGAAGAAGATTGTATTCAATGTGGAAAGTGTGCATGGTGTTGTCCAAACAATGCAAAATGGTCTTCACAAGATTTTATTAAAATAGCTATTGAGAATTGAGCAGAATTAATAGATGAAACTAAAGTTACTGAAATAATTACTGAGGATGATTCTGTAAAAGGAGTTAAAGTTAAAAAATCAAATGGTAATTAGGAAATTATTGAATCTGATACTCTTGTTTTGGCTGCTGGAGCTATTGATTCTGCGATTATTCTTCAAAAGTTAGGTTTAAAAGCTGGAGAAAAATTATTTGTTAATCCATTTGTTACTGTTGGAGGAGTTATTAAAGATATTAATTATTTTAAAGAAGTAACAATGAATGCATTGGTTATTGGTGGAAATCTTGTTCTTGCACCTCAGCATTCCATTATTTTAAATGAAAATATTAATAATAAAGATGCTATTAAAAATAATAATTGATAATATTAAAAAAGGAGATATATTAAGTATTATGGTTAAGATTCCTGATGATAACCATGGAAAAATTGTAAATGGGGAAGTTATAAAAGAAAATATAATTAAAGATGTTAGATTTATTGCTGAAGGAGCAGCTACTGCTGGTGCAATTTTAGTAAAAGCTGGTGTAGACCCAAATACTATAGTTTCAGCACATTTAAGAGGAGCTCATCCTGGAGGAACAGCTACTATTAGAGATATATTGATACTAATCTTGAAACAGAGTATAATGATTTATTTGTTTCTGATGTTAGTGTTATTTCTGAAGCACCTCCAATAATAGAGATTTTAGCATTATCTAAATATTTAACTTCTTAAAATCATAAGCTGAATTTAGATAAATGAATCATATTTCAAATATTTATTATTTTTGAAATATTTCTTTAAAAATCAATAATTCAAAATCACTACTTAAAAAATTAGTAATATTTTTATTCTTAATAATATTTAATTTCATCAATAAAAATTAATTGGTGAAAATAAGTTTAAATAATAAATAAATTAAAATTTATATAATAATTAGATTTAAGAATTTATGTGATATAATGGTAAATGAGTTAAATTTAGAAGAAGCTATTAAAGAACTTAAAAATAAAGATGTAAAATCCCGAAAAATAGCTATTAATAGCTTAGAAGGTACCAATGATGAAAAAACTATTGATCATTTAATTGAGGCAACTACTGATGAAAGTGCACCTATTAGGTTTAAGGCTGCAGAAATCTTAGGTAAAATGGGTGATGTTGCAATGGATCATTTAATTCAAAAATTTAAACATGAAACAGGTCAAAATAAAAGACTTTTGGCTCATGCTTTGAAAGAAACTAAAAATCCTCAAATCATAGATCTATTTGCAGAAGCAGTTTCTGATGAGGATTTTGGTGTTAGGAAAGTGGCTATCCGTACTTTAGGGGAACTTAAAGCTGAAGATAAAATTGATGTAATATCTAAAGGGATGGAAGATGATGATTGGGGTGTAAGACTTGCTACTGTTTATGCTTTAGGGGATATTGCAACAGAAGAATCAGTTTCATTAATTAAAATAGCTAGACGTAATGAAAAAGATAAAGACTTTAAAAAATCTTGTAATAAATCTATTAAAAAAGCTGAAAAATCTATGAAAGGAGGCTCTAGTTCTAAACCTAAAGGAAAATCATTAAAACAAATTAAAGATTTAGAAAAAGAGAATATTGATGAAGCAATTAATGCATATGAAGAACATTTATCTAATAATGCTTCTAGTGATGTTCCATATAAAAGGTTAGTTATTATTTATCGTAAAAACAAAGATGAAGAAAATGAATTAAGAGTTTTAAATCAAGCTATTGAAACATTATCTAAATTAAATCCTGGAAAAGAAAAATGGTTTGATGATAGGCTTTCAAAAATGAAATAAACTATTTAAAATTTATATCATAAAGTTCTGTTCTTCTATTTTTAAGAAGTGGCATTTCTTTTCTTATTTTATCTACTTCTTTTAAATCAATTTCTTGAAATATTAATTGTTCATTTTCATCAGCTTCTATTAAAACTTCACCCCATGGATTCACTAATAAGGAATGGCCATAAGATTGATAACTTAAACTTTCATCTACTGCTGGTGCTACACCCACAGTAAATACTTGATTGTCTATAGCTCTTGATCTAAATAATAGCTCCCAATGAGCTGGACCTGTTGTAAAGTTAAATGCTCCTGGATAAAATAAAATTTTTGCACCCTTTAGTGCCATTATCCTAGATAGTTCTGGATATCTGATATCGTAACAAATTCCAATTCCTAATTTTCCAAATTTAGTTTCAACAATAGTGAATTTATCTCCGGGACTAATAACATCAGATTCTTTAGAGTGAACCTTTCCAGGAATATCTATTTCAAATAAGTGCATTTTTTTATGATTAGCAATTATTTCTCCATTATCATCAAATAAAAAACTACTGTTGTATACTTTTTCACAATCAGCTATTTTCTCAGGAATTGAGCCTGCAAGAACGAATATTTTTTTTTCTTTAGCTATTTTAGAAATTGCATTTAATGTTTTACTATTATTAATTTCTTCACTATATTCAATGAATTTAGGATTTTCAAAAGGGCAATTAAACATCTCTGGTAAAATTGCAATATCTGCATTATTATCTGCACTTTTTTTTATCATTTCTATAGCTTTTGATATATTTTTATCTTTATCATCAGTAACTTTGATTTGACAAAGAGCTAATTTTAATTTAGTCATTTTAAAAACTCTTAAAAAATAAATAAAAAGGAAAAAAATTATTATATTTTGACACTATTTAGAATGTCATTAATTTGAGTATTATTAACGGCATCTGAATTATTTCCATCAATTTTAAATATATAGAATAATTCACCTTTTAATAAAGATACATAACGTGTATATGATCCATCAGCATTTTCCATTATTATGTCAGTACCATTATTACCATAAATATTTGTTGGTGCAATCATTTCAATAGAACTTCCATAATACTGAGCATTACCTATTCTTTGTTCTGTTAAATCTTTTAGTGAAGAGGAACCACTACTTGAATTATAGTATTCTAATGTTGTATTTTCATTATTTTTAAAAATATAAGCACCTTCATGATCTTTATCAGTTAAATTTGTAAGTTCCCAGTTTGAAGGATATGTAAATGAAATACCTCCTTCAGAAAAACTTTGCATTTCATTACCTTGGGTATTATTATCATTATTTCCAGTTCCATATAAAACAATTGCACTTATTGCAATAATAGTTATAATTAATATTGCTCCAATAATAAGTTTATTTTTCTTGAGAATAGTAACTATATCTTCTTCTTCATCTTGTTCTTTTTTTTCTACAACTGGTTTTGATTTTGGAAATTTATGACCACAATTACCACATACTAATGCACCATCATAACTAGGATTTCCACATTTAGGACATTTTTTCAAAAATTAACCCCCATATTACACTTTTATATAATTTATTAATTATTATATTTAAAAGCAATTATATGTTTTAAATTAATTAATTAAATATTTATTGTATGGAGATGTATTAATAAATAAAGGTATTTTTATGAGTGAAAAAATTATAAAATTAGATGATATTAATTATGCTATTTATAAAATAGGGAATTGGAAAAATAAATATAAAATCAATCAAATAGGTTTATCTAACGAAATTCCACTTACAAAAACAACATATGAGCATGTTATATCTTCTATGAATGAAATTAGGAATTCTGAATTTGAAATAAATGGTAATAAAGTAAATGGTTTTATAGCTATTGGATATAGTACTAGTAAGAATATTCAAGAAATGCCTATGGATAAACTAATTGAATTAGAAAAAGAAGAATTTGAAAATATAAAAAATGAATTAGATAATTTAGAATTTTTAGATCCTAAAGGTGCAATTGATTTAGATAATGAAGATTATTTGATTTATAAACTTGAAAAAGAATGTCATGTTACTAAATCTAAACCTGCAAATCAATTTACACTAGATTATCATATAAATGAAATTAAAAGAATTGAAGATTCATTAAATTAATTTAAAAAAAATCTAAAGTAACTTTTTTATCAATTTTTAATTCATTTGGAGGTTGGATAGCTACAAATTCAATACCTTCTTCTTCAATTAATTCTTTAGCATCTTCACCTATAGAAGGAGCTACAAGCAATCCTCTAATCTCTCGTGTTTCACTATTAGTTTCATATAATAATTCATTATTTTCATCTTCAAAATCAGAAAGATATCTTTTTAATTGTTTAACAGCATTTATTCCTGCTTTTCTGCACTTTAATTCTAAAACCATTAGCTTATTTTCTTTATCTTTTCCTAGAATATCTATAAAACCATGTTCAGTATTATATTCTCTAACAGTTGGTTTAAATCCTTCTTCAATCATATGAGGGTTTTCCATTATCATATCTCCCATATCTTTTTCATATCCAGCTAATTCTAATTCTTCAAAGTCTTCTATGAGGGCATAATTAATAAAGTGAATTTTTTTAATTTCAACACTAAGTAATTCTTTTGGTGTTCTTCTATGACTTTCTAAAAATAAATGATCATCTTTTAAAAAAGCTCTTGTTCTAGATTTGGGAGGTTGCCAATTTACTGGTTCAATTTTTTTTTCTTGATGGATTAAAAAAGAACCATCAGGTTTAATTAAAATTATTCGTTCTCCCCAATTTAGTTGACTTAAAGCTCTACCTTCATAAATTACTTTACAATGGGCAAAAATAATAATTGTAGCTTTTTTTCTTAAAGCTTCATCGACTAATTCATAGCTATCTTCATTGTTTGGATTTTCTAAAACTTTATATTTCATTAATAATATCTTTAGAAATTAGATTTAATATATTTTTTTAAATAAGTTTTATAAAGATAAAAATCAAGATTTTATTTATGGTAGTGTTAAAATTGATTGAAGAATTATTATCTAATCCATCTTATTATAAATTAAAAGATTTTACATTTGAATCAGGTGAGGTTTTAAAAGACCTTCAAGTTGAATATATTACATTAGGTGAAGCTGATTATGATTCAAAGGGGAATATTCAAAATGCAATTTTATATTGCCATGGTTCTAGTGGAGATTTTGGATCTATAAAACGAATTAAAGACTTAATAAGTGAAAATAGTCTTTTAACTTATAAAAAATATTTTTTCATATGTTTATCAGGATTAGGTTCTCCTAAGTCATCTGCTCCTTCAACTACAAATTTAAAATCAGATTTTCCAAATTATTCTATTACAGATATGGCCAATTTTCAAATAGTTTTTTTAAAAGAAAAATTTAATATAAATCATCTTAAAGGGATAATAGGAAATTCAATGGGGGGATTTATAGCACTTACTTTAGCATCAAAGTATCCTGATTATATAGATTTTGTAATTTCACTTGTATCTAGCTATAAAGTAGCTGGACATAATTATGCAGCTTCAAAAATAATGAATGATATTATTTTATCAGATCCAGATTATAATAATGGTAAATACACAAAACCACTTAGAAAAGCTTTAAAATTAGCTTCTAAAACAATGTATACTTTAGGTTTATCTAGAGAATATTATCATAGTTTATCTAATAAGGAAATCGATGAGGGAATTGAAGAATTATCTAGTGAAGGTAGTTTAGATGATGCAAATGACGTAGTATATATTAATAATGCATGTCATTATTATGATATTGAAGATGAACTAAAAAATATTGAAGTTCCAGTTTTTATAGTAGCTATTAATCAAGATCAGTATTTTCCACCAGAATTGGATGCTATTCCAATGTCTAAGAAGATTAAAAATTCAACAATGGCTATTTATGATTCTGAATTAGGTCATATTGGTTCTAGCGATATTTTAAATGTTGAAAAAGAATTAAAAGAATTTCTATCTGGGGTTGATTCAAATGAATGTTAAAATTGTAGATTACGGTTATAAAGAAGATGATGCTTATATTGTTTATAAAATATCTGGTTTGGATTTAAAACAATTAAAAATTCTTGATGAAAATTTAAATGAAGAAACTAAATTAAATGAAAAAGAAAAATATTTAGATTTAAATATTCATTTTGAAAAAGAATTTTTTCCTTTTGAGTCAAAGGAATCTAGAAATAAATTAGAGGATTATATAGCTAGAGAAGAGATTGAAATGGAAGTATTTATTTCTAGTTTTCTTGAAGATTTTAATTGATTATTTTGAAACTTTAATCATATATTTAACTGATTTCATTGATCTTTTAGCAACATTTTCATCTAAAGTTATTTGTGGGCTTTCATTTTTAAGTGTATCTCTTATTTTTTCTAATGTATGTAATTTCATTTCTTCACAAATGGAATCTTCTCTTAAAGGATATATTTTTTTACCTGGTGCTTCTTTTTCGACTCTATGTTTCATGTCTACTTCAGTTCCTAAAATAAACTCATTATTTTGACTATTTGAAATATATGAAACCATACCACCAGTACTCATTACTTTATCACATGCTTTTTGAACAACCATATCACATTCAGGGTGGCAAATTATTTCTGCATTTGGATATTCTTTTCTTTTTTCTTCTACATCCTCTGTTGTTATTTTTTTATGAAGATAACAATATCCTATTTCAGTTATTGCCATAATCTTTTTTGAAGTTTTATCTCTTACATAATCTCCTAAGTTATTATCTGGACCAAACAAAATTTCATCTTGTTCTAAACTTTCTACAACTTTAACGGCATTTGAAGAAGTACATAATGTATCTGCATATTGTTTTGCATCAGCTAAACTATTAACATACAAGCATACTGCTGCATTTGGGTGTTTTTCTTTAGCAGCTAGAACTTGTTCTCCAGTAAGCATATGAGCCATTGGACATTCAGCATTTGCATCAGGAATCAGGATTTTTTTGTCTGGATTTAATATAACTGCAGTTTCTCCCATAAAATCCACTCCACAAAAAACAATCATATCTTTATCTTTAATTTCAGAAGCTTTAATACATAATTCAAGTGAATCCCCTACAAAATCTGCAATATCTTGAACTTCTTTTGATTGATAATTATGAGCAAGAATAATTGCATTTTTATCCTTTTTCAAGATTTCAATTTCTTCTTTAATTTTATTTGTCATCTTCAAACCTCTTTTTGTTTTCACTAATTAATAATCTGATTTTATTAACAATCATTAATTTTGTTGAACTTAAATCACAATCATCATTAACCCAAATACTTATCTTCACTATAACTCCTTCTGCGCTAATTTTTTGAGTGAATATTTTTGGGATTTTATTCTTATTTATTTCTTTAATATTTTTTATTGTATTTAAAATTTGCTTCTCAAAGTCTTCGATATCAATGTGTAATGGGATTGTTGCTAGCAAGTCAATCCTGTACTCTTCAAGATGCTTATACCTATTATAAGGTTGAGTTGATAATACTGAATTAGGAATAACTGTTATGACTCCACTATCATCAATAAGTGTAGTTGTCCTAAAATTAATTTGTTTTATTTTTCCTTTTATAGAATTAATTTCTATTGTATCTCCTAAATTTAAATGATCATCACTTATAATGAAAATTCCAGAGAGAAAATTAGATATAATATCTTTTGTTGCAAAACCTACACTTATACCAACAATTCCAATACTTACAAAGATACTTGTTAAATCAATATGAAAAATATCTAAAATTAAAATTAAAGCTATTAAATAAGAAATATACCTTAAAAGATCATTAATTAAATTAATTAAAGTATCATTTACTTTAGGTTTTTCTTTCATTTTATTAGTTATTCTTTTAATAATTTTTAATGCAATATAAATAACAATCAATGTTATTATTGTAAAAATTATCTGATAAAATATATTATTAAAACTTACAAATTCCATATTTATAACTCTATTTTTAGTAAATCATTAGCTAAATAGCTATTTTTAAAAACTTTTTTGGCTTGTTGTAATATGACTGTATCCTCTTTATATCTTGTACTAATATGTGTTAAGATTAATTTTTCAACTTTTGCTTTTTTAGCAATTTTTGCAGCATCTCTTGCAGTTGAATGAGCATTTTCTTCTGCTTTATCATTATCTTCATTAATATAAGTGGATTCATGAATTAAAATATTACTATCTTTAGCTATTTCAACCATTTCATTACAAGGTCTGGTATCTCCTGAATAAGTAATCTTTTTACCTTTTCTTGGTTTTCCTAGAACATCTGATGGTTTGATGATTTTTCCATTAACTTCAACTTCTTCACCATTATGAAGTTTACCAAAATCAGGACCAACAGGAACACCTAATTCAATAGCCTTTTCTCTTAAAAAACGGGGTTTCTTTTTTTCTTCAATAGAGTAAGCTAAATTGATAACATTATGTTTTGTTTTAATACATTTAATAATGTATTCTTCATTTTCAACAACTATTCCACTATCTATTTCATGGAATTCAATAGGAAATTCTATTAAACAGTATCCTAAATTTAAAATAGAATTTTTAAAGTTATTTAATCCTTTAGGGCCATAAATATCTAATTTATCCACCCTACCTCTAAATCCCATTGATTGGATTAATCCAGGAAGCCCTAATATATGATCTCCATGGAAATGACTAATAAAAATCTTTGTAATTTTCATTGGACTAATTTTTGCAAAGATTAATTGGCGTTGTGCTGATTCTCCACAATCAAATAAAAAAACTTCTCCAAAAGATTTTAAAACAATAGCTGGGTGGTTTCTTTTTATAGATGGTACTGCTGATGAAGTTCCTAAGAATCTTATTTCCATTTTATATCACTTAGATTAATCTGAATTAATTAATATTTGTTTTTAATAATAAATATATTTAAGTTTTAATTTTAAAAAAATTTTAATAATTAAGTTAGATATAATATAATTTAAGTTAATTTAGTGATTTTATGAAAAAAATTATTGATTATATGTTAGAGGAAGATGAGGGGTTTGGAGATATTACTTCGAATTTTTTAATTGATAAAAGTAAAATTATAACAGCTACTATTATTTCTAAGGAAAATGGAATTTTTGCAGGTTTTGATATTGTAAAAAAGATTTTTGAAGAAAATAATATAGAAATTATTAGTAATCTTGATGATGGTTTTAGAATAGATGAAGATGATGTTTTAATTGAAATAATCGGTGAAGCTCGCAAAATATTACTTCTAGAGAGAACTATTTTAAATTTACTTATGAGAATGAGTGGAGTAGCTACATATACTAGAGAAATAGTTGATGAGATTAATAAAATAAACCCTAATTGTAGAATTGCAGGAACAAGAAAAACTTCTCCAGGAATTTCTAAATTTGATAAAATAGCTATTTCTATTGGTGGGGGAGATACTCATCGCTTTTCTCTTGATGATATGGTTTTAATTAAAGATAATCACATAGCTATTGTTGGAAGCCCAGTTGATGCATTAAAAATAGCTAAATCAAAGGTTAGCTTTTCCAAAAAAATAGAAATTGAAGTTGAATCATTGGATGATGCAGTTGAATGTGCTAAAAATGGTGCAGATATTATTATGCTTGATAATATGTCAAGCAAAGAAATTAATGAAGTTTTATCTAAATTGTCTAAATTAAATATTCGTGAAAATGTTTTAATTGAAATATCTGGTGGTATAAATAAAGATAACATTTTAGATTATGCATCTCTAGATGTAGATATTATTTCTTTAGGAGCTTTAACTCATTCTTCAAAAAGCCTTAATTTTAGTTTAAATGTTGTGGATTAATATGTCTATTAAAAAAAAGTTTGATGATGGTGCAGAAGATTATGATAAAAACAGAAAATATTTAATTCCATGTTTTGATGACTTTTATGAAATAGCTATTGAAACAATTGATTTTAAAGGAGATAATCCGAAAGTTTTAGATTTAGGTGCAGGAACAGGTTTACTTTCAAAGTATCTATTAGAAAAATATCCTAATGCAGAAATTACTCTTGTTGATTTAGCAGATAAGATGTTAAATAAAGCAAGAGAAAGATTTAAAGATTGTACTAATTTTAAATATGTTAATGATGATTATTTAAACTGTAATTTTAGTGAGAAATTTGATATTGTTATATCATCTCTTTCAATTCATCATTTAAAAGAAAATGATAAAAAATTAGTTTACAAGAAGGCTTATGATTTATTAAATGAAAATGGTATTTTTTTAAATGCAGATCAAGTTTTAAGCTCGTCAAAAAGGTTAGATGAATCTTTTAAAAATAAAATTGATAAAAAGATTTTAAACTCTCCATTAGATGAAAAATATATAAAAATAGCTAATGATCGAAAAAAACTTGATAATCCTAGTCTTTTAACCTTACAAATTAAATGGCTTAAAGATATTGGATTTAAACATGTGGATGTTCCATATAAATATTATATTTTCACTGTAATTTATGCTGAGAAATAATTTTTTTTAATAATCTTTAAATTATATAAAAGTGATAAATAATAAAGATAGATGATAATTATGTTAGTGGTGATTTAATGGTAATTGGGGCTAAAATAGCTTTAGAAGATGGTACTGTTTTAAAAGGTGAAGGTTTTGGTCATGAAACAACTAATGCAGGAGAAGTTGTTTTTGCTACAGGTATGACTGGTTATACAGAATCTTTAACTGATCCTTCATTTAAAGGAGATATTTTAATGTCTACTTATCCTTTAGAAGGAAATCATGGTGTTAGTTCTGATTGGTATCAATCTGATAAAATCCAAGTTGAAGGATTTATTGTAAGAGAATTATGTAAAGATGTGTCTAATTTTTCATCTCAAAAAACATTAGATGATTTTTTAAAAGAATTTAAAATTCCTGGAATTAGTGGTATTGATACAAGAGATTTAACAATTAAAATTCGTGAAAAAGGATCTATGAGGGGAGTTATTTCTACAGAAGATCAAGATGATGATGAACTTGTTGATATGGCTTTAAATCATCCTCATATCACTGATAGAGACCTTGTTCCTATGGTTTCTACTAAAGAGATTAATGATTTTAGTAAAGATTTTGACAAAAAAGTAGCTATAATTGATTGTGGTATTAAAAAGAATATTATTAATTCATTTTTAGATAGGGATATTGGTGTTATTGTATTTCCATATGATGCTGATTATAAAACTATTTTGGATTATTCACCTTCTGGTTTAATGATTTCTTGTGGTCCGGGTAATCCTGATAGGGTTAAAGAGACAATAGCTACTGTTAAGAAGATGGCTAATCGTTTACCATTATTTGGTATTTGTATGGGTCAACAATTAATAGCTAAATCTTTTGGTGCACAATCTTATAAAATGAAATTTGGTCATAGGGGAGCAAATCAACCAGTAAAAGATTTAAATTCTAATAAAGTATTTATAACTTCTCAAAACCATGGTTTTACTATTGATAAGGAATCTTTAGAAAAAACAGACTTAGAACTTACACAAGTTAATTTGAATGATGGAACTCCTGAAGGAATTTCTCATAAAGAATTACCATTATTCTGTATTCAATATCATCCTGAGGCTGGTCCTGGTCCTAATGATACTGGTTTTATATTTGATGATTTTGTTAAAGAAATGGATGGTTATTAAAATGCCTATTGATAAGGATATTAAAAAAGTACTTATTATTGGTTCTGGACCTATTCAAATTGGTCAAGCTGCTGAATTTGATTATTCTGGTTCACAAGCATGTAAATCACTTAAAGAAGAGGGAATTGAAACAGTTTTAATTAATAGTAATCCTGCTACTATTCAAACAGATTTAGATTTGGCTGATGTCGTTTATACTGAACCATTAACACCTGAAATCGTTGCAAAAATAATAGAAAAAGAGAATGTTGATGCTATATTACCTACTATGGGTGGACAAACTGGATTAAATATAGCTACAGGTCTTGGAGACTTAGGTGTATTAGATAATATTAAAGTTTTGGGATCTAATGTTCAAACTATTAAAGATGTTGAGGATAGGGACTTATTTGGAAATTTTATGAATAAATTAAATGAGCCTATCCCTAAATGCCATGCAGTTGAAAGTGTTGAGGAGGCTATTGAAGCTGTTAAAGATATTGGTTATCCTGTAATTGTTAGACCTGCTTTTACTCTTGGTGGAACTGGTGGGGGAGTTGCTCACAACCAAGAAGAACTTAAAAAAATAGCTCATAGGGGATTAGATTTAAGTTTCATTAATCAAGTTCTTATAGATGAATCTGTTTTAGGATGGAAAGAATTTGAATATGAAGTAATGAGAGATAAAGACGATACTTGTATTATTATTTGTAGTATGGAAAATATTGATCCTATGGGAATTCATACTGGTGAAAGTGTTGTTGTTGCTCCAGCACAAAATTTAAATGATATAGAAGCTCAGAAACTAAGAGATGCCTCAATTAAAATTATTCGTGCACTTGGAATTCAAGGAGGATGTAATATACAATTTGCAGTTAATCCTACAACTGGTGAATATAAAGTCATTGAAGTTAATCCGAGGGTAAGTCGAAGTAGTGCTCTTGCATCTAAAGCTACAGGTTATCCAATAGCTAAAATATCTTCTAAAATAGCATTAGGTATGACTTTAGATGAGATTAAAAATGATATTACAAAAGAAACACCAGCATCATTTGAACCAGCTATTGATTATGTTGTTGTAAAAATACCAAGATGGCCATTTGATAAATTCAAAGGAATAAATAGAAAAATTGGAGTTCAAATGAAAGCTACAGGAGAAGTAATGGCAATAGGTAGAACACTAGAAGAAGCATTACATAAAGCCATTAGGTCTCTTGATATGGGTTATTCTGGTTTTGAAGATATAGATTATACAAAAGATGATTTAGTAAATCCTACAGATGATAGATTTTTCCAATTATATAAAGCTATTAAAGATGGTATGACAATTGATGAGCTTCAAAAACTTACAAATATGGATTCATTTTTCTTATATAAAATTAAAAACATTGTCGACTTTGAAAATGAAGTTACAGAAGAAAAATTAAAGGATTCTACATTTTTCAGAAAAGCTAAACAACTAGGTTTATCTAATAAAAAATTAGCTAATTTAACAGATCAAACAGAGGAATATATTAAAAATCTAGCTAATACCTTAAATGTAAAAACTTCTTATAAAATGGTTGATACATGTGCTGCAGAATTTGAAGCAAAAACACCTTATTATTATAGTAGCTATGATTGGGGTAATGAACTTGAATCATCTAATAAAAGAAAAATAATAATTATTGGTGCAGGCCCAATTAGAATAGGTCAGGGAATAGAATTTGATTATTGTTGTGTTCACTCATCACTTGCTTTAAAAGGCAAAGATATTGAAACTATTTTAATAAACAATAATCCTGAAACAGTAAGTACTGATTATGATATTTCTGATAAGTTGTTTTTTGAACCATTAACATTTGAAGATGTAATGAATGTTATTGAAAAAGAAAAACCAGAAGGTGTAATTGTTCAATTTGGTGGTCAAACATCAATTAATCTAGCAGTACCTCTTGCAAATGCAGGAGTAAAAATTCTTGGAACTCCATATAAAAGTATTGATATGGTAGAAGATAGAAAGTTATTTTCTGATTTATTAAATAAACTTAATATTCATCAAGCTCCATATGGACTTGCTAATTCATTTGATGAAGCTAAAAATGTAGCAAAAGAGATTGATTTTCCTGTTCTTGTAAGACCATCTTATGTTATAGGTGGTAGAGCAATGGAGATTGTTTATGATAATAATGAACTTGAAGAATATATGAAAGAAGCTGTTAAGGTATCTCCAGAACATCCTATTTTAGTAGATAAATTCTTAGAAGATGCTATTGAATTAGATGTAGATATATTATGTGATGGTGAAGATGTATTTATAGCTGGAATAATGGAACATATTGAAGAAGCAGGAGTTCATTCAGGAGATTCTGCATGTGTAATACCTCCTCAAACTATTCCAGAACATATTTTAGATACTATTCGTGAATACAGTCGTAAATTATCATTAGAACTTGAAGTCAAAGGTTTGATGAACATTCAATATGCTGTTAAACTTGATGAAGAAATGGTTTATATTATTGAAGCAAATCCAAGAGCAAGTAGAACAGTTCCATTTGTAAGTAAAGCTATTGGTGTACCACTTGCTAAAGTTGCAACTTGGATAATCACAGGATCAAAATTAAAAGACCTTAACTTAACAAAAGAAATTAAAATTGATCATATAGCTGTAAAAGAATCAGTATTCCCATTTTTAAAATTACCAGAATCTGATACAGTATTGGGGCCTGAAATGAAATCTACAGGTGAAAGTATAGGAATCGATGAAAGTTTTGGTATGGCATTTTATAAATCCCAACTTGCTGCAGGTATGGATTTACCTAAAAAAGGTAAAATATTTATAAGTGTTAAAGAACATGATAAAAAGAAAATCCAAACAATTGCAGAAAAAGCAAATAGCTTAGGGTTTGAATTAATAGCTACAGGAGGAACAGCTGATTCAGTTAAAGGAATTGACACTAAAAAAATCAAAAAAGTATCTCAAGGATCTCCTAATATTCGTGAAGCTATTTTAAACAATGAAATAGATTTAATCATAAACACATCTGAAGGAAAACAATCTGCAAAAGATGGATATATCATTAGAAGACTCGCTATTGAACTGGGAATACCTTATGTTACAACACTTGCAGGTGCAAGAGCTGCATTAAATGCAATTGAAGCTATTCAAAATAATAAAATCAAAGTTAAATCTTTAAATGAGTATTTAGACTCTTGAATGGTATGAATAAATTATTATCATTTAAACCATTAATTCTTTTATTAGCTATTGTATTTACTTTTGTATTAGACTACTTTAATATTATTAAGTTCGATAATGAAAGTGAATATATATTTAGAAGCCTATTAATATTATTGGAATTTTGATTGTAGCTTTTTGCTATGATAGATTTCTTTTTAAATTATTAATGTCCCTTTTTATTCCAATGACTCCTTTAGATATTTTCATGGTATATCTTGCTCCAAAAGGATATTGAGGTGGTGTTAATGTTATAATTGGATTTATTTTAATGCTTATTTTTATGATTTTGGGAATATATTTTACGTTTGTTAGTGATTCTAAAGAATATTAATGCATATTTTTTTTAATATAATATGCTTCAGTCATAGTATCAAAGTAACCAATTATTTCATCACCTTTTCTAATAAAAAACTTTTTTTTAGAATGATCAAATTCAATTTTACCTTCTCGTTTTGTTTTATTTATTTTTATTCCTTTAATCCTACCTTTAGGTCTTTTTTGGGGAAATGGTGGAAGGTCTTTATTTTCATATTTATTTTCTAAATCACATTCAACAAGAAGATCATAATCAAATTTACAATAGAAAAGACAATCTCTCTCATACAATGCATCAGATAACTTTTTAAACTCACCATAATCTTTATTATTATGTTTAATTCTATAAACATCATCTGATTTGATTATATTTCTATAAAAATATCTTATTTCGTCTTGATTAATAATATCAGCTCTTTTAATAATTATAAAAAAGTGAATTAAACTAAATTTCAATTAAAATAAGTATATAATTCATATTTTAAAAATTTTTTTAAAATTACTTTTAAATGGGATTAATTTGAAAAAATAAGATTTAATTATGAGTTAAAAATTTAATTGTTTTTTTTCATTATAAATAACTATAATTTATTTATTAGGAATATAAATTATTAATAAACTTGAATACCATAAAATAAATTAAAATTTTTATTATCATATATTTTTAACTAATTTAATTCAATATACCCCTCATTTTAAAAAAAAGTTTTAAATAAAATGTTTACTAAAATATTCTCAATGATTACAATAGCTAATGGTATTATTTTAAAAGGCAAAGATTTAACTCCTTCAAGAGAAAATATCTTAATTGATGATGGAAAGATTATAACTATCTCAAAAGATATTTTAGAGGGTGAAATTATTGATGCAAGTGGCTGTGTTGTATCACCATCATTTATTAATTCTCATACTCATATTGGAGACTCTATAATTAAAGATGAGGGTTATGGTTTATCTTTTGATGAAATTGTTAAACCTCCTAATGGTTTAAAACATTTAGCTTTGAAAAATGCTGAAGATAAGGATGTTATTGATGCAATGAAATTATCAATGTATGATATGTTAAGGTCTGGAACTACTCATTTTATTGATTATAGAGAAGGTGGAGTAAAAGGAATTAAATTACTTAAAAAAGCTTCAAAAGATATTCCTATTAATCCAATTATTTTAGGTCGTGATGATTCTTTTTATGGAGATGATCCTGATTTAAAAAGTGTTAAAATAGCTATTCGAAAAATATTAAAAATAGCTGATGGAATAGCTCCAAGTGGTTTTAATGAAATTACTGAAGAAGTAGCTATTTTGATTAGTGAAGAATGTACAAAAAAATGTAAGCTTTCATCTATTCATGTTGGTGAAAGTATAGATTCTCAAAAAAATTCAATAAAAAAATATAATGCTTCAGAAATAGAATTAGGTATTAAAAATAATTTTAATCAATTAGTTCATTGTACTAATCCTCTTAAAGGGGATTTAGATTTAATTAAAAATTCAAATGTCTCAATTACTTTATGTTTTAGATCTAATGCTGCTTTAAGGGTCGGTATTCCTAATTTAGATGATTTTTTTAAAAAAGGTATATTTCCATCTATTGGAACTGATAATATTATGATTAATTCACCAAACATGCTTAGAGAGTTAGATTTTATTTTTAAACTCAGACAATTGAATTCTAAAAACTATATTAATCCTAAAGAAATTTTAAAATTAGCTACTGTTAATTTTAGTGGAAAATCAATTATTAATGAAGATAATTATTGTGAAATTTTTATCTCTAAAAAACTGTCTAAGAATCCATATTTAAGTATAATTAATAGAATCGAAACGAAAGATATAATAAACATCATCAATAAAGATGATAATATTGATATTTAATTAATAATATTAATTTTTATTAATTTATATAGGAGTGAAATATTATGTATAAAAAAATACTTTTACCTACAGATGGGTCAGAACATGCTGAAAAAGCTGAAAAACACGCATTGTTTTTAGCAGATAAGACTGGAGCTGAAATTATTGCTTTAAGTGTTGTTGAAAACTCTTACTTTGTTGGTCTTCCTTCTGATGATACTATTTTTCATGTTAATGAAATGTTAAAAAAGGAAACAGAAAAGAACCTTGAAAAAGTAGAAAAGATGAAAGAAGAAGTTGAAAGTGATGTTAAAATTACTTTAAGTGTAGAAGAAGGGTCTCCTGCTGATGTGATTTTAGATACTATTGATAAAGAAAATATTGATCTTGTTATTATTGGTAGTTCTGGTAAAAGTGGTTTTGATAGACTTATTATGGGTAGTGTAGCAGATAAAGTTGTTAAAGTAGCTAAATGTTCTGTTTTAGTTGTGCACTGAAATATTTTTAATTTTATCTCTTTTTTATAGTAATTATAATTTTGTTTAAGATTACTTTATAAATTAGTTTGTGTTAATATGTTAGTTAAAAAAGCAATGTCGAAAAAAGTTGTTAGTGTATCTGTTCCTGGAAATAGGGAAACAGCTTTGGAAAAAATGAGAAAAAGGAAAATCTCAGCACTTCCTGTTGTAAAAAAGGATTCTAAAAAATTAGCTGGTTTGATTACTCGTTCAGATATTATTGTCAATCCTGATGAAGAACAAATAGCTATGTTGATGTCTAGGGATTTAGTAACAGTTAAATCAAATGATGATTTGGAAGAAGCAGCTAAAAGAATGGTTGATAATACTTTAAGAAGACTTCCTGTTGTCAATGATGATGATGAATTAGTGGGGATTATTAGCTCATTTGATATAGTAGCTAATGCTTTGGTTAAATTTGATGCTGATGACTCTATTGAAGAGTATATGCTAAATAATGTCCCAACTACTTGGGATGAAACACCTTTAAATGTTGCATTTGAAATAATGAGGCAATTTGGTTTGAAAACAATCTTAGGATTAAATAATTTTGGAAAATTATCAAGTATTTTAACTGAAACAGATTTTATTACTGAAAGTGAAATTATTTCTGAAATGACAGAACATAGTTCTACTGTAGGTACAGAAGGTGATAAATGGTCATGGGATAGTACATCTGTACTTTATATTGAAAAAAATCATCTTAAGTTTACAGATAAACTTGTTCGTGATGTTTCACCAGAAAATATTGATACAGTAAATACTAAAACTAAAGTTTCTGATTGTGCTAAAAAAATGAAGGCAGGTAATTTCGAACAAATACCTGTTCTTGATGTTGAAGGAGAATTAGTAGGAATTGTTAGAGCAAGCGATTTAATAAAGGCAATATTGTAGGTAGTTAAAATGGATAGTAAACCAATTTTAGTTATAAAAACCATTGATGGTAATAAGATTGGTGTTAGGGCTAGAATAGATGAGGATTTTATTGAACACGAAATAGTATTAAACTCTGTTCTAGCTTATTATTGGACAAATAATCTTCCAGCAGTTAAAAAATTCATTGAACTTTTTGAATCTGTTATAAAAAGAACAATTAATGAATTAATGCCACATAAAATACTTTTTCTAAAGTATCAACTTAAAGCTAATGATGAATTAGATAAAGCTTCATCAATACAAATTAAAATAATTGAAGTTAAAGCTGATGGTGTTGAATTTCGTTTAGATGGAAAAGAAATCTTATTAAAAGGAATTGATGGTATGGAATCTATTGAGGGTGATTTAGAATCTGCTTCTTTTGATGAAACATTTGAAAAAAATATAGAAACTCCTGATATAGTACTTAAAAAATACAAGAATAGTGGCTTATAAATTTCTTCTTATAACTGGTAGAATATTTATAAATTCTTCTTTAGCTTCATTTTCATTTTTAAAATTTTCACCCTTTATTTCTCCATTTTCAAATAATTTTAAATTGTTTAAACTAATATTATTCTCTTTTAAAACATTAAATGTCGCATTCAAATTAATATTATACGGTAATTGGTAATTAAAATCGTTTCCTATGTAATCTAACTTTATAGGATTATCTTCTTCAATTTCACTTAAATTTAGATAAATTTTTTTAAAACCTAATGATTTTAAGTAATCAACAATTAAAGTTCTTTTATTTATAATATCATCTATATTATCAAGTTCACAGATAGCTGTCTTATCCTTTTTTCGGACTTTAACAATTTCTGCATTTGTATTTGATTTAATAAAATCTTCTGATTTTTGTATTATTTTGATATTATCTTTATTTATTGGTTTATTTACTTCAATTCTTGTTCCAAGACAAGTACTTGCTTTTAAATAAGGAATATTATTTTCTCTTAAGTAATTATGAATCTCAAAGCTTTCAAGTTTAGCATTAACAAAAGGACTTACTATATTATTTTTATAATTAATTAAAATTCCAGGCCGATTATCTAATAAATCGCTAATATTTGTGCCATCAATTACAGTATTAAATCCATTATCCTTTGCTACTTTTGTTATGTGTTCATACATTCTTTTTCTACATAAATAGCACTTATTTGATTTATTTTCTAAAAATTCGCTGTAATCATAGAAATCATCTTTTATGACTACTTGATTTATATTTAAATAATCTGCAATTTCTTTAGAATCATTAATAAAATCTGTAGGCATTATACTATTATTAATAGTGATAGCTAAATGATCTTTTGTAACTTTTTTTGCAATATATGCAATTAAAGTACTATCTGCTCCACCAGAAAAGGCAATAGCTACTTTTTTATCTTGGAGTTGTTTCTCAACATTTTTTATTTTATCTATCATTTAATCAACTGTTTAATATAGTTTAATAATTCTTTTGCATCTTGATTTTTAATATCTCTAGATTTTTTAAGAAAATTCAATAAAATATCTTTTTTTGAAGTGTTTAGCTTTGTTTTATTTAATATATTTTCATAATTACGACTAGGATAATAAATTGATTTAGCTATTTTTATAATTTCATCTTTTTCTTTATTTGTAATTATATTGTTTTTAAAAGCTTCATTAAGTGAATAATCAAGGGAAACTAAAGGTACTGATAATTGTTTTAATGTGTCTGGATTTAATACAACTGCAACATCATCATCAGACGTGATTTTACCATTAGCATATTGATTGTAGACATAACCAATACCTTTCATTCCAAGAGAATCTAATTCTGAAGCTCTTAAAGCACCCATACTACTTGCACCAATGACTTTTATGCCTTTTTCTAAAACACTTAATATTTCTTTATGAGCTACAGCAGGGGATTTATGGAATATACCATCAATAATACCAATAATATCAGGATTATATTTTAAATCATTTAAAATATCTCCTCTTTTAATTGGGGGTTTATATATAATTTCGTCTGAATCTAAAATCTTTTTTGCATCTTCAAATGAAATAGATAAACCTGTATAAATAATTACTTTCATACTAAATCTAAAAATCTTTTACCAATTCTACTACTGTCAATAGCATAAAGTTCTAACTCTGGAATAACAACTCTTACAACAGGAACACCTATTTCTTTTCTTGTTAATTCAGTAAAAAAGATATTATCAATGTTTACTTTTTTTACTTCTTTAATACATCTTAAAATATCTTCTTTTATTGAACTTTTACTTTTGTTTTTTAATTTTTGGAAATTAATAAGTTTATCTTCTTTTTCAAAGTAGTGTTTATTGATTTTTTTCATACGTTTATAACCAGCTTTTCGCATAAAATCTGCTCTAACAGTATCTTCTCTTGCACCATGAATTTGTGTAGCTCTACTTTGTGCAACTTCAGTTAAAGCTCTTAAGATAGCTATTTCTGGGTTTAAATGAGTTCCAACACCTATAGTAAGTAATGCAGGATCTTTAAGTAAAGTATCATCAGAAATTGCAGCTACTGTGGGGATATCTAAATCTGCAGTAATATCTAATATTTTAATATCAATTGACTCAGAATTAAATTTATCTAAAAGATCATTAACTAAATGACTTGTAATAGTTGATTTATTGATTTCTTTTTTATTCTTTTTTGTAAGCTCAAATATACTCCAAGCATCTCGCTCTATTACTTCAAAAATTCCATGTAAAATAGCTTCTTCTAAATTATTTCCAGAAGCAAGACCATTAGTATTAGACTTAAATAATTGAAATTCCTTATTTTTAGGAGTATAAGGATGATAAATTGCATTTGATGGAATTAAAAACTCTTCATCACTTATAATATCCTTTGTTTTTGTCCATTCTAATTCAATGTTTTCATTTAAATCAATATTCTTTTCTAAATTCAAGCTATTTGGATTTATAGTGTTTTCTAGGTTTTCTTTGAAGATGATATCAATATCTTGTCTTTCTGCAGAATATCTCTCATAAGCTTCCATAATAGCAGAAGCTTTAGCATGGGATTTATTAATTCCTTTACCTGCATAAACACTAACACTACCATCCTCTGCAGTTGGTCTAATAGCTGAAAAAACTGGAATATTAATTCTATCTAAATCAGTAATATCTGTTACTCTTGTAACTCCAGCTATTTTTAATTTATCTTCAAATTTTCTAATAGTCTCATCAGGTGCAATGATTCTATGGGTTCCTTTAAAATAATTAATAGGGCTATCATTTAGCATACTTATCCAAGCATTCCAAGAATTATATTTTCAAGTCCAACAAAAATACCTAAATAAGTCATATAACCTGCAATTATAATACTACCTATCCAAATAATCTTATTCCATCTGAAAACTTTAGAACCATCTAATCCACCGAAAGGAATTAAATTAAAAAGTGCTAAATAGCTATTAATACTAAAACCTAAAGTTAAAGTTAAAAATAAGACATATGTTACTGGATCATTTGGATTTAAACTAGGATATAATGCAACAGCCACTCCTAAGAAAATTAATGATATTATAATATTCATAACAGGACCTGCAAGTGAAATGATACCATTTTCTCTGTCATTAATATGATTACCATAAGTGTAAACTGCACCAGGAGCAGCAAAAATAATACCCATAAAAGATGTTAAAATAGCTATTATAAGTCCTGTAGGCCATAACTTATATTCTGCCCAATAACCAAAATGCATTGAAGTAATTTTATGAGCTATTTCATGAAAGATAAATCCAATACCAACACCTACCATGGAAATTGGTAACAATGATCCAATAGCTGAAAAATCACGATTTGAATAAAGTATTGAAAATCCTAATGAAATAACTAAAAATGAGATAAACAAGTCTCTTAATTCATTCATTGTAAATTTAAACATAATTTATAGATTGTTTATATTATAATATAAATATTATTATAAAAAAATTATGAGTGTCAATTTCTTAGTTGGTACAATTTTTTGTTTATTTTAATATTTTGAAAAAACCGTTATATTTTATTTTTTCCATCATTATTGTGCTTTAATGTGCATGTTTTTAAAAACAAGGATGATAAAGCTTATATAAGTGAGGAATCATATTATAATCTGCGAAATTGGTAAAAATTAATTCTCCAATCAATAAAAACTAATTTTACAATTAATAAAAAATGATTCTCAAATTAATTAATATGCCTATGTCTTATTCGGAACTATTTATATAAAAAACCTGATAAAATGTTTTAAACTGAATTTTACTGATTAATATAAATTTTATTGTAATTTATCTGAAGAAACTAAAAGTAATGCGATGAAACTATTGCAAGTTGAAAACTATTAGATTAATATCATGTTCAAAGCATATAAAAACAAATTTAAAACAAAATTAGATTTTTTAAATCAAATATATCACCAAACAATCAACTGGACACAAAACATAAAAAACCTAAAAATCAACTAAGAAATTATAGTCATTATCAAAATCTAAAAAGATTTATACAAAAACCGAAAATTTAAATATTAGTTAATACTTAAGTATAATTGTTGAAGTCTAAATTATATTTTATTTTTTAGATTTAAACTGTATTTTTTTATTTTTTAAATAATAAATAATGGTGAAAAAAAAAATATGTTGAAAATAAATAACAGTGTTAAATTCAGTTTAATATTCTTATTGGCAATTATTATGTCTTTAAGTTTAGTTAGTGCTGAAAATGCAACTGATTTCAATGATGACAGTACACTTGAATCTTCAGTTTTGTCTTCTGAAAATTCAGGTGGCTCATTTGATATCGATGATGAATCTTATTCTTCATATTTCGATAACGATGGTAATTTAGTTAATACAAGTGTCCAAAATGGTGATACATTAAAATTTGGTAATTTATCAAATAAAAAAGTTGTTATTAGTAAACAACTTAATGTTACATCACAATCCAATTCTATACTTTCTAACTGTAATGTTAAAATTACAGGTGATGGTTCAGGATCTTTTTTAACTAATTTAAATTTTTATACAAACTCAATTCTTGGTAATGAAAGTAGTTTTTCTGTAATTTCTCTTGATGGATCTTCAGATAATGTAATTTCAAATAATAAGATTAATGTTGACTTTGCTGATAATAGAAATACTTCTTATTTTACTTTAACTGGTATTTTAGGATCAGATGAATCTCATAATAATTCAATTTCTTATAATACTCTTACTATGACCTCTAATGCTCCTAATATTGACTCATTATATATGTATGGTATTAATTTTATAGTGCCATATCAGAGTACTTATGGGGTTTATGATAATAGTATTTACTCTAATACACTTAATTTATTAAATAATTTTTATGTTAGTGGTATTGGTCTTGGAAATAATAATAATTTTTTAATTAAGAATAATAAACTTAATCTTCAATCTAAACATTTAGTATATGGTATTACTTTAACTAATTGTAAATATGGTAATACAAGTGAATATAGTAGTATTGAGAATAATACAGTTAAAGGTATTGGATCAATGCTTTATTTAGTTGAAAGTTTTGATTCAACATATCTTAATATTTCCAATAATAACTTAAAAGGAACTGGTGATGCTGTTTATGGTATTGCAGGATATTCTTCTAAAAATCAAATAATTTCAAATAATGAGATATTTGTTCAAGGTAGAAATATTTCAAATGTTAAAAATAATTATGATGCTATAAAGACAGGTCAAAATGGAATTTATTATATGGCAAATTCTTCAAATATTGATGTTTTTGATAATTTAATTGTTTCTAATTATTTACTTGGTGGAGATTATGCAGTTCACTTTAATAATACTAGTTTAGTAAATGTTACAGTTGATAATAATGTATTAATTTCAAATAATTATTCTTATCTTGGAAATAATGCAATTTTAGGTAATGTAAGTGATAGTAATAATACTGGTAATTATACATTAATAAACCCAGATTTAGAAGTTAATGTATCTGATATAGATTATGGTGAAAATGCTACAATTAGTGTAAAACTTAACTCAGATGCAACAGGTAAAGTTATTATTACTGTTGATGGTATTAATTATATTGCAGATTTAAATAATGGCGAAGCTACCTTAATATTACCTAACTTAAGTGTTGGTAATCATACAGTTAATGTTTACTATGAAGGCGATAAAAAATACAAAGTAGCTACTACAGACGTTAATTTCACAGTTGTAGGTGATGTATTTAAAACCTTTTTAAATGGTAAAAATATTGTACTATTCTTTAAAAATGGTACTAGGTATGTTGTTTATTTAACTGATGGATTAGGTGATCCTTTAGTAAATAAAACAATTACATTTATCATTAATGGAAATGAATACAATAAAACTACTGATAGTAATGGAAGTGCATCTATTGCTATTAATTTAAATCCTGGAACATATAATGTATCTGCTTCATTTAAAGAAGAGGGTAATTATACTGAATCTAGTGTAAATAATACTGCAGAAGTTTTATCTACTATTAATGGTAAAGATATTATTAAATTCTTCCGTAATGGAACACAATATCATGTTACTGTTTTAGATGGTCAAGGTAATCCTATTGTTGGTCGTAATGTTACTATGAATATTAATGGTGTCTTTTATAATAGAACTACTGATGCTAATGGTACTGCAACATTAACTATTAATTTAAATCCTGGTAATTATACTATTACTGTAGTTAATCCTAATGATGGATTACAAATGAGTAATAATATTCTTGTTAAACCTACAATCACTGGAGAAAATATTGTAAAATATTTCAAAAATGGTACTAATTACTATGTTACTGTTTTAGATGGTGAAGGTAATCCTATTGTTGGTCGTAATGTTACTATGAATATTAATGGTGTTTTTTATAATAGAACTACTGATGCTAATGGTACTGCAAGACTCGCTATTAATTTAAATCCAGGTAACTACACTCTTACTGCATATAATCCAATAGATGGATCAAGTGTTAGTAATAATATTACTGTTAAAACTACAATGACTGGTAATGATGTAACTAAAACATTTGGTGTAAATGGAACTTATGATGTTACTGTTTTAGATGGTCAAGGAAAAGCTTTTGCTAATCAGGAAGTTGAAATTAATATACATGGTGTTTTCTATAAGAGAACTACTGATAGTGATGGAATAGCTAGGTTAAATATTAATTTAAATCCTGGTGATTATATTGCAACAGCTTACTGGAATGGATATTCTACATCAAATAAGATAGTGGTTAATAGACCTTAATTTTAAATTATCTTTTTTTTCTTTTTTTTAATTTTTTTTTTAATTGTATTTACTAAAAGATAGCTATTATTAAAAGTAAAAATAATTCTTTTTTTATTAATTTTATTTAATGAATTTTTTATTTAAATAATCTATAATCTTAAACAGTACTTTTAAAAGTTAATGATCTATATATTAAATTATTAAAATACATCATTGATAAAAATAGCTTAAAGATTATTAAAAATATATAAATCTATTTTTAAAAATAAAAATGCTATATTTAATTTTAACAGATTTCTTTTGATTTTTAATTTCTAAATTGACTTCAAATATCTTTATTGTAGTGATTATTTTTAATTAATGTTATTTGAATAAAAAGGTGGAGAATAAATCAAAAAATTATATATTTTTAGAAATATATCATAATTTGGATAATAGTAATGGAAAATTAATCTCTTTATAGTTGATTACCTAATATTTTTTAATTAATTTAATATCTATATATAAATAAAACATGCATTTATATGAAAAAGTTTGGTAACACAATATAATAGTTACTTTACTGTCTCAATGACCAATTTTAAGATAGAAATGAACTTTTCCAAAATTACTATTTTTGATTTTTACCACCTCTTGTAGGAACGATATTATCCTTAAAAATAAGTTTTAATCATTCTTATGTGACTATAGTTTAAGTTATTTTTGTACTAATTACTCTTTTTTGTCTTTAATTTTCTCATAATTTAAAAATTTTCACACTTAAAAAAGATTATATCCTTTAAAAAATAAAATAAATATATTTCAAAGTGATTATATATGAGAAATTCAATTTTAAAGAAAAATTCATTAATTATGAATATTTTGTTGAAAATACTGAAACTTAATATGAATTAGATATTTTTACATTATATATATTACATATACTTCCTGAAGATTTAGAGATAAAGATTGTAGTTTTTATTTGAAAAACTATGACTAATCATGGTAGTTCTGATTGTTGTGGTTATTGTTCTTATAAATACATAAAAAAAATGATGAAGATCAGGAAGATTATAATAATAGAGTCTTAAATTAGTTTCTTCAAAAACATTCAGAATATTTGAACTTATTACTTTAAAATAGCTATTTTAAAAAAATATTTTAAAGATTAAAACTAATCTTAATATTAGGTGAATCTTGTGACTTGTCAACATATCGAAAATATTTTAAAAAATCTAAAAGAAAAGGATTATGATGCTTATTTATTAAATCAGTTCACTAACATAGCTTATATTTCTAATTATTTTCCAACTAGTTTTGCCTTTTGTATTATAAAAGATGATCCAATAATTTTTACATCTAAAATGGATATGGAAATAGCTAAAAATAATTCTTCAATTGATATTATAGAATTTGAATCATTTTCTAAGTTAAATGAAATCTTAAAAGAAGAAAATATTTCTAAAATAGCTGTTGAACCAAGTTTACCAATAAATCTTTATGAAAAATTCAATAATGATTTTGATTTAAGTATTGAGACTTTTATAAATAATGAAAGGATGATCAAGTCAAAAGATGAAATCAATAAAATCACAAAAGCTACTAAAATAGCTCAAAATTCATTTAAAGAGCTAAATATCTTATTAAATAAATCTAAAACTGAATCAGAACTTGCATATGAGCTTGGTAGAATCATGAGAAATAATGGTGCTGAAAGCGAATCTTTTGATACTATAATTGCAACGGGTTCTAATTCAAGTCTTCCACATTCTACACCAGAAAATAAAAGTTTAGGTGAACCTATTTTAATTGACTGGGGTGCGAAGTATATGGGTTATTGTTCTGATAATACTAGAACTATTGTTTATACTGAAAAAGAGCATGAAATTTTTGATATAGTTTTAGAATCTCATAATAAAGCTATTAAATCTATTAAACCTGGTGTCAAATGTTTGGATATAGATAAAATAGCTAGGGATATTATAAGTGAGTATGGTTATGAAAAAAACTTCATACATTCTACTGGTCATAGTTTAGGTTTAGATATTCATGAAGCTCCGAATTTTTCTATAAAAGATGATACTATTCTAGAAAAGAATATGGTTTTAACAGTTGAACCTGGAATTTATTTAGAAGGCAATTTTGGTGTTAGAATTGAAGATACAATTCATGTTCAAAACAAAGGTAAAATTATCGGTGATTTAGAACATATTATTAATTAGATAATATTGTATTCAAAAATAAGTAATACTTTATATTAAAGAAAGTATTATTATTTCTATGAATGTTTTAGATAATTTTTTAGAAGAGAATATACCTGAGAAACATTTAATCAAGCTACAAGATTTTTTATTATCTGGTGGAATTATCATAAATCCATTACAACTATTAAGTCTTTTAATAATAGCTATTTTTTCATTTGAAGTAATATTATTAATTTTAATAAATTTACTAAACTTAGATTTTATTTCATTGATATTACCTTTTTTTATTATTCCTCTTTTTATTTCTTATACTTTAATAAAAAAAGAACAAAGAATTAATGAAATCGAGAAAGAAAGCCCAGATTTTTTAAGACGTTTTTCTTCAGTTTTACGTGTTGGTTTAAGTTTTGAAAATGCAATGGAAAATATTTCAAGTTATAGCTCAGGTTCATTATATGATGAGATTAAAAGAACAATTTTAGAAATAAAAATGGGTAAAAACTTTGATGAAGCATGGAATTCCTTTGTAATTAGATTAAATTCAAAAGAATTAAAAAGAGCTTTTACGATTATTTTAGAAGGTAGAAAAAGTGGAACTAGCCTTGCAGGAGTTATAGAAGATATTTCAAATGATTTACGGGTGATGATGATATTAAAAAGAGAGAGAAGATCTGCTGTTATGATGGCTATTATGTTTTTAGTAATATCTGCAATTATAGCATGTCCTTTTTCTCTTGGAATGGTTAGTATTTATTCAAAATTTATGTCAAATCTTGGAAGAACTAGTGAACTTATATCTACTGCTGTTATAGCTGCAGAATCATATGTTATAATTCATTCTATTTTAGTAGGTTTTATTATTGGTTTAGTTTTATATGGGGACTTGAAAAAAGGTTTAAAATTTTCTATTCCTTTAACAACGATAGCTTATTTGATTTTTTATTTAATTTCAAATTTCGCAGGAAATTTTCTTTTATATTGAGGTTACACAATGTTTGAAATATTTTTATATGATGAAGATGCTCAAGGAGGAGCTGAAATGATTTTACTTTTTGGAGGAATTATTGTAGTTGTTTTAATAGCTATATTCTTTTATAAGAATTATTTAAATGATTTTACAAGTGAAATTAAATCAAATGAAGTAAATAGATTTAATAATAAAGTTAATGAAATAATAAATTATTTAAATTAATTTAGGGGTTTTAAAATGGAAATATTGATTAATGGAGAAAAAATTTCAAATAATAGTAAGTATAATGTTAGAAATCCATATAATGATGAAATTATTGATGAAATTCCAATAGCTAGTAAAAAAGATGTTTTTAATGCAATTAATTCTGCAAACAATGCTAAAAAATCAATTCAAGAAATGTCTGCTCGTAAAATTTCAAATAGATTGTATGATGCTTATGAAAATTTAAAAAAAAATAAGAAATCTTTAGCAGAAACTATAACAAAAGAAGTTGGAAAACCTATTAAAGAATCATTAACTGAAATGGAAAGATCAATAGAAACATTAAAATTATCAGCTGAAGAAGCTAAAAGAATTTATGGTGAAACTGTCCCATTAGATGCTGGAATCAATGGAAAAGGATTTTTTGCTTTTACAAAGAAAATTCCATTAGGTGTTGTAGGGGCTATTACACCATTTAATTATCCAGTAAATTTATCTATTCATAAAATTGCTCCAGCTATTGCAAGTAAAAATACTGTTATTTTGAAACCTTCAATTCAGGCACCTCTTGCAGCTTTAAAAATGCTTGAAATTATTGCTCATGAATTTCCAAATGGTGTTTTAAATTCTTTAACAGGTTTTGGTAGTGATGTTGGAAATGAACTTGTTGAATCTTCTAGTGTTGATAAAATCTCATTTACAGGTAGTGTAAATGTTGGTCGTTTAATATCTTCTAAAGCAGCTATGAAAAAAATAACATTAGAGCTTGGTGGCAATGATCCTTTGGTTGTTTTAAATGATGCAAATATTGTAGAAGCTGTTAAAGGAGGAATATTAGGATCTTTTTTAAATGCAGGACAAGTTTGTATGGGTGTCAAACGAATTATTGTTCATGAGGATGTTTATGATGAGTTTACTAACTTCTTTGTTAAAGAAACAAGTAAATTAAAAATCGGAGATCCAATGGATGAAAATACTGATATAGGTCCTTTAATTGATGAAAAATCAGCTATTGCAGTTGAAGAATCTATTTTAAATGCAGAAAAAAATGGTGCAGAAATTTTAATTGGTGGAAAAAGAAATAATGCATTTTTAGAACCAACAGTAATTGGAAATGTTAATCCTGATATGGATTTAGTTATCAATGAAACTTTTGGTCCTGTAGCTCCATTAATTAAAGTATCATCAACTGAAGAAGCTATTAAAATAGCTAATTCTTCTAATTTTGCCCTGCAAGCTGGTGTTTTCACTGAAAATTATAAAAATGCTTTAAAATGTGCCAATGAAATCGAGACTGGTTCTGTTTTTATAAATAAACAATCTACTTTTAGAACAGATAATATGCCTTTTGGTGGTTTTAAAGATAGTGGTATTGGAAAAGAAGGAGTTAAATATGCAGTAGAAGATATGTGTAAAACGAAATTAATTGGATTAAATATTCGTTAACTTTTAAGGAAACTTTCAATTAAATTTCTTGTTTCATTTAATGATTCCATTGGTATTCCTTTGGGTATTTCACCAAGTTCTCCCTGAACATCTTTTAAAATACTTCCATTCATACCTAAAAACATTCCTTCACTAGTAATTCCCATAAGATTTTGGGGTGGAAGAAGAGATACACCAACTTTATTTCCTTCTTTAACTTTTAAATCATTTGTAACTACAGTTACAGCTCTTTTTCCAAGATTCACATTGCAAATCATTAAATTATCACTATTTGAATGTTTTGTAACACTCATTACCTCTCCAAGTTTTATATCAATTCCTACTATAGGATCATTAATTGGACCTAAGCTTAATCTATTTTTAAGACCTAATATTGTATCTAAAAAGAACTTTACTTTTGCTATATTCTCTATTGTTTTTTCTCTATCTTCTTTAGGGCTGGAATCTAGAAAAACATTACTCCAGTTTTCACCACCTAAATATTTAATAATTTCCATAGATTTATCTCTTAATTTTTGAACATCTTCAGAGTTGCTAAGGTTATCTCCTTCAAGGTATGAGTACAATAATGATTGAAAGTCATTATCCATTTTTTTACCAGTATCAATAGCCATTTTTTTATTCCAATGTCCTCTAAAGATTCCAACTTCTATAGTTTTTACATATAAATCTTTTGATTTTTTAGCTATTAAAATTCTATAATCTTTACTTGTATCCCACATATAATTCCTTCTTTAAAGTATTATGTTTATTTATAAAATTTATATTTTTTAAAATTTTTCATTATTTTTTTGTTTTTGTTTTTATTTGATGTTTAACATTATTTTCTTTAATTTAATAGAAATATTAGGGATTATAGTTATTTAAACACAAACTATTTATACTAATAAAAAAACATTATATATTATCTTAACTTAAACTATAATAAGTTAATATTTGCATCAAAAATTTATTTTAATAATGTTTTTATGTGTCATGGGTGAAAAAATGGTAGAAGTTTCAAATCTTTATAATTTAGATATTTATACAATTACTGGGCAATATGTAGGAAGAGTTGCAGATGTTGTTCTTAATATTAGATTAGGTACAATCTCAAAATTACAAGTTAATGCTATAGAGCTTGAGAAAAAGCAAGTAGGAATTAAAGATATTTGGAAAAGGGGATTTCAATTAGTTCCTGAAGAGGAAGGAGTTCGAAATTATAAAGATGATTTATTAACTATAGATTTTGATAAAGTTCAAGCTATCAATGATATCATGTTAATAGACCCAAGAGATATTCGAAAACCAAATACATCTCACTCTGCTCCTGATATGGATAATATTCCTCATAAACAAGTAGAACAAGAAATTAGAGAAATTCCAAAAGAACAATAATTATTTTTCTTTTTTTAAATTTTAAATAAAATAAAAATTATACATAATATTGATTTTATGAAGATTGGAATTTTAGGCTGTGGAGCAATATCTAATATAATCGTTACAAATATTGTCTCTGATAATTTAGATATTGATTTAAGCTATTTTTTTGATAATGATATTGAAAGAGCAGAGAATTTAGCAAATATTGCTGGTGGAATAGCTGTTCTTAGTTTTGATGAGATGATTGATAAAGTAGATTTAGTTTTAGAAGCTGCTTCACCTTCATCTGTAAAAACTTATGCTTCAAAAGTCCTTGAAAAAGGTAAAGATATTATTATTATGAGTATTGGATCTTTAATGGATATAGAATTAAGAGAAAATTTAATAAAAATAGCTAAAGAGAATAATACTAAAATTCATGCTCCTTCTGGTGCTGTTGTTGGATTAGATGGTATTAGGGCAGTAGCTAATTTGAATTTAACAGAAACTTCTCTTATAACTCGTAAATCTCCTAAATCTTTAGGTAAAGATAGTAAAAAAGAAGAAGTTCTTTTTGAGGGTAAGGCTTCTGAAGCTGTTAAAAAATTTCCAGTTAATATAAATGTTGCTGCAGCTATTAGTTTAGCATGTAAAAGAGATATAGATGTTAAAATTATTGTAGATCCAAATGTTTCACGTAATATTCATGAAATTATAATTAAAGGAGAATTTGGAGAATTTCATACAAAAGTTATGAATTTACCATGTAATGCTAATCCTAAAACTAGTGTACTAGCTGCATTTTCTGCAATAAATCTTTTAAAAAATTTTAATTCAACTTTTGTTATTGGTAATTAGTTTTGGTTTTTATGAAAGAATATGAAATATATTCTAATCTTAAAGTTCCACTATGTTCTAAAACCATTTTAAGATTAGATGGTAGAAATTTTCACACATTATCTAAGAATTTAAAGCTTTTAAAACCATATGATGAGCTTTTTTTTAAAAAAATAGTTAGTGTATGTGAAGAAATATTTAATGAGTTTTCACCAATTTTTATTTATGCCTTTTCAGATGAGATAAGTATTTTATTCGATAAATTACCTTATTCTTCTCGGATTGAAAAATTAGATTCTATCTTTCCTAGTTTTGCTTCAAGCTCTTTAACAATTAACTTAAATCATGATTATAATTTGGATAATATAAAACCAATAGCATTTGATTCAAGAGTAATAACTGTAACAGACAATGAAATTTCAAAGTACTTTAAGTGGAGACAAGATGAATCTTGGAGAAATTGTGTGAATAGCTATGGTATTCATACTTTGAAAGATAAATATTCTAGTAAAAAATCTAATGTTATAATTAAAGGCCTTAAAATACAAGATATACATGAATTACTATTTGATAATGGAATTAATTTAAATGATCTTCCAATTTGGCAAAAAAGAGGAATTGCTATTTATAAAAATAATTTAGAAAAAACAATTATTGATTTTAAAATTCCAAAATTTAATAATGAGTTTTTTAAAAATATTAATATAATTGATGTGTGAAAATATGGGATTTTTTTCAAAAATTTTTAGTAGTGATAATAAAAAATTTAATGAAGTTAAAGTAGATAAGGAAGTAATAGAATCTTTCTTGTATTATGCAAATAAATCTTTTCCAAATGAATTTTTAGCTCTTTTAGAAGGTAAAATAAAAGATAAAACATTATATATTATTGGTTTAATTTTTGTTCCAGGAGAAACATCTGATACTGGAGCTGTATTACAAACAGGCATGTTACCATCTAATATTGATTCATGGGGTTCAATTCATAGTCATCCAGGTCCAAGTGCACAGCCTTCTGGTGCAGATTTATTAACATTTTCAAAAAATGGTGTTTTTCATATGATTGTATGTTTGCCATATAGCTTTGAAACAATTAAAGCTTATGATAAATATGGTGAACCTGTTGATTTTAATATTGGTTATTATAAACAGTTATTTTCAGAAGATGAATTAAATGATGAATTATTTGATGATGATCTAGATGAAGACTTATTTGATGATGAAGATATTGATTTTGATGATGAAGAAAATGATGAGCTAATTCCTCAAAATCCTAATTTTATATCACCTGAGCAAATATCTTCAAAGGAGATTATTATTGATGCAAAAGATCTTGAAGATTCAGGTGTTATCAATATTGAAATTGATGAATTTGGTAATGTAAAAAAAATAAATAATAAAGATATTGATGATAAAAATAAAAAATAAGTTTATAATTTTAATTTTACAGCATCATATATATTATCTAAATCTTTAAGTTTATCTATTAGTTCATTTGGAACTTCTTCATCTAAAGTTAGAATCATTATAGCTTTTCCACTATCTAATTCTCTTCCAACTTGCATTATTCCTACATTAATATTGTCTTCTCCAAGTAAAGTTCCTATTTTACCAATACTTCCAGGTATATCTTCATATTTAGCTATAAACATATGGCCTTCAGGTTTAACATCAACCCAGTAACTGTTTACTTTTAATATTCTTGGGCCATGCAAATTTGTTCCTTCTACTGAAAATCTTTCATTACCACTAACTGCAGTAACTTTTATAATAGAATCATAACCTTTTCCATCATTTCTAATGCCTTCAGTTATTGTCATTCCTCTTTGTTTTGCAACTATTGGTGCATTAATAGGAGTTACTGTATCTTTAAGATAAGGATTTACTGCTCCTTGTATAATACTTCTTGTTAACAATTCATGATTTGGAAGTTCTCCAACTTCTCCACCATAGACTATTTCTATTTCATTTATTTTTCCATGAACTGCTTGTGATATAAAACTACCTAATTTATTACATAATTCTATATAAGGAGTGTATTCTTTGTTGTTGTCCATTCTTGGAAGATTTAAAACGTTTTGAGGTGTTTCATTTTGAGATAATCTTATAATCTCCTCAGCAACTATAATAGCCGCATCTCTTTGTGCTTCTTTAGTTGAAGCTGCAATATGTGGTGTTAAGACAATATTATCTAATTCGAATAATTTTGAATTTTCTTTTGGAGGTTCTTCTTCATATACATCTAATGCACAGCCACCAATTTCATTGCTTTTTAATGCATCATATAATGCATCTTCATCTATTATTCCACCACGAGCACAGTTTATAATGTAAGAATTATCTTTCATAATTTTAAATTCTTCTTTTGAGATTAGATGATTAGTTTCAGGAGTAAGTGGGACATGTACTGTAATAAAGTCTGATTTTTTAAGAACAGTATTTAAATCTGTTAATTCTACACCAATTTGACTAGCTATTTCTTCAGGTAAATATGGGTCATATACAACAGCATCCATTTCAAAAGCTTTACATCTACTTACAACTTGGGAACCGATTCTACCCATTCCAATTACACCAAGAGTTTTATTTCTAAGTTCCACTCCCATAAATTTTTTCTTTTCCCATTTACCTTCTTTTACAGACTTATCAGCAATAGCTAATTTACGAGCAAGAGTTAACATTAAACCCATGGTATGTTCTGCAACAGTTATTGATGTTGATTCTGGAGAATTAACAACCATTATCCCTTTCTCAGTAGCTGCATCTAAATCAACATTATCTACACCTACACCAGCTCTAGCTATTATTTTAAGATTTTTTCCTTCTTTAATCACTTTTTTTGTAACTTTAGTCCTACTTCTTACAATAATACCATCATAATCTTTAATATTTTTTAATAAATTATCAGGACTTATATCTGTATCTACAATAACATCACATTCTTTTTTGAGTATATCAATACCTTTCTCATTAATTGCATCTGCAACTAGCACTTTCATCTTTTCACCTTTTAATACCCTATTTATAATATAATTAATTAGCTTAAATTTTTAGAAAAATATTTAAATTTTAATAAATATATTTATTTTTGTTATTATAATATTTAAAATTTATAAATTGGTGAAAATATGGTTTCAATAGAAGAATTTCCAATTGCAACAACTAATGATATTCCAGGATATGAGATAATAGAAACAAAAGGATTTGCATATGGACTTACAGTTAGAAGTAGAGGGGCAGGTGGACAAATTACTGCTGGTGTACGTTCTTTTTTTGGAGGAGAAATAAAAGAATATGTTCAAGTCATGGAAGAGTCAAGAAACGATGCACTTGATAGATTAGTTTCTCATGCAAAAGAATTAGGTGCTAATGCTCTTATTGGGGTTAGATATGATTCTGATAATATATCTGATATTATGCAAGAAATTTTAGCATATGGTACTGCTGTAGTAGTAGAAAAGAAATAATTTCTTGGTGATTTTATTTTTAATGATTATTTAACTTTTAAAAATATTAAAATACCTGAAACTATTTTAGGATCTGCTCCTTTAATAGGGGATAGCTATTTTGGTCATCGTGCACGATTATATCAATTAGATTTACATAGAAATCCAGAAAATATTTCTAAAATTATATTATCTGGATATGAGGAAGGAGTTAAAGGAATAAATTTAGTTAATGATGAATCATTAATTGAAGGATGGAAAATAGCTCTTGATAAAGGATGTAAAATGGATGTAATAGCTACTATTGGTAAAAGAGAAGTAGATTACTTAAATCCAGATTATAGTGAAATAAAAGATATTGATTATGTAGAAGATATTGAAGTTTTAAAAGAGTTTTCACCAAAAATCATGTTAATAGATGAGTTTATAGTGGATAGCTATGATTGGAATTTAATTGAAGATATTTTAAATAAAATTAATAATGATTCATTATCTGGACTTATAACAGCATTTCCTTTTAAAACAACTAAAAAGATTTTAGATTCTAATTTTAATAAGGATTTATTTGATTTTTATATGATTCCTATAAATCAACTTGCTTATATGATGGATTCTCCTTCATTCCTTCAAAAAGAAAGGGATGAATTAAAAGAATTACTTGAATCATTAAACAAAAAAGTAATAGCTAGTAAAGTCTTAGCTGCAGGTATTCAAATGCCTGAAGAAAGCTTTAATTTTTTAAAAAAGATAGATTATATCGATTCAATATCTATTGGTGTTGCAAACGAAAAAGAAGTTAAAGAAGATTTTTCATTACTATTTAATAAATAAAAATGGTGTTTAATTAGGATAAAGAAAATAAATCAAATGTAAATGGAATAAAAATGATTTTAAACATGATGATAATGATTTTATTTATTATAATAATGGCTTTAGGCATTTAGGTTAAGATAATAGAAGTTATAATCATTGCTTTATTAGTATTTTTATCTTATTATTATAATTTAAAAAAAGTAAATTAACTAAAGTCTATTATTTCATATTTTTCAAATGGAACAAGATTTTCACTTTTTAAATCATTATTCAAATCTTTTAAACCATTTTTTAGTTCTAAAATAGCTTTTGGTGTTGGTTTTATACCTGTAATTTGTAAATATTGTTTAATATCTATATTACAATATTCACACTCAAAATTACAACAACGATCTTCTTCTTCACAACCATAAGCTTCTGAAGATTCATCAAAACCAATAATTAAATCTTGAATTAACTTGGGAACACGGTTATCATGTGCAAACATAGCTATTTTTTGAGAATATGAACAAATTCCAACAGCAGTTTGTCCTTTAAAATTACAAATCCATTTTATAGGGTAATTTTTTGCCCATTTTAAATTTAAATCATCCATAATATCAACTATCTTGTCTTTCTTTTATTATTCTTAATAAATCATTTGAACTTTCAAATTCTTTTAATTCCCATGATTTTATAACAGGTATGCCTTCAATGGATTCTTCAAAATTTTTATTTTTAATAATAAAAGTTGGTTCTGATGATGTTACTTCAGATAAATCTTTTAATGGTAATGCCATTTTTTTTAATGTTTTTAACTTCCTATTTTTTTCCATATTAACTATCAATGAACCTTTTATTTTTTCTTCACTTTTTGCAACACTATCAAAAGGACTTTTATTAGTTGATACAAATCCAAAACCTAATCTATTTAATTCATCATTTTTGTCATTACTCTTTTCAATTTCAGTATATGGTTCAAATAAATCTATATCAACAGTAATCTTAGTATTTAATATTTCTTCTAACATCATTGCAGTTTCTGTATTTGTTTTAACAATTCCATTTTCGTATTTATACATAGTTGTTCTTGATACATGAACTAAATCAGCTAAATCTTTTAAAGATAATGAATATTCTTCTCTGTATTCTTTTAGAACATTACCATTAATTTTAACATAATATCCTCCTCTATCTGCTAGAACTTCAGGATATTCATTATAAATAATCATATTTTTCAATGTATTTAATGAAATCGCAGGGACTCCATGACGTTCATAAACTACATCCTCTTCTAAAAAACCATTTTTAGATTTTTCACCTACTATTATTGGTGAGGCTAGGAATATTTGAGATAATTTTCTCATTTCTTCTGCATGAACTTCATTAATACTGTCTACATTTGTAAAAGTTTTTAATAAAAGAATCAATAATTTTTTACGGGCTATTAAATCAAAACACCTTTGTTCATATATATTTGATGTTTTAAATCCCTCTAAATTTAATAAATTATTTATTTCTTGAATTAGTTCATTTCTAATTAACACAGAAACACCTAGTACTTATTTATAACAGATATATTATTTAAATTTTACAATAATATTATCTCTAAAGATTTCAAGTTAGTTTTATTATAATCTAAATTTCTTTTTAAATAACTTAATTTAGAAATTACTAATTAAATTATTTTTAAAATATATAAAATTTATCTGATAACGCTTTTTAGATAAAATAATCAGTAATATTTTTTAACTATCTAATTTAAATTAAAATTAAAGAAATTTCTCTTAAAACATGCTTGTGGTAAATTATGTTAAGTAAAAAGTTTATTATACTACTTTTATTTTTTTTATTCAGCGTACTTGGAACTTTGAATGCAGAAAACAATGATTTAAATGGTACAAATTTTAATTTAGAAGATACTCAAACTATAGGAGATACTCAAACTAATAACTTATCTTTTCATAAACCAGTGATTATTGATGATGATTCGTATCATGATTATTTTGATGGAAGTGGATATATTTTAGAAAATAAAATTAAGGAAGGAGATTTAATTAAAATAGCTAATGTTTCTAATAAATCTTTTAAAATTGATATTCCATTAAATATTACATCTTCATCTGAAAGTGATATTATAATAAATAGTCATTTTGAAATAAAAAATACAAAAAATCTAAATATTTATGGTTTAAAAATTAAAAATACAGATTCAAGTCCTTTTTTTATTGATTTTGTAGATAATTGTAATATTTTTAATAATACTATTTTAATAAATAGCTCTTTAACTAAAGAAAGTCTTGATTATGATATTTTTGGAATTAATTCAATTGATTTATATAATTCCAGTATTTATAATAACAATATAAATGTTTATAGTAAATTTAAAAGCTATGGGATTAATTTAGATTTTGCATACAATGTTACAGTAAAAAACAATAATATAAGTGTTTCAGGCATTGAGAAAGGAATTTTTTGGGGAACAAGTGGGGGTTTGGTTAAATATGCTTCCCTATCCCTTGCTGTTCAAAATTCAATTAATGTAAAAATATTGAATAATAAGATTTTACATTATATTTTAATTAATCCTGGAAATTCACCTATTAGTTCAGGATATAGTACTTCATTTAATGTTTTATTTTTTAAATCTAGAAATACTCTCTTTGATTTTAATTATATCTATACTGAGGGATATAATTACGTTTATGGATTACATTTAGAGAGTAATGATGATGATTCTTCTATGTATAATAATATTACAAATAATATTTTTTATACAAGATCAGATTATTTTGCAAATGCAATACAATTAGGTGTTGGAAATAAGTATTCTTATATTTTTAATAATACACTTATTTGTAATTCAACTAACATGACTTATGGTATAAATGTATTAACGATAGGTGGAAGTTCATCTCCTTCTAATAATGAGATTATTAATAACTCTATAAATTGTTTCAGCTATTTTAATCAAGGCATTCAATTGTATTCTTCAAACAATAATAGTATAAAAGGTAATAATATACTTGCTGAGGGAAGTATTTCATTAGGTATTAGTTTAGGAGGTAGTTCCTATAATAATGAGATATCATACAATAATATTAATACTAAGGGAGATAATAGCAAACCTCTTAGGGGAGATTATGTTGATGATGTTGATCTTGAAAATGGTGGTATTAAAATAAAAGGACGAAATCAAGGTGCGTCTAATAATATTATTTCTTTTAATAATATTGTTACTGATGGCAATCACACTATAATTTTAACTGCTTCTTCTAATGATAATATTATTGAAAACAATAATCTAAAAGCAAATAGTTTAGGAGGTGATGAAAGTATTATAGATAAAGTAGGTAATAACTTAATTTCAAATAATTTTATAAGAAATAACATTCAAAATTCCTCTGATTCAAATAAAAACGAAAATAATCAAACAAAAGATGTAAAAACAGATAATACTGAATCATCTACTAATTCTTCTCAATTCAATCATAGTACTCTTGATGAGTTTAAAAGTAATAATTTTGAATATATTAACTCCTCTGAATTAAAACATATTGATTCTTACAATTATGAACTTACTAACAATTCAAATACTAATTTTATCAGTGAAATTTCAAATTTTTTAAATATTGGAGATGCAATTAGTGAAATGATATCTTCAAATGAAGTAATGTCTAGTCCAAGTCAAAATGTAAAGTATTATGAATTAGAAAAAGATAAACCAACTAAAAATATTATGGATAATACAATATTTAAACTAGTTGGATTATTTACATTTGTATTAATAGCTATTTTTATTCTATTAGTTTATTACAGAAAAAATACTTTAAAAGAATAGTAATATTTAATATTTTTAAGAACAATATTATAATTAACTTATCTAAAATTCAATGGTGATTATAATAAATTATTTATATGTTGGTATTGATGATACTGATTCTAATGAAGGAATGTGTACAAGTTATTTAGCTTCTTATATTATAAATAAACTAAAAGAAAATGATATAAAAATTGTAAATTATCCTCGTCTTATTAGATTGAATCCTTTTGCTCAATTTAAAACTCGTGGTAATGGAGCAATTTCTTTTAAAATATTAAATGATAATAAAACTAGTTTAGCTAAAAAAATAATTTTAGAAGAAACTAAAAACTTTGCAATGTTAGATTCAGAAAATACAAATCCAGGAGTAGTTTTTTATAATGGTCAAATTACTAATGAATTAGTTGATTATTCTATTAGAGCTATTAATTCTATTATTACAATTGAAGAAGCAGAAAAATTTGCAAATAGAATATGTGCTGAAATTCATAAATTTAAAAACGGCAGAGGCATTATTGGTGCTCTTGCAGCTATTGCTTTTCCTTTAAAAGATTTTACTTATGAATTGTTAACATATAGAGTTAAGAATAATTATGGTAAAAAAAGGAAAATAAATAAAGGATCTGTTTTAAAGATGGATCAAGAAACTTATCCAGATACTTTTGAAAATTATGATATGAGTGAAGATTATATTGCAATAGAACCTAAAACACCTTGTCCTGTTTTATATGGTATTAGATCTAATACTATTGATGCATTAAAAAAGGCTGAAAAAATAGTCAAAGTTGATGAAGATATTTATTCAGCTTGTATTTTTAAAACAAATCAACATACTGATGCACATATTCAAGAAGTAAATAATATTGCTGATTTAAATCAGTTTTCTTGTTACAAATTTAAAGGGACTGTTAGGAAGAGGCCTACAATTATTGAGGGAGGACATGTTTTTTTCCATCTTTTTGATAAAACAGGAGAAATTGAATGTGGAGCATATGAACCAACAAAAGATTTTAGAAAAATTATTTTAAAATTACATCCTGGTGATATTATTGAAGTTTATGGGGGTATTGGAAAACATAATACTTTTAATATTGAAAAATTTAAAGTTATTAAATTAAATAAAATTAAATATATAAATCCTAAATGTGAATGTGGTAGAACATTAAGTTCTGCAGGTAAAAATAAAGGTTTTAAATGTAAAAAATGCGGTTTTAAAATTAAATCAGGTAAAAAAATAGCTATTGATTTTAAGAGGGATTTAGAAGAAAACAAGTTATATGAAACTCCAATATCTGCAAGAAGACATCTTGCAAAACCTATTTGCCGTATGGATATTTAATATTATAATCTTTTTTTATTATTTAATAAATGTATTTTCTAAATTATATGTATTATAAAAAGTATACTTATTATATATATTCTAAAAGGTATATGTATTCTAAAAAGTATACTTATTATATATATTCTAAAAGGTATATGTATTATAAAAAGTATACTTATTATATATATTCTAAAAGGTATATGTATTCTAAAAAGTATACTTATTATATATATTCTAAAAGATATATGTATTCTAAAAATCATATAAATTTAAAAAGTAATATAAATAAAATAAAAGGGTAATTAATATGGATAATTTACCATGGGGTACAGATTCAGAACTAACTAATAATCAATTTTATAATAGAAAAGAGGATCTTGAATCTATAAAAAGTTTATTAAATACAACAAGCATGGGTTCACCACCAACAATAATAATGCCTGGAATTAGAGGTGTTGGAAAAACAGTTTTACTTAAAAAAATTAAAAAAGAATTAGAATCCGATTATATGGTTTCTTATGTAGATTTAACACAATCTTATAGTTATCAATCTGGTAAATTAACTGAAATAGGAATTATGCATCAGTTTTATAAATCTTGGATGAAATCTGCAAAAGAAAAGGGGTTTAATACATTAATCAATAGTATTAAGAAAAAATTCTCTACTAAAAAATATAAAATAAGCCAAATAATTGATATAGGAGGATACCCAATACCTATTACTGAATCAGAAGAAGATTATGAGAAACTGTTAAACTTTGTTCTAGATTTTCCTCAAAAAATATATAATGAATATTCAAATGAAATCAAAGGCGTAATTATAATAATTGATGAATTTCAAGCTATTAAAGATTTAGATAAAGATTTAGATGGGTTTTTATGGTTTTTTAGAAGTATTATACAAAATCAAAAAAATGTTGCATATGTGTTTTCTGGATCTCTAAATTCTAAGGATATTGTTTTTGAAAAAATAGCTAGTCAAATGGGTGCATTTGGAGGTAGGATGTTAACAATAGAAATTAATCCTTTTAGTAAAAAAACTGTTTATAATTATTTAAATGAGAAATTACCTTCTTTAAAATTAAAAAAAGATGGTTTTGAAAGATTTTATAATTGTACAAATGGGATACCTCATTATGTTAATACTTTTGCAAATCTACTTCCAAAGAACAAAGTTTTAAATAATCAGGATGTAAAAAATGAATTTAAAAAAATTATTCCTATTCTTGCAGACCATTTAAAATATCAATGGGCAACTTTGAATTTAACAGAACAGAAAATAATTGTAAGTTTAGTAAATAAACCTTTAAAAAGAAAAGAGATATCTGAAAGCATTAATATTCCTTCAAGTTCATTAAGTAAATCATTAAATAAATTACAAAATATATCTGTAATAAAAAATGATAAGGGGATTTATTCTATTTCAGAACCTATTTTAAAAGCTTGGTTAAAAGAAGAATATGGAAATAGAGGAACTTATCCTTATAGGATAATATGAAAAGAATTTTAAATAAAAATATATTTAACAAAATAAAAAAGGTATAATATGGTTCTTAGAGAAATTTCAGAATTTATTTATAATTTTCAATATGCTGAAGAAGATATTAAAACTTCACAAATAGCTAAAGCATCTTTTTTAGACTTTTTTTCTGTTGCTCGAAGAGGTTTTAAAGAAGATTCTTCAAAAATAGCTTTAAAAACAATTAATGAATTATATGGTTTTAATAATGATTTAAAATCGAGTGTAATTGGGAATCATGAATTAAAACTTTCAATGATTGATGCTGCATTTGTAAATGGAATTTCAGCTCATAATTTGGAACTTGATGATGGTCATAAAATAGCTCAAATGCATTTAGGAGCTATTGTTTTTCCAACAGCTTTAGCAATTAGTGAAGCTTATAACTTATCAGGTAGCGACTTCTTAGAAAGTGTTATAGTAGGTTATCAAGTTGGAATTTTTTTAGGTTCTATTGTTAATCCTCAACATAGAAATAATGGTTTTCATACATCTGGAACTATAGGAACCTTTGTATCAGGTGCTGTAGCCTCAAAATTATTAAAATTAGATAAAAATAAAATTTTAAATACTTTTGGTCTTTGTGGAACTCAAGCTAGTGGACTTTTAGAATCAGGTCACAGTGGAACAATGGGTAAATCATTAAATATAGGTAAAGCTATTTATAATGGTATTTTAGGGGCAACATTGTCTAAAAATGGGTTCAGTGGAAGCAAATCTATTTTTGAAGGAAAAAAAGGCTTTTTAAATAGTTTTGTTTTTAAAACAGACCTTTTAAATCAAAAAAATCTTTTAAATAATTTTAATAAATTTAGCTTTAATGATATTTACTTTAAGAAGTATCCTTTTTGTAGGCATATTCATTCAGCTATTGATACAGCATTAAAACTTAGAATAAATATTTGTAAAGAATATGGAGCTATTGATAAAGTTTTAATAAAAACTTATGATATAGCTTCTGAACATGATAATTATAATCCTAAAAGCAAAGATGAATTAAAAAATAGCTTACCTTATGCAGTAGCTATTACATTAATTTGTGGTGAAATTAATCTAGATTTAATAGATGAATTAGTCTATGATGGTTTATTTGATGAGGATAGCTCTTCTTCTAAAATTAATGATATAAAAAAATTGGTAGATAAAATTACAATAATTCCAGATGAAGAATTAAATAATCTATTTCCAAATTTAAGACCAACAAACATTATTATAAGGTTAAATGAAAGATTTAGAGGAGGTTTATTTCAAAATACTACTATGATTCCAAAGGGGGATATTGAAAACCCATTATCTTTAGAAGACCTTATTGATAAATTTAAAAGTTTAAATCCTGATTATAATTTATCGAACTTATCTATTATTGATAATATGGAATTTCATGATGTAAAGCAGATTTTAGAAATATTAAATGTATGATGAAGGTTAACAATGGAACTTACTAAAAAATATCTTGAAAAATTAGGAATTAAAGAAGTTCAAAGTGATTTTATTTCTTTAAAAAGATTTAATGATGGTGGTCAATATCGCTTTGAAGTTCCAGGAATTCAAAATCCAGAACATATGGAAATTTTATTAAAAGAAGCAAAAAAAGAAGATATTAAAATCCATAGAATAACACAAACAAAAGGAATAATGCTTTTATCCAATGATGAAATTAAAAAAATGGTTAATATTGGAAAAAAATATGAAACAGAATTATTTTTAGCAGTTGGCCCAAGAGCAACATATGATACAAGTGCATCAGCTCAAACAAAGGAAGGTTCAAGAATAGGTTATAGAATTAGAGGTTATAATAATTTAGTCTATGCTATTGAAGATGTATTAAAAGCAGTTAATTTAGGTGTAAGGGGAATTTTATTATATGATGAAGGTCTTTTGTGGGTTTTAAATAAAATGAGAAAAGATGGAGAGTTGCCAAAAAACCTTAAATTTAAAGTCTCTGCGCATACTGGTCATGGAAATCCAGCATCTTTTAAACTACTAGAAGAAAATGGTGCAAATTCTATTAATCCGGTTAGAGATCTACAAATTCCAATGATTGCAGCTATTAGGTCTACAATTTATATGCCTTTAGATATTCATACAGAAAACCCTAAATCTAGTGGAGGATTTATAAGGCATTATGAAGTTCCAGATTTTATTAAAGTTGCATCCCCAGTTTACTTAAAAACAGGAGGATCTATTGCAAGTATCCATAATTTCGAAAGTAGTTCAAAAGAAATATTTGCTAGATTAAAACAAGTTAAATTAGTTAATGAGATAATAGATAAGTATTGTTCTGATGCAGTTCCTTCAAGTTCTTATAAAGATTTAGCTATTCCTGAATAGGTACATATTATGGATATTAGAAAAAAAGTTCAAAATGCAGTAATAGAAGCTAGTTCATCTTCAAGATACATTGATAAAATAGCTATTTTCGAGAAAGCATTAGACTTAGAAAAAAATGGATCTAATGAAAATGCTATTTGGGCATTAGAGTTAATAATTAAAAATTTAAAAATAGCTAATAATAAAAAACTTCCACTTTGTGATGATACTGGAATTCCACATGTCGTAGTTGAAATTGGTTCTAAAATGGTATTATCTGGTGAGATGATACATCAAATTAATGAAGGTATTTCAAAAGGTTTAGAAAATCTTCCAGGAAGGCCAATGGCAGTTAAAGGAATAGATATAGAAAGATTAAATCAGAATAAAGGTTTATTTGATGAACCTTCAATGTTAAATCCAGCTAATTTCATTATTGATGATGGCTTTTATGAATCTAGTTATAAAAGAGATATAAATCCTGATACTTTAAATATTCATATAATTCTTCTTGGAGGAGGGCCTGAAATAAGAGCTAAAACTTATAGGATATTTCATAAAAATGATTATAATAATATTTTAAACGAAACAATTACATGGCTTAAAGATTCTTTAAAATTATTAGGTTGCACTCCTTCTATTCCATCTATTGGTATTGGAAGAACTCATTTAGAAGCAAACCAACTAATGCTCAAAGCTTTGATTTATGGGGATTTAAAAAAACAATCAAAAATTGAAAATTATATTAGTAATGAATTAAATAAAACAAATATAGGGCCTTTAGGGCTTAGTGGTAATATGACAGTTCTTGGAACTTTTATTAATATTGGTCCTCAAAGAGCTAGTGGTGTTAGAATTATTGCTTCAAGGCCATCTTGTTTTGTTGAACCAAGGATAAGTACAATTAAATTAGGTGAATAATGAAAGAAAATAATTTTAAAATTAACGAACATTACTTAAAAACAGCTATTTCTGATATTAAACCTAATATGATTTCAACAAGAGGTTATAATCAAGAAGAGCTAATAGAACATATCTCTTTTAGTGATATGATTTATCTTCTTTTAAAAGGTATTTTACCTTCTAAAAAAGATGGGAAATTATTTAATCGTATATTAGTTTCTTTTTGTGATCATGGAGCTACTCCACCAAGTACTCAAACAGCAAGATTAATTTCTTCTTCAGGTTCTCCAATGAATAGTGCTGTAGCTGGAGGATTATTATCCTTTGGTAGAAATCATGCTGGCGCTATTGAAAAAGCTATGAATTTATATCAAAATGCAATTAATAGCTTAAATTTGACTGATGATGTGGATATTGATAATCAACAAATTGTTCAATTAGCTATTAATATTTTTAATAGCTATAATGAAAAAAACAAAAAATTTCCTGGCTTTGGACATAGATACCATGACATAGATCCCAGAGCTTCTAAAATAATGGATATAGCTATCACAGAAGGATTTGTTGGAAATCACACAAAACTTGCTTTTACATTAGAAAATTTATTAAAAGATAATAAAAACATAAGATTGAATATTGATGGAGTTAATGCGGCACTACTTTCTGATTTGGGTTTTAATCCTAAATTAGGTTTAGGAATTTTTATGATTGGTAGGGTTCCAGGAATTGTTGCTCATGTTTATGAAGAATCTATTGATGAAGAAGAGTTTAGAAAATTTTGTGATTTAGATGATATTATTTTTAAAGATTAATAGGTGATAATATGGAATTTTTAGATACAATAAAAGAAAGATATAGTGTTAGAGGTTTTGAAGATAGGGAAGTTGAAAAAGAGAAATTAGATAAAATTCTTGAAGCTGGAATATCTGCTCCTACTGGAGTTAACTTTCAACCATTTAAAGTATTTGTTATTGATACAAAAAAGAATAAAGAAAAATTAAAAGAACTTTATCCTCAATCATGGCCTTTTGAAGCCCCAATACTTATAGCCATAGCTGTAAAACCAGAAGATGCATGGGTTAGAAAAGTAGATAATAAAAATATTGCAGACATTGATGGTACTATTGTAATGGATCATATGATACTTGAAGCTACATCTTTAGGCCTTGGAACTTGTTATATTGGTGCTTTTAATCCTCAAGTAGCAAAAGAACTTTTAAATTTATCCGAGGATTATGAACCTCTTTTATTTAGTCCATTAGGTTATCCAAATGCAGAACCAAGAGATACTCCTCGTAAATCAGTCGATGAATTAGTAAAATATATTTGAGTGTTCTAAATGTCTTCTGAAGAAGAAATGAATATAAAATCAAAGTATAATCTTAGAAATGATTTATTAATTGTTACGATCTCTAAAGGTGATAATAAAGGAAAAGAAATTTTATTAAATGATAACTTTAATCTAATTTTTAGTAATGAGGGTATTCCTTTATTTTTAGAAATTTATAATGCATCTTCTGTTTTTTCTGCAAATAAATTTTCTTTAACTCGTGTTAGTGATATTGATATTATAATAAAAGTAGAAAAAGATTTTATTAATCTTGAATCTAAATTTGCAATAGCTATCCACAATAAAAATGAAATTTTTAATTTTGATTTTAAAGTTGAAAATACAGAAAATATACCTAGTCAGTGAAAATAATGAAATTAGATGTAGTTTATTCAAAAAATTTAGAAGAAATGAATAATAATATGGATAAATTAGAAGATATTGGGTTTCATAAAAATTCAAGTGGTGATAATTACATATTAGCTAAAAAAAGAGTTTATGGGAATATTTATATTCATTTATTAATAATTGTTATAGCTTTATTATTTTTTGCACCTATAATTTTCTTAAATGTTATATACTTTGGATATAATATATTTAAAAATTCTCGATTTGTTTTATTAACTAGTGAAAAAAAAGATGAAGAAGGTAATGATTTAGAATTTGTTAATTTTGATAAATTATTAAAGGAGAAATGAGATGATTAAAACCAGTTTTTTAAAGAAATTATTTTCAATATTTATTTTATTATTTGTATTTTTAGTAGGTATTTTACCTCTTTTTAATAATCAAAGTATTAATTCAGAAATTATTTCAACATCTATAATAGTAATTGCTGTTGGTTTGGGATATTTATTGAGTTTATATAAACCTCAATGGAATAAAGCAGTTCTTTTAATAGATGGTATTGCTATTACAATATCTGGGAGCTTATTTTTATCATATCCTTATAATTATACTTTTATTATAATTGGTGTTAGTATAATTATATTAGCTATTCTTGCATATATGAGAAGACTTCCTAGCTTCATTTTAAGTTTTTTTTATAGAACTTAGGAATATCTTTTATTAATTTATTCTTTTTTAAACAATTTGTAAAAATTATATGTATTTATAAATTATTTTTATTCAAATATAATAGAATTCAATAGTTATTTACAAATTCAAATAGTAAAGCATATATATACCACTAAATAAAAATTAATTTACCATGGTGATTAATTATGGCAAAGATATCAGAGGCAATTGAAGCTATTAAAAAAGCTGAAAATGATGCTGATCAACTTATTCTTGATTCTGAGAGTCAGTCTAAAAATATGATTGATGAATCAAAAATAAAGGCTCAAAATTTAATTAAAGAAGCCAAAGATTCAGCTAATTTGGAAGCTAATAATAGTATTTCAGATGCAGAAAGTAAAGCAAAAATAGATGCAGATAAATTATTGGCAGATGCTAAGGGGAATACTAATTCTCTAAAAGAAAAATCCCTTAAGAATGTTGATGAAGCTGCTTCTTTTATTGCGAAAAATATATTATAGCGTGAGAATGTATGTTTCAGACGGCGAGAATGCGAAAAATAAAAATAGTTACTCATGATTCGTATGTTTCTGATACTGTGAAGGCTCTTCACAATGAAGGAATTGTACAAATCGAAGACATTTCTGATCGCGTTCAGCATGATCCTGAAGTAGCAGAATTATTGGGTCCATCAAAACCCCATCCTTTAACAGGTAAGGTTTCATCTCTTTTGATGAAAACTACCGGTATCTCTGAATTATTTGGAGATGCTTTATCTGAGGATAGTGGTATTAAAGATAAGCTTAGAGGCTTTTTAAACTTAGACAAACCACCAGCTCGTATAGTCAAAGAGTTAGGTTATGATGAGTTAATTGAAAAAGCTGAAGATATTCTTTCTAATGTTGAAACTCAATCAAGAGTTATTGAGGAACGTTTTTCCGCGTTAGATAGCGAAAAAAATGAACTCAAGGCTAATAGGTGCACTGCTAATAAATTAATAAATCTAGACATGGATTTATCTAATTTAAAAGAGTCTAAGTACACTTATATTGCTGTTGGAAGGGTTGATGTTGAATTTTCTTCAGAAGTTAAAGATAAATTAAAAAATTTTAATGATCAATCAACTATTTTTGAAGTTCCAGATAATAATGAAAATTATAATATTATTATTGTCGTTACTTTGAAAAAATATAAAGAAGAAGTGTATTCTATACTTCGAAAATATAATTTTGATAAATTTGATGTAGATAATTTAGAAGGAACTCCTAAACAAATAGTTTCTGATATTACTTCTAAAATAAAATCTATTAATAAAGAACTTTGTAGTTCTAAAAAAGAATTAAAAGAGTTGGCCGAAAAATGGGACAATGATCTTTTAATTGTAAAAGAACAATTAGAAAATGGAAAAGAACGAACTGAAGTATCATCTTCATTTTTAGAAACCCGTGATGCAAAATTAATTGAAGCTTGGGTTCCGCTAAGAGATGTAGATAGTACAAAATCTCTTATTGAAAAAACAACTGATGGTTATTGTGTTTTTGACGTTGAAGACATTGGGGATGATGATGAAGAAGTTCCAGTTCTTCAAGACAATATAGGCTATGCAAAACCTTATGAACTTTTAGTGGAGATGTATGCGCCTGTAAGATATAATAGTATTGATCCTACTATTTTTGTTGCTATTGTATTTCCATTTTTATTTGGCTTTTGTTTAACTGATGCTGTATATGGAATTATTGTATCTATTTTAGGTGTTGGTCTTGTTTTATTTATGAAAGATTTTAATAAAACCTTAAAATCATTTGGCTATATTTTTATTGCTTGTGGTTTATGGTCGGTTTTCCTAGGTCTAATTACTAATGGACTATTGGGAGATTTCCCAGAAAGAATGATAGGATACCGATTACCAACTGTTATTCCTCAACTGGAAGCTTTTGTACATCCTGATACAATACTTCTTATTGCTATAGCAGTAGGTATTATTTATACAAACATTGGCTTTTTATTAGGATTAATTAATAATTTAAGATATGGTAATAAAAAAGAAGCTATTGGTTCTCAAATAGTTTGGTTTGTTTTAGAAGCAGGTATTATCTGCTTAGCACTTGGATTCCTTATGCCTTCTGTAGGTATGATTGGAATGATTCTTGGTGGAATTTTAGTTGTTTTAAGTCTTTTAATGTTAATATATGCTAATGGTGTATATGGAATTATGGATGTTTTCGGTTTCTTAGGGGATGTTTTATCATACGCTCGTCTTTTAGCTTTATGTTTAGCTACTGGTGGTATCGCTATGACTGTGAACATTTTAACTCAATTAGTTGGAGATATGATTCCTTATGTAGGTATTGTTTTAGCTATTTTTGTATTCATATTTGGACATATTGCAAATTTCCTTTTCCAAGTTTTAGGTGCATTTGTAAACTCATTGCGTTTACATTATGTTGAATTCTTTTCCCAGTTTTATACTAGTGGAGAAAATAAATTTGAAGCATTCAAAGCAAAAAGATGCTTCACAAAAATAAAATAATTAATTTAAATTTATAAAATAATAAATAAATAATTAAGGAGAATTTATTATGGTAGATATTGCTTTAGGTACTGCTTTAGCAGCTGTTGGTGCTGGAGTAGCTATTGGTTTTGCTGGCCTAGGTTCAGGTTTAGGTCAGGGTATGGCAGCTGCAGGAAGTGTAGGTGCAATTGCTGAAGACAGTGACATGTTTTCGAAAGGTATTATTTTCTCTGCATTACCAGAGACACAAGCTATTTATGGATTTTTGATAGCTATATTATTACTCGTATTTTCCGGATTATTAGGTGGCGGAGAAGGACTTTCAACTACTGCTGGTATCGTAGCTATTGGTGTTGGTGCTTCAATTGGTTTCGCTGGATTAGGTTCTGGTATGGGACAAGGTATTGCAGCAGCATCTTCTGTTGGTGCTATTGTTGAAGATGATGAAATGTTCTCTAAGGGTATTATTTTCTCTGCATTACCAGAAACTCAGGCTATTTATGGGTTCTTGATTTCTATCTTACTCATGGTATTTGGTGGAATTTTAGCTTAGGAGGTTAAGTAAATGAACTCTGGCACAGATAAAATTGTTTCAAGTATTATGTCTGAAGCCCAGGTTAAAGCTGATGAAAATATTCAAAATGCTAAGGCTGAGTCTGATAATATTATTTCAGAAGGACAAATAAAGGCTGAAGCAGAAAAGAATAAAATATTAGATAATGCCAAAAAACAATCTGATATGAGATATCAGCAAATAATTTCTGAAGCTAAGATGAATGCTCGTAGAGCAGACTTAGGAGCTAAAGAAGATGTCATCGAAAAAGCTTTTGAGAAAGCTAAATCTAAATTAAAAGAATTAGCTTCTACAAATGATGAAAAATATGTTAATTCTTTGAAAAAAATGATTAAAGATGCTGCTAATGATGTTGGTGAAGGCAATTTAATTGTTAAATTAAAGAAAGATGATATTGATAAAGTTAAAGGGGATTTACCTGGAATAGCTTCTGATATTTCTAATGATACTACATTAGAAATTGGCGATCCTATTGATACAATAGGTGGAGCTATTGTTAAAACTAAAAATGGAGACATTGAAGTAAATAATACAATTGAATTAAGAATTTCTAGATTCAAAAAATTATTACGTAATGATGTTGCTAATATATTATTTAAGAATTAGGAGGATAGATTATGGCTGATGAGATTACTGCATTGTTAGAAACAGTGGGCATTACTCCTGAAACTTTTATTGTTTTCGTAGTAATTGCACTAGTAGTTGTAGGTGCAGTTGTTGTAGTGGTTACGACACGTCCTATTTTAGATATTTATCCATATCTTAATCCTAATGCTAAAGTAAGAGCTAGAAAAGGAAGATTATTAACTGAAAAACAATTATCTGAAATTGCTGATGCAAAAGATATTGGTGAAGTTGAAAATTATCTTAGTGGTATTCCAGACTACGCTCCTTACTTAGAAAAATATCCTCTTGATACTGCATTAGAAGTTAATTTAGCAGATAATTATAATATGATTTCAAGAGTGGTTCCTGAAAAAGTACAAAGTTCTTTCAAATTGATGTCTAAAAAAGTTGATATAACAAATATTAAATCTTTAATAAGTGCTAAAGATGTTGGTTATAATGTTCAACAAACTAAGGATCTTTTAATTCCTTCTGGTTCATTATATGATTTATTAGAACCTTTAACAGAAGCTGATTCTGTTTCTGATATTTTAACTGCTTTAGATGGGACTGAATATGCTTCTATTTTAGAAGATGCACTTCCAAGATATGAAGAAAGTCAAATGGTATTAGAATTAGAATCTGCTTTAGATAAATATTATTTAGAAAGTTTGTTAAATTCAACTGAAGTTCCTGCTGAGGAGAATTCACAAATTCTATATTCTTATATTGGAATTGGAATAGATTTATCTATTTTGAAGACTTTTGTAAGAGCTAAACAAGATGGTTTAACATATAATAATATTAGTCCATATATCTTAACTGATGGATATCAATTAAGAGAATGGAAACTTAAAGATTTAATGGAAGCTAATGATGTATCTAGCTTTGTAACATATTTAGAAGGTACAAAATACTCTGAATTTTTATCAGATGCTCTTACTGAATATGAAAAAACAGGTTCTGTTACTTTATTTGAAAAAGCACTAGATTTACATTTAGCTGAATCAGCAAAATCTTTATCTATTAAAAAGCCAATAGGAATTGGTCCTATTATTGGATATTTAAATAAAAAAGAAACTGAAATCAGAAATTTAAAGATTATTGCACGAGCTAAAAAGGAAACAAATTATCCAGTTTCTAAAATTATGGAGTTGTTAGTATGAGTTCTGTAGGAATTATAGGGAATATGGATATTGTATCAGGTTTTAGGCTTGGTGGAGTAAAAGAAGGAGTAGCTGTTGCCAATAAAGATGAGGCGATCGTTGCATTTGATAAATTTTTAGATGATGAACTTTCAGTTATTATTATAACACAAAAGATTGCTAATGAGATTAGGAGTCATATAAATAAAAAACTTGGTTCACAAGTTTTACCTATGGTTATTGAAATTCCTGATAAAGATAGTAAATCTGAGGAATCATCTGATCAATTAGCTGAGCTAATTAAAAGAGTTACTGGGGTAGAGATGGTTAAATGATTATCAAAGGAAATATTATTAAAATTGCGGGGCCTGTTATTGTCGCAGATGGCATGAGGGGTACTCAAATGTTTGAAATGGTTAAAGTAGGTAATAATAACCTTATTGGGGAAATTATTGAGCTTGAAGGCGATACTGCAACCATTCAGGTTTATGAAGAAACTGCTGGGATTCAACCTGGCGAAGTAGTTGAAAGTACTGGTGGTCCATTATCAGTAGAACTTGGTCCTGGAGTTATGGGATCTATTTTTGATGGGATTCAAAGACCATTAGAAATTATTAAAGAAGCATCTGGTGATTTTATTGCAAGAGGTGTTGATGCACCTTCTGTTAATAAAGATAAAAAATGGACTTTTAAACCAGTAGCTAAAGTTGGAGATATTGTTAAACCAGGGGATGTTTTAGGAGAAGTCCAAGAAACTACTGCTGTTTTACAAAAAATATTAGTTCCTCCTATGCATGGGGGAAAAATTAAAAGTATTGTATCTTCTGGAGAATATAATGTATTAGAAGATATCGCAGAAATCGAAACTGAAGATGGGGATAAAAAAGTTCAAATGCTTCAAAAATGGCCTGTTAGGAAAGGACGTCCATATGAAGATAAGTTAGATCCTGATGTTCCTTTAGTCACTGGTCAGAGAGCTCAAGATACTTTTTTTTCTGTTGCTAAAGGTGGAACGGCTGCTATTCCCGGTCCTTTTGGATCTGGAAAAACTGTTACACAACAACAATTAGCTAAATGGGCAGATGCTGATATTGTTATTTATATTGGTTGTGGAGAACGTGGTAATGAGATGACGGAAGTACTTACTGAGTTCCCTTATTTGGAAGATCCAAAAACTGGTAATCCATTGATGGATAGGACTGTTCTTATTGCTAATACTTCTAATATGCCGGTTGCAGCTCGTGAAGCTTGTGTATATACTGGAATCACTATTGCAGAATATTACCGTGATCAAGGTTACGATGTTGCTCTTATGGCAGATTCAACTTCTCGTTGGGCTGAAGCTATGAGAGAAATTTCAGGTAGGTTGGAAGAGATGCCTGGTGAAGAAGGTTATCCTGCATACTTAGCTTCTAGGCTTGCTCAGTTCTATGAAAGAGCTGGAAGAGTAAATACTTTAGGTACTGATTCTAAAATAGCTTCTATCAGTGTTGTTGGTGCTGTATCTCCTCCTGGTGGGGATTTATCTGAACCTGTTACACAAAATACATTACGTATTTGTAAAGTATTTTGGGCATTAGATGCTTCTCTTGCAGATAAACGTCATTTTCCTTCTATTGATTGGTTACAAAGTTATTCTTTGTATATTGATAGTATTCAAGGTTGGTGGGAGAAAAATGTAGCTCCTGATTGGAGAAATGTACGTGATGAAGCAATGGTTTTACTTCAAAAAGAATCAGAACTTCAAGAGATTGTTCAATTAGTTGGACGTGATGCTTTACCTGATACTGAACAGGTTACTTTAGAAACTTCTCGTATGTTAAGAGAAGATTTCTTGCAACAAAATGCTTTTGATGATATAGATACTTTTTGTACACCTGAAAAACAGTACTCAATGTTAAAAACAATTTTACTATTCCAAAAAGAAGCAATTGCTGCAGTTGAAGATGGTGCAAATGTACAAAGTGTTGTAGAATTACCTGTAAAAGAAAGAATTGGTAAAATGAAATATATTCCTGAAAATGAATTTTCAGATGAAATTAGTAAAATACAAAATGATATTACTAAAGAATGTAGTGAGGCTTAAGAATGAACACAAATATTAAAACAAGAGAATACACTACAGTTTCAGAAGTTGCTGGTCCTTTAATGGTTGTTGAAGGAGTAGAAGGTGTTAGTTACAGTGAAATTGTAGAAATTCAAACACCTAGCGGTGAACAAAGAAGTGGACAAGTTCTTGAAGTCAATAAAGATGTTGCTGTTGTTCAGGTTTTTGAAGGTACTATTGATTTAAACACTAAAACTACTAAAACTAGATTTACTGGAGAAACTGCTAAAATTGGTGTTTCAAAAGATATGATTGGAAGAATTTTTAATGGTATTGGTAGACCTATTGATGGTGGTCCAGAAATTATAGCTGATGATGAATTAGATATTAATGGTAGTCCTATGAATCCTGTATCTAGGGAATTCCCTGAGGAATTTATTCAAACAGGTATTTCTACAATTGATGGGATGAATACATTAGTAAGAGGTCAAAAGTTACCTATTTTCTCAGGTTCTGGTTTGCCTCACAATGATTTTGCAGCTCAGATTACAAGACAAGCTAAAGTGCTTGGTGATGATAGCGATTTCGTTGTTATTTTTGCAGCTATGGGTATTACTCACGAAGAAGCTAACTTTTTCATGAATGATTTTGAACGTACTGGAGCAATTGAAAATGTTACAGTTTTTATGAACTTAGCAGATGATCCAGCTATTGAAAGAATCATGACTCCTAAAATGGCTTTAACAACTGCAGAATATTTTGCTTTTGAATTAGATATGCAAGTATTAGTTATTCTTACTGATATGACTAATTATTGTGAAGCTTTAAGAGAAATTTCTGCTGCTAGAGGAGAAGTACCTGGTAGGAGAGGTTATCCTGGTTACATGTATACAGATTTAGCTTCAATATATGAACGTGCTGGTCGTATTGATGGTAAAAAGGGATCTATTACTCAAATGCCTATTTTAGTCATGCCTCAGGATGATATTACTCATCCTATTCCAGATTTGACTGGTTATATTACAGAGGGGCAAATTGTATTAAGTAGGGAATTATTCAGAAAAGGTATTTATCCTCCTGTAAATGTACTTCCATCATTATCTCGTTTAATGAGTGGTGGTATTGGTGGAGATAAAACTCGTGATGATCATAGTGGAGTTTCTGACCAACTTTATTCTGCATATGCAGAAGGTCGTGATTTAAGAGATTTAGTTGCAGTTGTTGGGGAAGAAGCACTTACTGAACGTGATCAAAAATTCTTGAAATTTGCTGAAGCTTTTGAATCAAAATTCATAACTCAAAGTAAAGACGAAGATAGAACTATATTTGAAACTTTAGATCTTGGTTGGGAACTATTAGAAATTTTACCTAAATCTGAACTCAAACGTGTTAAAGAAGAATTTATTGAAAAATATCTTTCAAAAAGTGATGATGAGTAGATTCTTAGCATTTAATGCTAATTAATTAAGAAGGGGATAAAATGGCACAAGATATTATTGATGGAATTAATCCTACTCGAATGGAACTACTTAATCTTAAAAAGAGAACAAAACTTGCAGAAAAGGGTTATACTTTACTAAAAGAAAAACGTTCTGCTTTAATTAAAGAGTTTTTTGATATTTTAGATCGTGTAAAAGGAGTTCGTGAAGAAGCTTATTCAAAATTAAATGAAGCAATAATAGCACTTACTTCTGCACAAATTGTTATGGGGGATATGGCTGTTAGAAAAGCATCATTAGCTGTTAAAGAATCCATTGATGTTGACATTGCTTCTAGGAGTATTATGGGTGTTTCTGTACCTATTGTTAATATTAATATGGATGAAAAATCTTTAATTGATAGGGGATATGGTTTTAATGATACTTCTATTCAATTAGATGAAGCTGCGAAAAAGTTTGAAGAATCTATTAAATTGGTTATTGAGCTTGCAGAAATTGAAAAAACAATTTATTTACTTGCAGATGAAATTGAAGCTACTAAACGTCGTGTTAATGCTTTAGAGCATATTATGATCCCTAAATTTAAGAATACTGTTAAATTTATTGACATGAGACTTCAAGATTTAGAAAGAGAAAACTTTGTCAGATTAAAAAAGATTCAATCCACTGTTGAGGATAAAGAAGAAGAAAATTCTGATGAAATGGAGATAGCTGTTTAATTTTAAATAGCTATATCTTTTTTTTTAGTGATTTATTATGCAAAGAAATCCTATAAATCAATATATTAAAGATCCAGATAATAAAGCGAAGTTATATTTATTGATATCTATTGTAATGATTATTTCTACAATACTACTTACAATAGGGACTATAATATTTATTTTATATTTGGTGGGTATTCATCTTTAATCTATTTGAACTTATTTTTAGATTATTATATAATGTTTTTAAATTTTTATTATTATGAAGTATAGTAGCAATTGGTTCATCTTTTTCTATTATAACTTCAGGATATGGAGTATCGTAGATATTCTTATATTTACTTAAATTATTTACTTTGACTTTATTTTGACTATAGATTATTTTTTTTATACAATAACCTTCAGGATCATTTATATTTATTAATTCACCATTAAATGCTTTTAGATGTGCATCAAGCATGTTTATTTTTAAAACTTTTTCACAACATTCATATGTTCCTTGAAATCTAGGATTAATTTCTAATAAATATATTTGGTCTTGATTATCAACTATGTAATCTACACCATTAGATCCTATTAAATTAAATTCTTTAACAATATCTTCTGAAATTTCACTCATTTCTTTAATTATTTTATCACTTGATTCTCTTTTTAATGTATTTTTATCTAATGGTAGTATGTTTCCGTTGTAAATAAAATTTTTTTCTTTATTATAATCATTTTCATTTAGATTTCTTGAATTTATTATTGTTTTAGAATTATTTTTAGTAGATAAAGTTGATGAACTAATATTGTTTCCATCAATATATTCTTGAATTAACCATTCTATTTCCATATCATTTAATTGATTTGTCTTTTCTTTATTTAAAAAATTTACGCCTACTCCTCCAAATCCTTTAAGAGGTTTGACTATATATTGCTTATCTTCACTATTTTTCAAAATCTCAATAAGTTCATCTACATTATTAACCTTAAAAGTTTCAGGAACTAAATATTTATTTTTTATTTTATTAAAAAAATTAAATTTATTATTTATATTTTCAATTTTTTTATTTCCAATAATCTTTTTTCTAAATTTCTTAAATTCTCCACTAAAATCAGAATAATCTAATCCAGAAACAGGAATAATATAATCAACTTCTTCTAAATAATCTTTTGATAATTTTAATAATTTATCCTTAGTATAATTAGTTTCTAAATATCCACAAGATTTATTTTTTTGCTGATTTAAAAGGTATTTTTCATTTTTAATTTCATTAAAATCATATGTGGAATAATAGCTAGTTGAATAAATATCATAATCTAATTTTAATCCAGAATTTATCATTGGTCTAGTGTTTATACCAGATATTAATAATTTTTCCATTTTATCATTATATGTTGAAATAAATAAAAAATTAATTTTTTTAAAAAAAAAGTTACTATTATAAAAATAATAGTCCCGAGCGGAGTCGAACCGCCGTCTCCGGGTCCAAAGCCTAGAAGGATTACCACTACCCTACGGGACTAAGTTTCAATTGTAATATTAGTATATTACAATATAAATATTATATTTATTAATGTATTATTTAAAGCTATTGTTTTTGAGATTGTAAATATTATTTGCCCATAAACATTTATCAAACCAAAGACAATTATTACAAATATTTTCTATATTTTTTGCTTGAATTAAAAATATTATTTATTTGATCTAATAATTTATCACTATTTAATGGATTATTTTCTAAATTTAGTTTATTTATTACTTCTTCATCCATTTTTATAATATCTTTATTGTTTTTTTCATCTTTACAAATTTTATCTTTAGTTAAATTAGGACATGACCTACAAATATCATCATGTGAATTTAAAACTTTTATTTTAGGATTATCTTTATCAATCAATGATTTTATTTTTGTTATATTTTTTACAAAATTTTCATCATAACCATATCCTTGAAAACCTTGGATGCATAATAAATGATGACCTCTTAATTTAATATTCATTAAAATCATTAAAATAAAAAAAGAAAAGTATAATTAGTTTTTAGGTAAAAATACTTTAGAGATAAAACCTGCAGAAATTATTTTAAAAATATCTCCAATGATAAATGGAACAAGACCCATCATCATTAAATCTACAGGGTTTAATAGAATACCCTGTGTTGTATATGACCAAATAGCTAAACCAGTTAATCCTGGAACATAAATTAAAATAAAATTAGCAATTCCAATGGTTGCTGTCATTTTTAAGAAATTACGAGAGCTTGTATATTTTTCACTAATATAACCTACAAAGTAAGATGCAAATATGAAACCTATGAGGTATCCTGCAGTAGAACCTAATAATGTTTCAATTCCACCTGACATTCCTGCAAACCAAGGTAAAAAGGTAATTCCTATAAGAATATATAATATTTGACTTAAAACACCATATTTTCTTCCTAAAAATAAACCCGCTATTAATACAGCAAATGTTTGTCCTGTTATTGGTACAGGGGTCCATGGAAGAGGTATTATAATTTGGGACATAATACCTGTTATACATGCCATAATAAATGCCATGAATATTTTAATAACTGTATTGGATTCTTGGATTTTTGAAAATATATTTTCTCTTAATTCAAAATAATTATCAATATTTAAATTCATCTTTTTCTCCTTTTTTAATTATTAAATCACAACTTATTATTTGAAATTTCTATTATAAATATTTTCTAAATTATAATTATTTTGACGATATATTATTTTACATTTTTGCTTTATCATAAATTGTTTTAATTGTGTCCATATCTACACTAGTATATATTTGTGTTGTTGAAAGACTGCTATGACCTAATAGCTGCTGAATCACTCTAATATCTACTCCATTTTTTAAAAGATGTGTTGCAAATGAGTGTCTTAAAATATGTGGTGTTATTGTTTTATTAATATTTGCTTTTTTACCATATTTTTTTATCATTGTTTGGATATGTCTTGCACTTATAGGATTATTAAACTTGTTTAATATTAGATATTCACTATTACTTTCACGAATAGCTAAATATTCATTTATCATTTCTTTTGACCGTTCATCAAAAAGAACAACTCTATCTTTATCTCCTTTTCCACGTATTCTCATAATCCTTTCTTCAAAATCAATGTCATTTATTTTAAGATTTGTTAATTCTGAAATACGTAATCCTGAAGAGTATAATATGGTTAATATTAATTTATCTCTTAATTTTATTTTTATTCTTGATTTACTATCACAGTTTTCATCCCACTGTACAGAATTTATCAAGTCTTCTACTTCTTTTTTATTTAATGATTTAGGTAATGATTTTGTTCTTTTTGGGGATTCTACATCATTTAAAAAATATATTTTATTAAATTCAAGAAATTTCTTTATAACAACAGTTACAAGATAAATATAATTTTGTACAACTTCTTGATCTCTCTTTAAAAATTGTATATATTTTTTAAAAGACCTTAAAAAATCATTATCGTCATATAATTTTTTTTCTTCTTTTAAATAATCAAAAAATGTAGTTAAAATTGAATTATATGTTTTAATAGTGTTTCTAGAATAATTTCTAATTTCTAAATCAACTAAATAATCATCTAACATTTCTTCAAAATTGAAGATTTCTAAAATATTTTTTTTATTACCTTCAATATCGATTATTGGTAATTCTTGAGAAGATTTAGGAATATATTGATTTGATGATTTTGATTGTCTATTGAATTTCATTTTATCAAACTTCGTTATATATTTTAAAAAATTTAAAAAAAATAGTTTAATTTTAATCCATTGTTATAATTTTTAAATTGCCTGGCTTTTTAACAATATTCATAGATTTAAATGCAACTAAATTTTTAATTCCTTTTAATGAAGATATATCAACTAATCTTTGACTTATGATTCCATCAAAAATTACAGTTTCACCAGTATCATCCATATTTTTTAATTCATCATAGATTTCTTCTACTTTAACTTCTTTTGTAACATTTAAAGCTTGATCTAAGATAGTTCCCATTCCACTACCTTCGATTTCTTTTAACATATCTTTCATTAATGTAGCTTCATCATTTTCTTTAGAAAAATCGTTATCTTCTTCTACAACTTCTACTTCTTTTTTATAAGTCTTTTCAGGCTTTTTATTTTCACTTGAATATTCTTTTTTACTTTTTTCTTTTATAGCTTGTGAAATTTTAGAATGATTTGCTAAAAATTGTTCTGTAGGTACTTTATCACGTAAAGCTATTAATATTTCTTCTTTTTCTAAATCTTCAACTTCTTTTCCTTTTGGTGCACGAGTAATATAATCAACATCACCAATTTGTAAAAGTTCTTTTAAAATTAATTCTCCACCACGATCTCCATCAACAAATACAGTGGTTGTTCTTTTTTGACTTAAATCACCAATAGCTTTAGGAACATTCACACCTTCAACTGCAACAGTATTTTTAATACCGTATTTTAATAAATTTAAAACATCAGAACGACCTTCTACAACGATAATTGCATCAGAAGTGTGGATATTTGGTCCTGCAGGTAATTTTTCTTCACCATATTCTGAGATTTCATGAACTCTCATGGATTCTCTAACTTCTTCAATCATTTTAACATTTACAGGAGCTACAGTATCCATCATTCCTTTATAAATTTCTTTTGCACGATCAACAACTTGTTGTCTTTTAACTGCCCTAACATCTTCTACTCTAGTTGTTTTAATAGATGCTTCACAAGGACCAACACGATTTATTGTCTCAAGAGATGCTGCAAGAATAGCTGTTTCGATTCTGTCTAAACTTGAAGGAATAACTATTTCTCCTTTAGCTTTACCACTATTTGAATGTATAATTACTTGTATTCTGCCAATCCTACCTGTTCTTTGAAGTTCTCGTAAATCTAAATCATTACTCAAAAGACCTTCTGTTTGTCCAAAAACAGCTCCAACCACATCAGGTTTTTCAACAATTCCGTTAGCATTAATTTCAGCATAAATAAGATATTTTGTTGTTGTTAGTTCTTCTCCTTTTCCCATTTTTAAGCCTCCTAAGCTTAATTATTAAGGGATAATTTATTTTTCTAAAAATAATAATTTTTAGGCAATTATTAGATTATAAAATAATTTGCATAAATTATACGATAATTTTCGCCCTGAAAGGGCATTATATTCTAAAAAGAGTTTCTAGATAATATAAGAACAAATTCTATTTTTAAAATAGCTAATATTTCTATTCATTTTTAATAATATATATTTTTATAATAATCTTTTCTTATGATAGCTATTTTACTTTTATCTTACTCACCATTTGTTCTTTAAATTAATTAAAATATTTGAAGTAATTAATAAATAATAATCTTAAACTCTAAATTTATAACAGTATTTTTAATATAAATACCTTGTATTATTATTTGGTTTTTATAATATATAAAATTAAATATTCTAATAATCTTTTAAAATTTTTATTAATTTAATCTAAATTTAACTAATTCTTATTATTTATATTAATTAATTATTTAATTATAATTAATTTTATTATTAAATTTAATTAATAGCTATTTTTCTATTCAAAAATCTTTAATTAATTTTTTATATAAAAATTAAACTTATTATTTATAAAAAACATATATTAAATTAATTTTATTATGGTGTTTAAATGAGTAAAAAACTGTCTCCTAATTCTGTCTTTCAGAAAAAATTTAAAAAAAATTTTAAAAAAAACTTATCTTTAGAAAATTTAAATTTAGAAAATGTTTCAATTGATGATTTGCAGGAAAATAATAATTTTGAAAACTATTATCAGTTAAAATTTTTTCTTGATAATATTTCATCTTGTCAATTAGCTGATGCTTATTTAAATATTGTAAAAAGATCACCAACAATCTATAATTTAAAATCTATCAATAATTTAAAAGTTTATGGTAAAATTTTCACATGTGAAACTAATAGTTATGATTGGGGAACATCAGCAATAGCTATTGATAAAGCAAAACTTGATGATATTTTATTTATATCTGTTGTTGATGATAAATCTGCTGTTTGGGGAGAAATTGCATCAAAAGCAGCTATTAAAAAAGGAATTAAATCTTGTGTAATTTATGGATCTTGTAGAGATGTAGATGTATTATATGAATTAGATTTTCCTATTTTTGCTTTAAATACTGTTCCTAATGCTGGGTCTCCTTTGGGTTTAGGTAAATTTAATGAATTTATAGAAATTGATAATAGAAAAATTTCTAATGATGACTTTTTATTTGCTGATGAAAATGGAGTAATTGTTATTGAGAAAAATCTTTTTAATAAAGTTATTTGTGAAACTCTTTCTATAAAAATTAATGAATCAAAATATATTTCTAAAATAAATGATAATATAAGTTTATCAACTATTGTGGATTTAAAATAGTATTTATTTTAAATTTTATCATATAGTAAATTATTTAAATATTAAAAATTTTTTTTATATATAGTTACCGAAAGTTTTATATAAGATAATTAATATAATAATATTGTATTATAATTTTTTTATTAAGTTTGATTTTATGAAATTTTTAGGAAATAGTTTACATATTGCAAATTCGGGCAAATTAATTGTTAAATCTTCTTTTGTTCCATTGTCTGGAGCTTTTGTTTTTAATAGTAAAAAGAAGAAGATTGGTAAAATTAATAATGTATTCGGCCCTACAAGAAATCCATATATTTCTATTAATATATTTAAGTCATCTAATTATGATGAAATTAAAAGAAATTATGGTGAAAAAATTTTTGTATCAAAAACTAATAAGAAATCCAAAAAAAGGGGGAATAAACCACGAAGAAAAAGATAACAAAACAGGATTCAGCTAAAAAAAATGCTAAAAAAGGTCCTGTTAAAAAAGATAGGATTCCTGCTGAGGTTTTAGAAACTGAAAAACAAACTCATTGTCCAGAATGTAATTCAGAAAATCTAATTGGTGATTATGAAAGAGCAGAAGTAGTTTGTGGTAACTGTGGATTAGTTATTGATGAAAACCTTGTGGATATGGGTCCTGAATGGAGAGCATTTGATCACGAACAAAGAGATAAACGTACAAGAGTTGGTGCTCCTATTACTTATACTATTCACGATAAAGGTCTTAGTACTATGATTGATTGGAGGAATAAGGATATTTATGGTAGAGATATTCCTGCAAGAAACAGAGCTCAATGGTATAGGCTTAGAAAATGGCAAAGAAAAATTAGGATTTCTGGTGCTACAGAACGTAATTTAGCTTTTGCATTAAGTGAATTAGACAGGGATTCTTCAAGATTAGGACTTCCTAGAAGTGTTAGAGAAGCTGCTTCCATTGTATATAGGAGTGCTGTGGATAATAAACTTATACGTGGCCGTAGTATTGAAGGAGTTGTAGCTGCTTCATTATATGCTGCATGTAGGCGTTGTAATGTTCCACGTACTTTAGATGAAATAGCTGAAGTTTCTAGAGTTAGTAAAAAAGAAGTAGGTAGAACTTATAGGTTTTTAACAAGAGAATTAAATATCAAATTACCTCCAACATCACCTGTTGATTATGTTCCAAGATTTGCAAGTGAACTTGCATTATCTGGGGAAGTTCAATCTAGAGCTATTGAAATTATTGAAAAAGCTATGGAAAAAGGTTTAACTTCTGGTAGAGGCCCTACTGGAGTTGCTGCAGCTGCATTATATATCGCTTCTGTTTTACTTGGTGAGAGAAAAACTCAAAGAGATGTTGCAGATATTGCAGGTGTTACTGAAGTAACAATTAGAAATAGATATAAAGAACTCACAGAACAACTTGAAATGGGAGTTACTTTATAATTTTTATTTTTTAGAGTATTTTTCAATTCGATATATTAATTCATTTAATATATCTTCATTACATGTTTTTTTAACACAATTTAATTTTTCTTGATATACTTCAAGATTATTTAAGAATTTTTTTATTTTTTCAGGATCTATTTTTTTATGATATTCACCATATTTTAATTTATTAACATAGAAACCATTTAATATTTGTTCAAAGTTCCCGATAGCAGGTATACTATAGATAGGTTTTTTTAAATGGATAGCTTCACTAATAAAGGTAAATCCACCATTACATATAACTGCTTTAGCATCTTGGAAATCTTTAAAGAAAACATCTTCATTAAATTCTTTAAATTCTAGATTTTTATTTTTTTCATTTTTATTAAATCCATAGATAATAAATTTTTCATCAATATCTTTTAATTTTTCAATTAGTTTTAAACTAGAATCACTAGTTTGATATACTAGAATATAATCTTTTCTATTTGGTTTTAAATTTAAAATTTCTTCTCTTAATACTGGAGGATATATTACAGCTTTTTTTCCAGGTCTTACTTTAGGATAAAAAAAACTTGTTAAAATATGGATTTTTGGATGTAAGATATATGCTTTTATAACTCCTTTAGCTTTTAACAGGTCTCTTTGATGTTTTGAAGGATAATCAATTTTTGTTTGAGTTATCATATGAATATTATCTAAACTAATAAGTGGAACATTAATAATTTTACTTAGGATACTAGAATAATTCTCAAAGTCAGAAATAATTATATGAGGATTGTATTCTCTTGATTTTTTGTATAATATATCGTAACCCTCTTTCATATTATTAGGATTAATTTTAATAGCTTTCAATAATGTTTTTTTAGTTTTCACCTGGTTATTTTCATAGACAGTGTTAAATCCACCAATTTCATAAACATTTTCAAATTTATCACTTAAATATTTATAAGCTCGATTACTTGAGAAAATATGAATATCGTATTTATCTTTTAATCTATTTATTAAAACACTGCTTCTAATAGCATGACCCATTCCTTCTCCACAAACACCATAAAAAACAATTTTTTTTTCTAATTTTTTCCGAGTAGGGGTAATGCTTTTTTCAGAAATATTTATTTGATTTATTTTAGTTTTATAATCTTTTTCTACTTTTAACTTAGTTATTTTTTGAGATTCTTCTGCTATTTCTTCTAATTCTTCTTTTTCAAGAGGAATCATTGGTCCATGGTCAAAACCATAATTAATATCTTTTGCATTAGTTCTTTTTCCTCTAAAATCATTTACAGTACTTATTCCATATTGCATAATTAATGTATATAATCCTTCTTCTTCAAGCCTACGTGTAGATACTCTAATTTTAGGTTTCCTTAAAACTTTAAACTCCTCTAATTTAGCTAATCTTTCTATATAATCAGTATCTTCCCCAAAATTTAATTTTTCATTAAAACCACCACAGTAATCATGTAATGATTTTTTTGAGATTATACCATAACAACCTGCACCATGAGGTTTAATTTTTTCTGATGCTATCATAAACCAATTAGCTAAATTATGAAGGACTTTATCTTCTCTTTTCTCGGATAAAGGTTCCATTTGTGTTATTCCAATTCCAATATCTTCTGAAGTAAATTCATCAACTAATTTTATAAGATAATCTTTTGGAAGCTGTAAATCAGAATCTAAAAATAAAAGCAATTCACCTTTAGCTATTTTAGCACCATTATTTCTACCAACTCCTGGTAATCCTCCTTCAACTATACTACAATCATATGACTTAGCTATTTCAACAGTTTTATCTTCAGAATCAGCATCAGCTACAATGATCTCATAATCTTCATAGATTTGATTTTTAATACTTTCAAGTAATACTGGGAGGTATTCTTCTTCATTGAATGTAGGAATAATAATACTAATTTTCATAATTAATCTTTATAATTAATTTAAAAAGAAATTTTTTATTTTATATTTTTTGTTTTTGAAGTATTTAAAAATTAACTTATAATTTTACTTATAAATAGGAAAAACCATTCCATGAAATACTCATATATTCCGATTTTCCTTCTAATTTATGGGAAATATCATTAAACAATTCCATTTCATTGTATTCTGGTGAAAATAAATAAATAGTTTCATTATCGCTTTTAATTATTTTCATAGTATTGTAATCATTTGATAAATCTATATTTTCATTTGGATTTTCAATATTTACTTCATAATACTCAGGGTTTGCTCCGATTATAGTTATTGAAAATCTTAAAAATACTATAAATAACACAACTAAATAAGGCAGTAATCTGTTTATTAAATATCTAAATTTTTTAGAATCCAAATATTTATCATAATTTGAAGGATTTTTATCTGCAGCTATCTTTAAAGAATTACTATTTAATAATGAACTTAAATATAGATTAATGTAATATTCATTTCTATATACTAATATTAAACCACAAAGTCCTGTAATTGCAGGAACAGAAAAAAAACCTCCATCTAATATACCAATAAGTGTACATGTTGAGAAAAAGCTTAATAATATACTTACTGGAAAACTTCTTTTTTGAAGAGATAATATCATTAAAATAAATATTATCGGAAATAGTATCATTAATATAATAGCTATTTGGGGGATATATGGGAATAAAGAATTGCCTAAATGGATTCCAGAGGGAATAAAACTGCCGATTAAATTATTTATAATTTCTCCAAAGACAGATTTATATATATGGGAGTGTAGGATACTTGTACTTGTAATATTTGGATTTAATGATGCAAAAATTGTGCTTAAATTAATTCCAAGTTTATTTCTCATTTTTATTTCAATAAAAATGCCTGATATAGCTAAAATAAAAGATAATATTATTGTAATCTTTAAATACCTATTAATATTTCTTATTTTTAAGTTTAAAAAATTATTTTTAGAATTAAGTTTATATATTTGGGAAAGAATCATAAAAGCTCCAAAAATACCAAAAAATAAAATATCTTTTCCTTTTGATGAGCCCATTAGAAATATATATGTTATTGGTCTAATAATACTATTTAAGGAATCATTAAATAATATAAAAATAGCTAAACCTATAAATACTATTCCAAAAATAATGTTTTTGTTAACTTTCATCTTATTTAATATATTGATTATAATTAAAAAACTTTTAAGTAAAAATAAATAAAATTTGGCTTTGTAGAAACCCTAATTTTTTAAGAATTTAATATTATTAATTTTAAAATTAGTAAGAAAAAAGATATAAATTTTAAAACGAAGAATATATATTAATATAAAAACCAAAAACACATCTTATCCATTTAATAGTTTGACTTCAAAGCAATTAAACCTTTTGGATTTTAACTTTGAAACACAACTGAAAAATTACATTAAAAAGATTCAAAATAGAACTAAAAACAATGAAATGAAAATAACCTTATAAAATTCATTATTCCCACTAATAAATATGCAAAAATAAGTTTAAACAAATATTCCAACTATTTATAATCATTTATACTCCTAACCATCATTATTCACAATATTAACATTAAAAATATACTTAAAATTAACATATCACAAAATAAATTGTATAATAGACTTATCTAATCAATTAAAGAAATTATTACATATCAAAAAAGCACCACACTTCACCACAATACAAAAAATTCTTCAACAGAATGTCCACAGAAGTTTTAAACAAAATAAACCAACTAAATTTAATGGAAAAGAAAATAAAACCAGAAATCATAGCATTAGATGGAACTAGATTCACAAATGATCATACTGAGAAATATTATGCCACAATACACAAGAAAGAAAAAGCTACATTAAAAACCATATTGCAATCGATGTTAAATCTCGTTTAATAGTAAATTATCAAACACAAAAAGGACTAAATATGATACACAATTTGCAATCAATTCTATTAAAAAAATAAAGAAATATCAACCAAAATATATTATAGCAGATAACGATACGAACCCATAAGAAAATACATAAACGAAGAAATAAATGCATTTGATCAAATACCTTTGAAAAAAAGAGCTAAAAAAGGAAAATACAGATTAAAAAGTCAAACAATATTTCGACACGAAATATACAGAAAAAGAAACAATGTTGAAAGTGTGTTCAGTGTTATAAAAAGATCATCCAGCGGAATAAATAAAAGTAGAAGCACCAAACTATCAAATAAAGAAACCAAACTTAAAAACACAATTTATAACATACATCAATCAACACAAATACAATAAAAAAAGGGTTTCTACAAAGCCTAAAAATTATTTATATTGGAGGAATCTAAATTATTATATTGGAGGAATCTAAATTTTTTCTATAGAATATATTATTTTTCTTATAATTATTGGAATATGCGCTGGATTGTTATCTGGTCTTTTAGGCATTGGTGGAGGCTTTTTAATGGTTCCTCTTCAATATTTTTTATTACAATCTGCTGGAGTTGATAAAAACATAGCTATTTTAGTAGCATTTGGTACAAGTTTAGCTATTATTGTTCCAACAGCTATTAGTGGTGCATATAAACATAATAAAGATTTAAATAATATATGGCCTATAGGTTCAAAACTTGGAATTTCTGGAATATTTGGGGGATTTTTAGGTGGAATAACTGCAAACTTATTAAATCCAAATTTATTAGAATTTATTTTTGGAATCGTACTACTTTTTATAGCAATTTATAACTTTTTTAATAAAAAGGATGAATCAAACTATAAATTTAATATAAATCTTGTTTTAATCTGTATAATAGGGCTAACTGTGGGTTTTTTATCTGGTCTTTTAGGTATTGGTGGTGGAATATTTTTAATTATTATTTTAAATTTATTTTTAGGTTTTTCATTAATAAAGTCCATTGGAATTTCATCTATTTTTATTTCATTCACAGCTATTGGTGGTGTCTTATCTTATGTATTAACAGGATTAAATATGGATGTTTTACCTTATTCAATAGGTTATATTAATTTGATTCATTTAATTGTTATTTCAGTATTTTCTGTACCTTCAGCATATATTGGTGCTAAAGTTTCTAATAGAATTGATGAGAAAAAACTAAAATTAATTTTTTCACTTTTGATTTTTATTATTTCACTTAAAATGATTGGAATTTTTTAAATTATAACTCCAGTTCCTTTAGCTACTATTTGAAAACTGTCTCCACCAAGTCCAACAGTATCATATTCAATGGATAAATTAAGAATACAATTACATCCTTCTTTTTCTGCAGATTCAGATAAATTTAATAATGCTTGTTCTTTTGCGTGTTTTAATTTATTTAATAATTTTTTCTCCTTCTTTTCAAAATTTGAAGAAATTAAAAAAGTATCTTTAGGAAATAGGATTCTACCTTCAAAAATACCTTTATATTCTTTAATTTTATAACGAACTTCTGATGAACTTATGAACAAGGTATTTAAACTGTTTATTTCTATATTTTCTAAATTTTCATCATACTCTATACTTTCTTTTAAGCTGTGTGTTTGAGGTTTGCCTGTTATTTTATGATAAATTAATTTTAAAAAATAATTAAAATAATCTGTTATCTTTTTGAAAATTCCTAAAAAATAGGATAGTATTCCAATTATCACAACAAATAAAAAGTGGTTAATAAGTGTTGGAAGTGCAGCTTGTAGTATAACAGCTAGACTTCCAAAAGTTATCACGTTATATCCTAATGTTGGATTTTTTAATATGAAACTATAGATTACAGTAAATATAAAAAGAATAAAAGCACTTATTGCACCAATACTCTCTCCAATAATTTTTCTAGCTAAAATTGTTTCTATGTAACCTGCAACAAGAGGTGCAAATACTAAACCAAAGTTCCAACCAAATATTGCAATATGAAAATGTAAAAAAAGATGGTAAGTGATTAATCCAGCTATTGTTCCAATTGAAATAGATAAAAAAGCATTTTTCGAGTTCGAAATTCTTTTTTTTGGAATATTAAAATTCATTTCAATCTATTTATAAGTTACTGCTGTACCATAGGCAGTTACAAGAATAGTATTTCCCATAGTTCCACCTAAATTATTATATGAAATTTTAAGACCAATTATTGCATTAGCATTTAATTCTTCTGCCTTTTTTTTCATACTATCAAAAGTTAGCTCTCTTGCTTTTTGAATTTCTACTTCATATCTTGATGTACGACCACCAACAACATCACGAACTCCTGAAAATAAATCTTTATATACATTAGATCCTATTAAAGATTCTCCTGTAACAAGCCCATGATAATTAATTATTTCTTTATTATCTAAAGTATTAGTTGAAGAGAGTATCATTATAATCTAATTTAAAAAAGTTACAAAAATCCATACAAGCACAAAAATAATTATCAATGCAAATAAAATCATTCTAGATTTCTTTGATTGAGCAATTCTTTGGTTATATACTTTTTCACAATCTGGAGAACATACTTTTTCTTTTAGAGGTATAGGTACTCCACAAATAGGACAATGCTTATGTGTTTCAATCATTTTTTCACCAATTTATAATTTATTATTAAATATTAAAAAATCTTTTTGTTGTATTTGTAAGATCTTTTGCTAATATTTCTTCATCAAGGTTTTTATATTTAGCTATTGTTTTTAAAATATGGGGTAAATATTTAGGTTCATTTCTATTGTTTTTAATTTTATCATCAAAATTTTTAGGAATTAAAAAAGGAGCATCAGTTTCAATCATCATCTTATCAGATGGAATAATTTTAACAGCATTTTGTAAGTTTTTACCTCTTCTCATATCACAAATCCAACCTGTAATTCCTATATAAGCACCTAAATCTAAATAATTTTGAGCTTCTTCTTTAGTTCCAGTAAAGCAATGAATTACAGATTTTTTTGCCATTTCAGGATATTTTTCTAAAATGTCTATTAAATCTTCATGAGCTTCCCTTTCATGTAAAAATAAGGGCATATTTAATTTTTCAGCAATTTCTATCTGTTTTTCAAACCATTTTCTCTGAGTTCTTGGTTTTGAAAAATTTCTATTATAATCAAGACCACATTCTCCAATAGCTACTACACAGTCGAATTTAGATAATTCTTCTATCTTTTTTAAAGTATCTTCGTTGCAATCTTTTGCATTATGGGGATGAACACCAACAGTTGAATATAATAATCCTAGATATTTCATTGAATAATCTTTAGCTATTTTACTTGAGTTTATATTAGTTCCAGTTATTATGTACTTTTTAACACCTGCATTTTGGCCATTTTTAATTACATCTTCTTTATCTTTTTTAAATGAAGGATGCATTAAATTGATTCCAATATCAATAAGATTATCCATGATATCACTAAAATGTAATTGTAGTGCCTATGTTTTCTCCATTAATAATTTTTAATAAATTTTTAGGAGTATAACCATTAGCTATTACAGTTCTAATTGATGAACGTTTAATCATTTGAATAGCAGTCATATCAAAAAATTCATATGTTCCTGCTTTAACATCTTTTCCACTAATAAAATCTAACATTTCTTCTACAGTAATTTTACTTATTAATTCAGCATCTTCAAACTTATTAGGATCTTTATCATACATACCATTTACTGAAGTTAAATTAATTAATAAATCTGCTTTTATATATTCTGCAAGTATCGCAGAAACTGCATCAGTACTATGTGCAGGTTCAGTTCCACCCATTACTATAATTTTCTCTGAGGATGAATATTCAATAGCTTCTTGGAAGTTATGAGGAACTTTTTGATATGCAAATTCTCCAAGTCCTATTAATAATATTTTTGCATTAATTCTTGTAACTTCAATGCCTATATCATCACAAATAGCTTCTCCACCATTTAAACCTCTTACTATATTAATATAATCTCTTGCAGGTACACCTCCACCTACAACAACAAATAATTCATGTTCTTTATATAATGATTTTAAAATTTCACTATATTCTTGGAATTTTTTATAATCATAATCATTTAAGAGAACTGATCCTCCAATTGCAATTACTATTCTCATTATAACACCTTTTTTATATTTTTCTTGCTTTATTCATAAAAATATTGTTAAAATAAAATTTTAACTTAATTCAAATTTATAATTCTAAAATCATTAGATAATTATATTAATTAAAACTTATTAAATATAATATTAATATATTTAATGAATTATTATGGGGTTTTTAAAAATGACAGAAAAGAAATATACTAAAAATGAAGGTGCTCCTGTTGTAAATGATCAAGCATCTATAACTACAGGTAAAAAAGAAGGTTATACTTTAATTCAGGATTCTCATCTTATTGACAAGTTAGCTCACTTTGATAGGGAAAGAATACCTGAAAGAGTTGTCCATGCTAAAGGTGCAGGTGCTTTTGGATATTTTGAGGTTACTAATGATCTTTCAAAATATACTAGGGCAAAATTCTTATCTGAAATAGGTAAAAAAACTGATGTCCTTGTTAGATTTTCAACTGTTGGTGGAGAAAGAGGTTCTGCAGATTCTGCTCGTGATCCTCGCGGTTTTGCACTTAAATTTTACACTGAAGAGGGAAATTATGATTTAGTAGGTAATGATATACCTATATTTTTCATTAGAGATGCTATAAAATTCCCAGATTTTATACATACTCAAAAAAGACACCCTACAACTAATTTAAAAGATGCTGATATGTTTTGGGATTTTATGTCTTTAAATCCTGAATCTATTCATCAAGCAACATTTTTATTTACAGATAGGGGAACACCACAAGATTTTAGACATATGGATGGTTTTTCAAGCCATACATTTATGTGGTATAATGAAAATGAGGAATATGTTTGGGTTAAATATCATTTTAAATCAGTTCTTGGAAATGCAACTTTCACTGATGAAGAGGCTACAAAAATGGCTGGTGAAAATCCTGACCATGCTACTGAAGATTTATATGATGCTATTGAAGATGGTAATTATCCTGAATGGGATGTTTATGTTCAGATTATGACAAATGAAGAAGCTAAAGAATATAAGTTTGATCCATTTGATGTTACAAAAGTATGGTATCATGGAGATTACCCATTAATACCTCTTGGAAAATTGGTTTTAAATAAAAATCCAGTTAACTATTTCAATGAGATTGAGCAAGCTGCTTTTGCACCATCAGCATTTGTTCCAGGTGTTGGTCCATCTCCTGATAAGCTTCTTCAAGGGAGATTATTCTCATATAGGGACACACAAAGACATAGATTAGGAGCAAACTATCATCAAATTCCTGTAAACAAGGCTAAAAATACTGAAGTTAATACATATCAAAGAGATGGGCCAATGAATGTTGAGGATAGTGGTGAAAATCCATATCCTAATTATTATCCTAATACAATGGATGGACCAGAACCAGATGCATCATTCAAACCTCCAACTATTGAAATACAAGCTATTATTGACAGCCATACTCGTCCAACAGAAGATATTGATTTTGTTCAAACTGGAGAGTTTTATAGAAGAGTTTTAGATGATACAAATAAGGATCATCTTATTTCCAATCTTGTAGGGCATATGATGAATGCTAAAGAAAATATTCAGTATAGGCAATGTGCTCTTTTCTATAAAGCAGAACCAGATTATGGAACAAGGGTAGCTGAAGGATTAGGGCTTGATATTAGTAAAGTTAAATCTCTTTCTGAAATGTCACAAGATGATAGGGTTAAAGCAACTTTAAATTAAATGAAAAAGAAAATTTATTTCTCATTTGGTTGTTTATTTGTAGGTATTGGAGCTATTGGTGTAGTATTACCAGTTCTACCTACAACTCCTTTTATTTTATTGGCAGCTTTCTTTTTTTCTAGAAGTTCTAAAAAAGCTGATAAGTGGATTGCAAATAATAAATATTTTGGAAGTTATATTGATAATTATAGAAATAAAATAGGTGTTCCACTAGATGTTAAAATAAAGAGCATTATTTTTGTTTGGGCAATGATAACAATTTCTATTATTGCAACAAATAAATTTTATATAACTATTTTATTAGTTATAATAGCTATTTTAGTTTCTACACATATTATTCTTTTAAAAACAAAAAAGTAATTTTTTAATAATATTTATTTATTATGAACTATATATTTAATTATTATTAATTTTAATAACTTATTTTAATTATTATAAATTATTATTGGAGAAAACATGTCAGATATATCATCAAAAGAGTTATATGAATTTAAAAAGACATTAAAAGATTTATCACAAAAAAAAGGTAGGGGTACAGAACTTGTTTCAGTATATATTCCTCCAGATAAACAACTAAGTGATGTTGGAAAACATATGCGTGATGAACTTGGACAAAGTGCTAATATTAAAAGTAAACAAACTAAAAAAAACGTTCAATCAGCTATTGAAGTTATTTTACAAAGAATCCGTTTATTTAAAAAACCTCCAGCTAATGGATTAGTTTTATTTGTTGGTATGATACCTAAAGGTGGTCCTGGTACTGAAAAAATGGAAACTTATGTTTTTGAACCACCTGAACCTATTCAAACATATTGGTACCAATGTAATAATGAGTTCTTTTTAGAACCTTTAGAATACATGATTGAAGTTAAAGAAACATATGGTTTGGCTGTAATTGATAGAAAAGAAGCTACAATAGCTACTTTAAGAGGTAAAAGAGTAGATATTTTAAACCATTTAACTAGTGGTGTTCCAGGTAAACATAAAGCTGGAGGTCAATCTCAACGAAGATTTGATCGTGTTATTGATTTAGCAGCCCATGAATTTAAAAAAAGAATTGGGGAACATATGAACGATGTTTTTTTAGACATGAAAGATCTAACTGGTGTTGTAATTGGAGGACCAGGTCATACAAAAGAAGAATTTGTTCAAGGTGATTATCTTAATTATGAGATTAAGGATAAAATAATTACTACTGTAGATACGTCTTATACTGGTGAATTTGGAATAAGAGAAGTTATTGATAAATCTGCAGATGTTTTAGATGAATTGGATGTAATGAAAGAAAAAAAGATTGTTCAAAAATTTTTAAAAGAATTAATCAACGAGGATGGTCTTGCTTCTTATGGTGAAGAAGAAGTTAGAAAAAATTTGCTTATAGGTGCAGTTGATACTCTATTATTATCCGAAGATTTATTGTTCACTCGGAATACTATTAAATGTTCTAATTGTAATTCTCAAAAGGAAATCACTTTAAAATCTCCAAACGATAAAATTGATGAGAATTGTGAGAAATGTAATGATAAAATGAAACTTGTAGAGTCTAAAACTCTAGTTGAATTTTTTGTAGAAACAGCTGAAGAGCTTGGAACAGATGTAGAATTTATTTCAACAGAAACAGAAGAGGGAATTCAACTTTTAAAAGCTTTTGGGGGTGTTGCAGCTATTTTAAGATATAAAGTTAATTAAATTTTCTTTTGATTTTTTGGAATTCACTTGTTTTGTATCCATTATGATAAATACCTTCTATTTTATAAGACAGAGGGTGTTTATCATAAAAACTATATTGGTTATTTTTTCGTTTTATTCTACATTTGGATTGTTTTTTTATTGGGTTAAATTCAGATTTTAATTTTTCGAGAAGTTCTAAGAAATTATCTTTAGATATATTGTATTTCATATGATATTTTTTGTATAAACAATATTTATTTTCCTTTTTAGTAAAATAATCTTTTTTAATTTCATTATATTGATTATTAGGAATTTCAATTTTATTTATATCTTGTGATGTAATTTTTTTATACATTTTCACACCTTCTACTTGATAAGTATCAATAGACATAATTCACTTTTTTTGTATTTTGATATGTTTTTTTATTAATTTTTTCATTAAATTGAAATTAAACAAATTTTTATTCAATATTATTTTTTTATTTGTTTATAAATTTAAATTTTTTATACTTGAATGTATTGTAATTTATAGTAAGTATTATATAAAGGTTTATATTTCTCTATCAACATTAAACAATTTGAATTTTTAGAGAATAAATTTATAATGATTTTTAGTGTTAAATATTTAAATTAGTATTTTCAGATAAATATTTACTATTGAAATATTTCATTAAATTTTGAAATATTATTATGGTGATATTTTGGCTAAAGATGTTGTTATGATTTATAAGAAGGATTCTTCACGGGATGTCAATAGTGAGATTAGAAAAGGCCTTGAAAATAATTTTAAGGATTTTTGTATTTGTTCTGTTAAGCAATTAGATTCTATTGTTGTTGGTATTCAGAATATTTCTCATTTTTTGCTTGAAGGTGAGTTTGGAGATTTTATTGGTGCTTTGAATGATGGTGCTGAGATTGAAGTAGATGGTTTTTGTCAACGTTATGTTGGTAATAATATGACTAGTGGGGAGATTGTTGTTAGTGGATCTGTGGGTGATGGTGCTGGCTTTGGTCTTCGTGGGGGTAATATTGTTATTAAAGGTAACGCTGGTGATGCTGTTGGCCAATTAAATAAAGGTGGTGTTGTACTGGTTGATGGTGATATTCGTGATTTTTCTGGTTTGTTCATGCTTCATGGTGATATAATTATAACTGGTGATGCTGGTTCTGAGACTGGTGAATGGATGGTTGGAGGTATTATCTATGTTGGTGGTGATTTTGAATTAGGTTTTAATGCTAAGACTGCCAATATGGCTAACCGAGATATTACTAAATTGCAAAATTTGTTTTTAAAGTATGATATTGATGCTGATCCATCTAAGTTTACTAAGATCATTCATGATAAAACAAGGCCATTCTATGGAGATTAATAATATAATTTTTAATTTTTAATTTTTATTGAGTTTAATGTTTTAAGGAGTATAAAAATATGAGTCAAATTATTTTAACAAAACCTGATGTTTGTGATGGTTGTATGGATTGTGTAGAAGCTTGTAAAGGATATAATAACGGTTCAAGTGTTATTGATATTTTTAAATCAGCAAATGGATATGCAGCAGTTGTTTGTCAAAATTGTGTTAATCCAAGATGTGGTGAGGTTTGTTTTAAAGATGCAATAACAAGAACTGAAGATTTAGTTGTTCTTGATGATGATACTTGCGTTGGATGTAAATTATGTATGTTAGTTTGTCCAATAGGTGCTATCAATTATAATGATGATGGAATGCTTAAATGTAATAGACAATGTATCCAAAATGAAGGAGATACACCTGCATGTGTAAGTGCATGTGAAAAAGATTGTTTGGAAGTTATAGATGTAAAAGATATAGTCAATGGTTCTAGAAAACCTTTAGAAATTGGTGAAATTACTTCATTTAAATTTGCTGAGTTACTAGATGGTTTCTGTACAGTTTGTGGAAATTGTCAAAACATTTGTCCTACTAATGCAATATCATTGAACCAAGGAAAACCAATTATTGATAAAAATCTATGTATTCTTTGTGATAAATGTGTTGGTTCATGCCCAGTATTAATTGGATCTCAAAAGAATTTAGATTTAACTGATAGAAATATTGATGTTGATAGTGTATCACCATTTGAACTTGAAAAAGTTACTGAAGGTATATGTGTTGGTTGTGGTGCATGTGAGAATGTTTGTCCTACTGATGCTTTAGAACTTATTGATAGAACACCAAAGATTGATGAAAATCTTTGTGTTTTATGTGATGCATGTGTTGCTACATGTCCAGTTGTTAAAGGTATGCAAAAAAATAAAGCTAAAAGTTAAAACTTTAATTATCAATTAATTATTTTATAAAATTTTTATTTTTTTTATATAATTTTATTTTTTTTAATGACTTGTTATTTTTTTAGTAATTTTTTTATTTTTCTTTCATTCTATTACTTTATCTGTTTATTTATCTAAGTATTTATATATTACTTTGTTTTATATTATTTATATTAGGATAGCTATTTCTGTGTATTTTATTTTTAATTTTAAATATATTTTATTAATATTTTTTTAAATTGTTATGATTAGAAATGTTAATTATTTAAATTAGTTTTTTCAAATACTTAATTACTTATTGAAAATTTATGTTTTGTTATAAATGAGACATATAGTGTGGTGATAATTTGGTTACAGATGTTGTTATGGTTTATAAGAAAGATTCTTCACGGGATGTCAATAGTGAGATTAGAAAAGGACTTGAAAATAACTTTAAAGATTTTTGTGTTTGTTCTGTTAAGCAATTAGATTCTATTGTTGTTGGTGTTCAGAATGATTCTCATTTTTTGCTTGAAGGTGAGTTTGGAGATTTTATTGGTGCTTTGAATGATGGTGCTGAGATTGAAGTAGATGGTTTTTGTCAACGTTATGTTGGTAATAATATGACTCGTGGGGAGATTGTTGTTAGTGGATCTGTTGGTGATGGTGCTGGATTTGGTCTTCGTGGGGGTAATATTGTTATTAAAGGTAATGCTGGTGATGCTGTTGGCCAATTAAATAAAGGAGGAGTTATATTGGTTGATGGTGATATTCGTGATTCTTCTGGTTTGTTCATGCTTCATGGTGATATAATTATAACTGGTAATGCTGGTTCTGAAACTGGTGAATGGATGGTTGGAGGTACTATTTATGTTGGTGGTGATTTTGAATTAGGTTTTAATGCTAAAACTGCAAATATGGCTAACCGAGATATTACTAAATTGCAAAATTTGTTTTCAAAGTATGATATTGATGCTGACCCATCTAAGTTTACTAAAATTGTTCATGATAAAACAAGGCCATTTTATGGAGATGAATAATTAATAAATTAATATTTTAAGGAGGAAAAAAATGAGTCAAATTTTATTAACAAAATCAAATGATTGTATTGGATGTATGGATTGTGTAGAAGCTTGTAAGGAATATAACGATGGTTCAAGCGTTATAAAGATTCTTGATACTGAAGAAGGTTATCTTTCAATAACTTGTCGTAATTGTGAAGATCCTAGATGTGGTAAAGCTTGTTCTAGTGATGCTATTACAAAACTTTCAGATATTGTATGTTTAGATGAAAATGATTGTGTTGGTTGTAAGCTTTGTATATCTGTATGCCCTATAGGTGCTATAGATTATACTGAAGAGAAAAATGCACTTAAATGTAATAGACAATGTATTGAAAAGACAGGAGATACACCTGCATGTGTTAGTTCTTGTAAAAGAAATTGTTTAGAATTGGTGAATGCTTTATAAATTAATGGCTGATGATTTATATGACAAATGAGAAAAGAATAATGAATGCTGGTTATATTTGGAATACAGAAACAATTAAACAAGTTCGCCATAATGCAAGAACTGGAGAGTATTCTTTAAGAGGATTTGGTGCAGAAAGACAAATTAAAACTTTTGATGATGTAATTATTTTGCCTGGTCAAGCATCTGTTGCACCTGTAGATAAATACAGAGAAAAATGTGATACAAGTGTAACATTAGGTACACGTTTCTGTGATAATCCATTAGAATTAAAAACTCCTGTTTTAATAGCTGGAATGTCTTTTGGTGCATTAAGTAAAAGTTGTAAATTAGCTATGGCTAAAGGAAGTGCTATGTCAGGTTCTGCAGCTAATACTGGTGAGGGGGGTATGCTTCCTGATGAGAGAACAATGGCTGATAATCTTGTTGTACAGTATTCATCTGGTAGATTTGGTGTTTCCTCAAAATACTTAAACAGTGGTGATGCTATTGAAGTTAAAGTTGGTCAAGGTGCAAAACCAGGTATGGGGGGGCATTTGCTTGCAGAGAAAGTTTCACCAGATATTGCTGAGATTAGAGAAATTCCTGAAGGAACTGATGCATTAAGTCCTTGTAGATTTTTAGATGCTCCGAATGATGGAGATTTAGCTAAACATATTGAACTTATAAGGGAAGTTACTGATTGGAAAATTCCTATTATTTTAAAATTAGGTCCTGGTCGTATTGATGAAGATGTTAAAATAGCTTATGAAGCTGGTGCAGATATTATTTCTCTTGATGGTATGGAAGGTGGAACTGGTGCAGCTCCTGAAGTTGTTATTGAACAAACTGGTGTACCTACATTACCTGCTCTTAATCAAGCTGTTAGTACTTTAGAAGAAATTGGGGCTAAAGATGATGTTGATTTAATCATTACTGGTGGAATCCGTAATGGTGGAGATGTAGCTAAAGCTATGGCTATGGGTGCAGATGCAGTATATGTGGGTACAGGTGCTATGATAGCTATGGGTTGTATTGGTTGTAGATTATGTCATATTGGAAAATGTCCAGTAGGTATTGCAACTCAGATTCCTGAACTTGAAGAAAAATGTAATATTGATATTGCAGCTAAACAAGTAGCTAATTATATTAATGCTATGACTGAAGAGGCAAAAATGCTTGCACAACTTGCAGGCCATAGTGATATCAAAAATTTCAACAGATCAGATCTAAGAGCTTTAGATACTGAAACTGTTGCACAAACTGATTTAAAGTTAGTTGGAAGATAAATTAAATTTTTAATTTATCTAACACTTTTTATAATTTTTATAATAATTTCTATTTTTTATTCATATTTTTAATTTATAACGAAAATTTTATATTAAATAATAAACATATTTAGATATAATAAATATTTTCAATCTAATTTTTTTGAGGTGATTTATTATGAGAAGAAGGGATTATCCACCTTTCGATGAAGAATTATATAAAAAAGAACAAGAATTGTCGAGAAGAGAAAGAAATTTAGATGAAAGAGAAAGAGATTATTATAGAAAAGAAAATAAAGGAATGTCTACTGCTGCTAAAATAGGAATTATTATAGCTATTATATTTTTAATTTTTATCATTATGGGTTTATTTATGTTAAATGATATATCTAGTGGTATTACTGAGTCAAATGATATTTCAGAAGAAAATCAGGGAAAAAATTCTCCAGAAATTATAGTAATAATTGAAGAAAAAGTAAAATATATAAAAGAAATAATATACAATTTTATTTATCAAAATGATGATAAAATAGAAAGTGCTAGAGAATATGGTGAAAAAAATATTGGTGGATTTGAAAAATATGCGAATTCATCTGGTATTTCTTACACTAATCTAATCTAGTTACTTTTATTAATGATTCTATAGGAACACCATCAATTTCAGATAAACCAGCTTTATCTATTAAAACAGTTACAACTAACGGTTCTCCTCCACTTTCTTTTACAGATCTAATTACTTCTTTTACAGTATTTCCACTTGTTATAACATCATCAACTATAACTACTTTTTTTCCATTTACAGAACCAAAATTTCCACTAATAGCTCCATCACCAGTGTCCATTTCTTTTCTATGCTTGTTTGGATGAAAAACTGCAAGTGATGTTCCTTTTTCAGATATTTCACATAAACTTTCTGCCATCATAGTTGCAAATGGTATTCCACTGATAGCTATGCCTACTATGACATCTGCTTCTCCATGAGATAGTGCAACATCACTTAAGGCACTAGAAACATGTTTTAAACGAGTTGAATTTCCACCTAAATTTTTCCAATTAATCGCAAAGTCAATTGGTGCATCAGATTTTTTTTCAGTTGATTTTTGTAAAGTTAACCATCTTGCAGTGTCTATTGAAACATTTAACTCATCAGCTATTTCTCCAGTTGTAAAACCATGTGATCTGAGATCTTGAGCTTTTTTGATTAATTTATCTTTCATTGTTTCACCATAATTATAGTTCATCAAAATTTATTGGTCTTTTTTCTTTTGAAGATTTTTGTGCTGAAATAACCATTTTAAGGGCATTAAGTCCATCTTCTCCAGTTATAATTGGTTCTTCTCCATTTGCAACAGAATTTAGGAATGATTTTAATTCTTCTTTTAATGGTTCTTCATGTTTCATTTCTATATCCTGTGCAAATTTACCATAAACATCAATATTTTGTTCAATATAATCTACAGAAATTATACCATCTGTTCCTGTAATCTCTATTTCTCTTCTTTTATACGGAGTTAACCAATTTACTTCAAGTATTCCAGTTATACCATATTGGAAATTCACCATTATTTCTGCATGGTCTTCATAACCACATTTTTCTAGAATACTTCCCATTGTTGCATATATTTGGTTTACATCTTCATCAAAAAGATAATACATAACATCTAAATCATGAATAGCTAAATCAATAGTTACTCCTACATCTTTAATCCTTGGAGGAAATGGACCTACTCTTTTTGCAGATGCAGATACAACATCTCCAATTACATCATTTTCTATTAATTCTTTTGCTTTTTGAACAGCAGGATTAAATCTTTCAACATGTCCAGTTCCAAGAATAACTCCTTTTTCTTTTGCAGCAGCTATCATTTCTTCAGCTTCTTCTAAAGTAAAAGCTATTGGTTTTTCAACAAGTACATGTTTTCCATGTTCTATAGCTTCCATAACTACTTTATGATGGTTAGTTGTAGGTACACAAACACTTACAACTTCTATTTCTGGATCTTTAAGTAAATCTGAATAATCATCATATCCTTTAGCATCATATTTTTTACATACTTTATTTAAGGTACGTTCACTAACATCAGAAACAGCTACTAAATTAGCATTTTCTAATCTATAATAAACACGTGCATGGTTATAACCCATTGCTCCAACACCTATAACACCAACATTTATAAATTTCATAATAATTTCTCCTAATTAAATATAATCTTTAAATTTTTTTCCAATTTTTTGACCTATTTTTTCTCCATCTTTTATAGATCCTTTAATATTATTTTTTCCTAAAATTTCTCCATCTTGAGTTAATAATATAGAATAAAGTTCTAATTGATTATTTTTTATTGTAGCTATTGAACCAATTGGCCATTGGCAACCAACACCAATTTCTTTTAAAACGGTTTTTTCAGCTAAAACAGAATAATAAGTTTTATCATCATTTAACTTCGAAATAATATCTATTTTATCAGAATCTTTTCTTGTTATAATAGCTAATGCTCCTTGGCCTGCTGCAGGAGTTATATAATTTGTTGGAAATATTGTTTTTATATTTTCTGTTAAATTTAATCTTTTAAGTCCAGCTTGAGCCATAATGGTAGCATCTACTTCTCCATCCATAACTTTATTAATCCGTGTTTCGATATTTCCACGAATGGGTTTTAATTCAAATCCTTTTTCATAATGATTACAAAAAGCTTCTCGTCTTAAACTACTAGTTCCAAGTGTGGAACCAGATTTTAATTCTTCCCAAGTCTTTGTAGAGATTAACACTTCATTTGGGGATTCTCGTTGAGGGACAGCAGTAATTTTAAGATCTTCATCTAAATCAGTTGGAACATCTTTTAAACTATGTACTGCTAAATCAACTTCTTCTTCAAGAACAGATTTATCTAATTCTTTGGTAAAAAGTCCTTTAGAATCCATATTATATAATTGGGAGTTTGTAATTTTATCTCCTTTTGTTTTAATTATATTTTTATCAATTTTTATATTTGTTAATTTAGATAATTCTTTCGCTATGAAATTGGTTTGAACAAGGGCTAATTGACTTCCTCTAGTTCCAATAATCAATAAATCAACTCCAATTTTTAGAAATCTTTAATAATAATTATAATTTTATTTAATATATAAAATTTGTATTTAATAATAAATAAAGATATTCTAAATTTAAATGTTTTTAGAGATAAAATATGTTAATTTTAAAAAATAGTATATAAATTATAAAAATATTTTAGATTGTTAAATATGTTTTCATCTAAATTGGGCTTATATAAATGATTTTTAATTAATCTTTTTTCCATCTTTTTAATGTAGGAAAAAATCTGTTCATTTGATTAAATGCATCGGTTTCATTAAAATCTGAAGTATTATCTTTCATATATTTAAGATTAGTTTTAATCATTTGTCCCATTGTTAATTCCTTTTTAAATTCACCTTTTTCATAACAGTATTTGCAATATTCATTACTTTTACTCATATCTTTTTCTGTTCCTTTATTATCATTTTCAAGAGGCATTCCACAACTTTGACAAAAAATTATAGTTTTCATATTTAACCACGTGTTTATTATTTTTTAATTTAAAATTATAAAAATTTTTCGACTTATCTTTTTGATAATTCTTTATAATTAGACCTGTAAATGTATAAAACATTCTTTTTACTGTCTTTTGCAATTTTTTGAATATCCATATAACTATTTATAAATTCTAATTTCTTTGTCATTTTTTTTAAAACACCTTTTCCAAGATCTCCAAATAAAATAATATCATATTTTTCAGCAATTTTATCTAAATAATTAGCTAATTTTTCTTCATTAATCTCTTCACAACTTATACCATATTTTCCACCAATCATAATAGTATAATTTTTTAGATTTTTTATCATATCTACAGATGCTTTAATTGATTCAACATTAATCCCTGGATTTATTTCTTCTATTATATTTTTACCATTAACTTTTTTAATAGAACTTCTTCCAGGAATACCTTTAAAATTATTTAATCCTTTTTTTATTACATCTTCACTTATATTGGAACATAATGCTGTACATACTACACCTAATATATTTTGCACATGATGTTTTCCAAGAGCAAATCCTTGAAATTTCATAGAACCTGAAACTTTTTCATTAGTTATTGTTAAAATATCTTTATATTCAATTTTAATTTCAGATTTCTCTAAATTGTATTTAACACCTTTTAAAACTAAATTAGCTTCAATATTATTTTTATCTAAAGAAAAAGTATTGATCTTTGATTGATATTTCAAAGATTCATCAGTATAAAATTTTTTTAAGGTTTCATATTCAATTACTACTTTTTTACAATTAAAAATTTGTTTTTTAGCTTCTTTTGCATCTTTTTTATTATTAGCTATTTTATAATTTTCAATGATATTGGTTAAAAGACCAATATCTCCAATACCACTTGCTCCTAATGAATTTTCAATGATACTTGTTTTATATTCCGGACCTTTTATAGTGCATGATTTTGAAACTTGGCATGGCGGATTTGTAACTTTTTCTGCAAGGTTTATAGTATTTAATATGTTTGCTGGAGTTATACTTATATCTTGTTTAAGTAAATATCTTTTTTTATCTTTAAATAAAAATGCCCCAATACTAGTCAAAATTAAAGTATTATTATCTTTAAATATTTCATTTAACATAAAAACAGAACTAGTTTTACCTTTTACTCCTGTTACTTCGATATTTAATATATCTTCATTTGTTTTAAGGTAATCTTCTAAAATTAATTTTACAGCTTCATGATGATTTATAAATTTGTAATGATTATATTTATTGTTGATTTTTTCTTTTATTTCATCTTCACTTAAAGATAAATGAACTGGAGAGATGATTAATATATCTCCTTCTAATATTGATAAATCATCAATAATTTCAACATTATTATAATTTAATAAATTAATATCTTGCTGATTTAATGTTTTATAAATATCATAAGCATAAACTTTTTTAAATAGCTTTTTTTTACTTATTTGTGAAGCTATATTAATTCCACCATGGGTTAAATCTATAACTAAACATTTATCATAAACCTCTATATTCATTGTATCATTTTATCCTGCTAATTTATCTTTGATTTTTTTATAGAAATATTTTTTACTTGTTCTAATGAAATTAACTTTCTTTTTAGCCTTTTCGAATTTTATTTCATCTAAATATCTCATTTCTTCGTTTATTTGACCATCCATTACAAAAATAGCTTTTTTACCTTTTTTTAATAATTTAATTTTTATTTCACTATTATCAGAAACAATAAATGGCCTTAATCCTAATTTAAATGGACAAATAGGGATTATTATGAATCCTCCAACCTTTGGATCTAATATTGGTCCACCAGCAGACATAGAATAAGCTGTTGAACCACTCGGTGTTGAAATAATTAATCCATCAGCTCTAAACTTTTCAACAACTTCACCATCAACTTCAACTTCAAAATGAAGCATTTTAGCAGTTTGTTCAGTCATTATTACTACTTCATTTAATGCATAATATCTTTGGCTTTCATGTGAAACTCTAAGTTGTGTTCTTTTTTCAGTGTAATATTTTCCTTTTATAATGGATTTTAATGCTGTAAAGGTATTTTTAACTTCAATTTCAGTTAAAAATCCTACAGTTCCCATGTTAATACCAAAAATAGGAATTTCTTTTATCATTTTACTTTGAGTTCTAAGTAAGGTTCCATCTCCACCTAAAATAATTGCCATATCACAATCAATTTTATCTATTTTACAGGAATATTCTTTATAATTAACATTGAATTTTAATTCATCTAAGAATTCTGCAATTTCAGGAGCTTCCAATTTTGTTTTACTGATTATATAATTGATTTTAGGATTATTTTTTAACTCCTGTAATTTAAGGGCTAAACTAGTTTCTATAACAATATCCATTCCATTATTTAAAAGGAACTCAATTATTTTAGTAGAAAATAATATAGATTTATAATCATCTACTCTACTTATAATACCTATTTTTCCAATGATTTCTGTTTCATTATTATTAATTATATCAATGATCTGGCTATGGAGGTCAATATTACCTGATGCAACTACCATTGTTCTTTCATGTATGCTGAGCTTACTCTTTATTGTCTCACCATACTTATTTGTGATGATTCCACCACATTCTTCTACTATTAATTTAGAAGCAGCTATATCAATGATTCTACTACCTCTTAAATCAAGAAATGCATCATATTTTCCACTAGCTACATATGATAATTCTAAAACAACAGAACCTAAAACTCTCATTCTTCTTGCTGTGTCTATTAATTTTGAAGCTTCTACTGTATTACTTTTGGTAAAACCACCAAATGAAAGATTACTTATTTTTGTTTCATCAGAGGGTTTTGTTGTTTGACCATTTAACCATGCTCCTTTACCTTTTTCAGCTTCAAATTGATTGCCATTGGCATAATTTTTAATAAAACCTAATTCAACATCATCTAATGTTGCAACTCTATCTTTTGGAGTTTTGGCAACAGCAATTGAAATACCATATGATGGAATTTCTTTTATAGCATTACTTGTACCATCTAATGGATCTACTAGAAATATTAATTTTGGAATTTCACAATAATCTAAATTTTTATCTGATAGTATTTCATAGATATTTGTGGTTTCTACTTTTCCTTTTCCAACTTTCATCTCACCAATCTCTTCACTAATCAAAAAAAAACTTTCATTTTGTTTTTTTAAAATATCAATCACAATATTTTCAGCTAAAATATCAATATATGAAGTTGGAGTACCATCAGCTCCATTTTTAATAATCTCTCCAGATTTTGATTTACCAATGTGGGGTGATATTTCTTTTTCGACTTTATCAATAATTTCTTTAGAAATTTTTTTTGCAAGTTTTATATAAGATTCTTCCATTTAAATCACTTTAATCATTCTAAATAAACAACAGCAGCTACAACTGAACCTATATTTTCAACAACATGTATTTCTTCTTTAACAATTATTTCTTGTATTTCTTCTTTTCTTTTCTCCATCATGTATTTGACCATAGCTATTGAATCATTAATTACATCTTCGGAGTCTTTGTTTATATCTGAATTTTCAACTACACAACCTAAATTTTCACCAAGTGCAATAGCTATTGCAGCTGTAATTTTGTCTCCTTGCTTTTCTGATGTTATTGTTGATAAAACACAATTGATCATGGATCCAGCTTTCAACTTTGGTAAATTAACAAGTTCAGTTTCTTTTTCTAGCATACTAGAAACTTTTATCAGGTTTACATCTCCAATACCTGCTTTTAAAAGCGCATTATCAAAAGCATTAAGTTTACTTGGTCCTTCATCCTTTCCGGAAACAATAGCTATTTTCATCTTATCACTATTAATTTTTATTAACAAAATATAATATATTATCCTCTACTTTAAAAAGCGAATCATTTAAATAAAAAGTTAATATATATATTTATTATTATAGATTTTATAAAAACTTTTTTTAATCTTATTTATATTGGAGGAAATTTAATGTCAACAAAAGTTGTAGAAATAAAAACTTTAAAAGTAGGTAAATATATTGTATTAGGTGGAGAAGCATCAAAAATCACTAGTTTAACAACATCTTCTCCTGGAAAACACGGAGCAGCAAAAGCAAGACTTGAAGCTGTTGGAATTTTTGACAATCAAAAGAGAAGTATTGTTAAACCTGTAGATACTAAAGTAGATATTCCTATTATTGATAAAAGAGTTGGACAAGTTTTATCTATAGCAGGAAGTAATGTTCAATTAATGGATATGGAAAGTTACGAAACATTAGACCTTCCTATGCCTGATGATTTAAAAAATGAAATTACTGAAGGTGTTGAAGTAGATTACATTCAAGCTTTAGGTAATATGAAAATAATGAGAATAAAGTAATTTTATTCTTTAACTTTTTTATGCTTTTAAACACATATGAACCATGGAAATTTGCATTTTCAAAAGAAATTGTAAATTTAGATGAAATTCAAAAAGATTCTTGGGGAATTATTGGTGTTCCTTTTGATAGTACTTCTTCTTACCATACAGGTTCAAGATTAGGCCCAATAACTATTCGTGAAGCTTCTTTTGGGTTTGAAAATTTTAATTCTGTTTTTAAAAAAAATATAAATTCTCCTTTTTATGATTTTGGGGATTTGAATACTATTCCTGGAAATTGTCTTAAAACTTGTGAAATATTAGAAGAAACTGTAAATGAATTAAATTTTTATAATATTAAACCATTAATCATTGGTGGGGAACATAGTATTACTTATGGTTCTATTAAAGGAGTTTTAAATAGCTATGATAATTTAACTGTAATCCATTTAGATGCACATATGGATTTAAAAGATGATTTTATAGATGAAAAATTTTCTCATGCTACTGTTTTACGAAGAGTACATGAATTAGATATCGATGAACTTATTCAAATAGGAATTCGGTCATTTTCAAAAGAAGAAGAAAATTATTCTATTTCAAATAATAATATTAGCTCTTTTTCTGTAGAAAATATTAAAAATTCATTAGATAAAATAAATAAAATTAAAACACCTATTTATTTAACTATTGATTTAGATGTATTAGATCCTTCTTTTGCTCCAAATGTTTCAAATCCCACTCCTTGTGGAATATCTCCTAATGATACTGAATTGATTTTTAAAGAACTTGTTGGAAAAAATTTAGTAGGTTTTGATTTAGTTGAAAATTCTTCTAATAAATTAGGAGATATTACAGCTATTACTTCTTCTAAAATTATTTATGATTTTTTAACATTATTTTAAATTTATTGTTTAGTTTGTATTTTTAAACTTTTTTATATTCAGACGAATTATTTAAATAGTAATTTAAACAATATTTTATTATTATCTAAACAAAAGGATTAATATTATGAATAAAAGAACTATAGAACTTTCTGGCCATATTATTGATTCATTAGTTCTTCCAAAAACTATGGATCTTATTATGGATAAGGGAGGGGATTTTGATATATTGGAATTTGATGTAGGAAAAAGAAAGTCAGATATTAGTAGAGCTAAGATTCTTGTTTCTGCAGACACTTCTGATCTTTTAAATAATATTTTAGAGGAGTTAACTGATTTAGGTGCTTCAATAGCTGAAATTAAAGAAGCAGAACTTAAAAATTCTCCTAAAGATATGGTTGCTCCTGAAGGTTTTTATTCAACTTCTAATCATATTACTCATATTTTAAATAAAGGGGATTGGCTTGTTGTTGAAAATATTGAAATGGATTGTATGGTTGTTGTTGATGAAAAACAAAGAAAGGCTTATTGTAAACCTATTGCTGATATTAAAAAAGGGGATTTAATTGTTGTAGGGCATGATGGGATTAAAGTTACACCTCCTCAAAGGTCTAGAGGTAAAAAAAGCACCTTTGAATTTATGAACAGTGAAGTTTCTTCTGAAAAACCTTTAATGTCTATTGTTGATAAAATAGCTACTGAAATTAAAGAGATTAAAGAAAAAGGTGGTAAAATAGCTATTGTTGGAGGTCCTGCAATTGTTCACACAGGTTCAGCTGATATTTTAGCATCTTTAATAAAAGAAGGTTTTATTGACGTTCTTTTTGCTGGTAATGCTTTAGCTACTCATGATATTGAAGCTGCAATTTTCGGAACTTCTTTAGGTGTTGATATTGAAAGTGGTGAAATTGTTTCACATGGTCATACTCATCATATGAGATCAATAAATAAAATTAATAATTCTGGTTCTATTAAAGATTCAGTTAAAGATGGAACTTTAACAAAAGGTATAATGTATGAATGTATTAAAAATGATATTCCTTATGTTTTAGCAGGTTCAATTCGTGATGATGGTCCTCTTCCTGATGTTATAACTGATGTTGTTAAATCCCAAAAATTAATGAGAAAATATGCTCAGGAAGTTGATATGGTTATTATGATTGCTACTATGTTACATTCTATAGCCGTAGGTAATTTATTACCTTCTAAAGTTAAAAGTATTTGTGTAGATATTAATCCAGCTACAGTAACTAAATTAGCTGATAGGGGAAGTGCTCAAGTTCTTAGTATTGTAACTGATATTGGTGCTTTTTTACCTGTTCTTTATGAATCTTTAAATAAATAATAATTTTGTTGGTTTGATGGAATTTAAAGTTTATATGTTAGATGTTTATACAAATTTCATATATCCTGCTCATATTAATATTAAAAATGGCTTAATTAAAGATGTAACTCCAATTGTTACAGATAAAGATCAAGAAACTGATTTTGAGGGGATTCTTCTTCCAGGTTTTATTGATTCTCATATTCATATAGAAAGTTCTATGCTTTCACCATCTCAATTTGCAAGAATTGCAGTAAGTCATGGCACTACTTCTGTTATTGCAGATCCTCATGAAATAGCTAATGTTTGTGGTGTTAAGGGCGTTGAGCTTATGATTGAAAATGCTAATTCAACACCATTTGATTTTTATTTTACTGCACCTTCTTGTGTTCCAGCTACTTCTTTTGAAACATCTGGGGGTGAATTATCTCTTAGAGAAATTGAAACATTATTTCAAAAAGACGAAATTATTGCCTTAGGAGAAATGATGAATTTTCCAGGTGTTATTAATGAAGATATTGATGTATTAAATAAATTAGACTTAGCAAAGTCTTATCAAAAACCTATAGATGGTCATTCACCATTACTATCTGGTGAAGATTTAGAAAAATATATCAGTCAGGGAATATACACAGACCATGAGTGCTCAACTTTCGATGAAGCTATTGAAAAAAAGAAATTAGGTATGAAAATAATGGTGAGGGAAGGATCTTCTGCTAAAAATATGGAAGCTCTTTTTGATTATAATAAAAGAATTAATTTTTTAAATAGCAATGATTTATTTGAAGATATATCATTAGAAGAATTTGAAGATGTTTTTGAAAAACCAATATTTGATTTTTTAGTAAGTGATGATAAAAATCCTCAGGATCTCTTAAAAGGCCATTTAAATACAACACTTAAAAAAGCTCAGGATTTAGGTATTGATATGATTGAAGCTATTAAAATGGTCACTTTAAACCCTGCATTATATTATGGATTAAATTCAGGTGCAATTACAAATGGTAAAAAGGCTAACTTTGTTTTAGTAGATTCTCTTGAAAATTTAAATGTAAAAAAAACATTTATAAATGGGAATATAGTTTATGATGAAGGAAATGTTTTATTTGAAGCAAAAAAATTTCCAGTTAAAAACACATTTAAATTAGATGATAAAAAAGCTCATGATTTTGAAATTTACTATGATAAAGGAAAATCTGCTGAAGTTAATGTAATAAAAATTAACAATGGAGAAATTGTTACAGATAAAATTAAATCTAATTTAAAAGTAGAGAATAACATTATAAAAGCAGATTTAATAAATGATATTTTAAAGATAAGTGTTGTTGAGAGATATGGTAGTAATACAATGTCTAATGCATTTATAAAGGGCTTTAATCTTAAAAATGCAGCTATTGGATCATCAGTTTCTCACGATTCTCATAATATTATTGTAGTTGGAACTTCTTCAGAGCTTATGGCTGATACAACAAATTTAATAGCTAAAAATCAAGGTGGTTTAGCTATTGTATATTTAGATGATGATGGATCTAAAAAAAAAGAAATTTTAAAACTTCCAATAGCTGGATTGATGACTAATGAAAATTGTTTTAATGTATCAGAAAATCTAGAAAAACTACATAATCTATCTAAAAAATTAGGTTCTACTTTAGATTCCCCTTTCATGACATTATCTTTTATAAGCTTACTAGTTATTCCATCTTTAAAATTGTCAAATAAAGGATTATTTGATGTAAATGAATTTTCTTTTGTTGATGTAGTTAATAATTAATCAAATTTATATCCTTTTTCAATAATTTTCTCTTTTAAGATATTAATAGCTTTTTTTTCTTCTAATGAACCAACTTTATGTATAATTCTTTCTGATTCTTTAAATTCTTCTAAATAATGCTTTTGTTTTTTTTCATTAACAATATCTAATCTAGTATAATTAACAAGAGATTCTATTAAATAAGATATTCCTCTATTTATTGGCTTTACATATTTCTTTTTGATATGTATTTTTTTTACTTTAGCTATTATAATACTAGCTTTACTTTCTTGAACGGGGTCATCATGACTTATAGATTCTTTAAAATCAATTACATCACAAATAAAATATGCATCAATATTTTTTAAAATATTATTTTCATCATAATATTTAGAGGGAATATTCTCTATTGTAGATAAAGTAAATAAAATTGGGTCATAAGTTATATTTACAATAAAATTTTTATTATTAATTATATTTTGTAGGGTTTTACTCGTTTTAAATATTTTACAGATTATCTCATTATTTTTTTTGGATATTATTCCAAATGGAGCAGCATTAAATGAATTATCTTGATTTTTTGTTGTAATAATCACTTCGTATTTAAGTCCCTTTTTTATTCCAATAGAAGTTAAATCAATAGACATTTTTCACCTTATCTATCTTATTACTTTTATAATTAAAAAAAGTTTTTATATAATTAAAAATAAAGATAATTTTAATAATATCAAGAGGATTGTCATGAATTATAAAATGTATGATGAAATGATGGAACAACCAGATGCAATAAGAAAGACTTTTGAAAAAGAATTATCAAAAATGGAAGATATTTCTATTAAAGTAAAAAAAGCTGATAAAATTTATTTAATTGGTTGTGGAAGTTCTATTTCTACTTGTTACAGTGTTAAAGATGCACTAATGATGACTTCTTCTTTAGAAATAGAGGTGTTCACAGGTTATGAATTTTTTTACAATAAAAAATTAAATAAAAACGAAAATTCAATAGCTATTTTGGCGTCTCAATCTGGTGAAACAGCAGATACATTAGCATCACTTAGAAGAGCTAATGAATATGGAATTCATACAGTAGCTATTTCCAATGAAAATGATAGTTCAATGATCAATGAAGCAAAAAGTCCTATCCTAACACAAGGAGATAAGGAAACAGCTATTTTAGGAACTAAAACATATATTACTCAACTTGCTTGTTTATATCAAATTCTTTTTAAAGCATCTGATTATGATAAAAAAGATGAATTATTAGAGGAATTACAAAATTTACCTTCATTAATAGAAGACTTATTAAAAAATACTGAAGAAGATAATAAAAAACTTGCACAAGATTTTAAAGCTGATGAAATTTTTTATTGTTTAGGATCTGGACCAAACTTTGGTCTTGCTTTTAAATTATCTATGACTATGCTTATGGAAGGAGCTATAAAACATGCATGCCCATTATATTCTGCAGAATTTAGACATGGACTAATTGAAAGAGCTGAAGAAAACATTCCTCTTATATTTTTAGATTCTAACTATGAATCTGATGAAATTACTAAGAAAGCTATAGATTTTTCAAAAAAATTAAAAGCAAAAATAATTGTATATAACCTAAAAGATTATGCTGAGATAAATAAATTATTATCTCCATTTGTACTAGTTATTCCTTTAGAATGGTTTATTTATTATTTAGCTCATTTTAATAATGAAGATCCAGGAAGTACTAGACATATTGGAAAAGTTAGATATGAATGAACTTAAAAAATAAAAAAAGAAATAGTTGTTAAACTATTTAAAATACTTTTATTCTAAATCTATTTTAGATTTCTTAGTTTCAACTTTAGGTATTTGAACAAAAACAGATCCATTTTCATATTTTGCTTTAACATTTTCTATTTCTATTTCTGATTCAAGAGGAACTTCTTTTTGACACTTACCTGAAGGTATAGATTTTATTAATACATTATAATCTTCATTTAAATCTTCAATTTCCTCTTCCAATGGCTTGAATTCACAACTTATAAAAACACTTTTTTCACTCATTTCAACATCTATAGTTTCTTTTTTGACACCGGGGATAGCTACTTTTAAATAATATTTTTCACTATCTTCGATTAAATCAACATCTAATGTATTTTTAGCATTCTTTTTATATTCATTGAATTTATCATCAATATTTTTTTGATAAGTTTTTAAATTCATTATCAAATCATCAAAACCTTTTCCTAAATCATTAGCTGCTTGATTTGCAAAAACTCTTCCTCTTTCCATTTTTTCATTAATTTTTTCTTTATTTTCATTAATTTTATCATAATTTTCATTTTTTGAAGAATTTGATTCCTCTTTATTATTTTTTGAAGAATTTGATTCCTCTTTATTATTTTTTGAAGAATTTGATTCCTCTTTATTATTTTTTGAAGAATTTGATTCCTCTTTATTATTTTTTGAAGAATTT